>NZ_CP087176.1:4641911-4943538 GCF_024748695.1 Pseudomonas sp. B21-040
GAGCTTTTTACAGCTGCTTCCAGTCAATTGAATGAACTCTACTCCATACACCCCGACGCAGAGCAGCAAGGTATTTTCCTCGCGATTTGGTTTGGTGCGAGCGAAGAGGTTGCTGGGCGTAAGAACCATGGAATTGAAAGTGCCCAGCAACTAAAAAGCAAAATCGAAGCAACCCTACCGCCAGAACTCACAGGGCTTATTGATGTGTTCGTTTTGGATGTATCAAAGCCCCATTCGAATGCCCTGTAGAGCTTGCTATAGCCTCTCCAGCCAATCTCATCGCTTTCGCTGATTGGATCATAGACAACTGCTTTCCAAGCGGGTTTAAGCGTTAAAACAACGAAGGCCGGTGATCGGGTAGATCACCGGCCTTTGTTCATTTCAAACCCCACGCCCTCAATACAGCTCTTTGTGTACCCGGTCCGAGCTCGACAGGTCGGCCACAAACTGCTGCGCGTCTTCTTCGGCCAAATGGCCGTACCTCATGGCAATGTTCACCAGCGCCTCATCGATGGCTCGCTCCAGGTGGCTTTTATTGCCGCACACATACACATGCGCGCCCTGACTGAGTAAGGCCCACAGATAGGCACCGTGTTCGAGCATGGCATCCTGCACGTAATAGCGACGGTCAGCGTCTCGTGAAAACGCGGTGATGAGCTGATCCAGCACGCCCGTTTCCTGCCATTTTTCGAGGCGCGGCTGGTAGAGAAAGTCCGATGCCCGGCGTCGATCACCGAAGATCAGGCACGTTTGTGCAGGGCTGCTTTGTTGCTCTATCTGCTCCAGCAATGCGATCAACGGTGCAATGCCAGTCCCCGTGCCAATCAACACGACGGGATGATCGGCCTGTCGTGGCAGGTGAAAACGCACGTTGCTGCGGGCAAACACTTGAACCTGGGCAAGCTTGCCCGCCAGATGGCCGGTCGCGGTGCCGATACGCGGACGGTCGGCCAATTGATAGGCGATTTCCCGAATGCACAGATCGACGTAGTGCGGCTGGTCGTGAGAGGCAATGGAATAGGCACGCGGCAAAACATCCGGCAGCCACTCGGCCAATTCTTCCAGACTCATTTGCCCTGGCTCACAGAAGTCGCTGAGCACATCGAGCAAGTCCTTGCCGTACAAATAACCTTCGAGCTCTTTACGGTTGCTGACTTTGAGCAAGGTTTTCAAGGTGTCGTGCTGACTGACCCGAGCCATGTCGCGCAACAGCGATTTGCCCAGTTGTCGCAGCTCCTTGGTCGCCAGCAGCGTATGGGCATCGTCGCGACCGAACCATTGACCGATCTGCGCCAGCAGTTGTGGATCGTTTTGCGCCAGCACATAAAGATTGTCCCCTGCGCGGTATTTGATGCCGCTGCCTTCGATATCGAGGCGCACCTGCCAGGCATAAGGCGCCGTCGCATTGAGCCGCGTACGGGAGATCACCCGCGCTGGCCACGCGGCGTTTTCGCCGTAGGCGGTGACTTGCAATTGCAACGTGGTGCCGGCCCGGCGGTCGCCCTTCAAGACCGCTTCGAGGGTGGCGCACCAGGTCTCGAAAAAGCCCTCGAAATCGGTGTCGGCGTCCACGCGATTGATCCAGGGCGCTGCGCCCTTTTGCAGCAGTGCAGCGTCCAGGCTTTTGGTGAAACCGCAAAAAGTCGGGTAAGCAGTGTCACCCAGACCAAAGATCGCGTAAGGCACACTACTGAGGTGTTCGCACTGGATCAGTTGATCCAGAAAACGATCGGCGTTGCCCGGCGGTTCGCCGTCGCCGAACGAGCTGCACACAACGATCAACAGATCCCGAGTGGTCAGCGTTTCAAGCTCAAGTGCATTCAGATCCTGCACGGCCAATGCATACGGCTGCACACAGGGCAGACGCAACAACCGTTGCGTCAACCCGCGTGCATTGCCGGACTCAGAGCCATAACCGATCACGATGCGTTCGATTAACCCTGGCATGGCCGATTACCTGTCGTAGTGTTCGTCGAATTGCTCCTTGGAAAATTCCAGTGCTTCGAAGTCCCCCATCAAGTCGTTAATCACACGACGAATGCTGATGTACTCAACGATGTTGCCCTGCTCGTCGAACAGCGGTTGCACCGTGGTGTCGACCACGTAGAGCCCGCCACCCTTGCCGACATTTGGGATAACGCCGGTCCAGATTTCACCTTTTTTGATGGTGTCCCACATCTGCTTGTAGGTGCTTTTTGGCACGGAGGCATGGCGGACGATGCTGTGGGGTTGGCCCAGCAGTTCTTCCTTGTTGTAGCCGGTCAGTTTGCAGAACAGGTCGTTGACGTAGGTGATGTTGCCTTGCAAGTCGGTGGTGGAAATCACCATGACGTTTTCCAGCGCGCCCAATACTTTGGCGTTGATGGCTTGCATTGTGTTGCCCCCTTAAAGGATCAAAAGTTGGTACATCAAATTCAAATCGGGCCAGCCCACGGTGTATGCATTTCTATTTTTTATGGAGTGGCGACTCAGTTGTCCTGAGCCACCAGACGCGGACCTTTACGCGTGACCTGCTGCCCCACCTCGAAGCGCGCATTGGGCGAGCGCACGGTGCTGATTTCGCCTTGGGCGTTTTTGACTTCGTAGGCGGTTTCCGTATGGCCGGACGCTTGCTGCACAGCGCTGCCGGCAAAGAATCCAGCCCCAAGGCCGACCAGCGCGCCCGCAGGACCGCCCACCGCGCCGACCATCATTCCAGTGAGCGCACCGAAACCTTTGCCAGCGGTGGTATCAGGGACTTCGCGCACGACCTGATCGGCCATGCAAAGGGGTGAGATCAACAAACACAATGTGAAGCTGAGCGGGATTGAACGAGGCATGACATCTTCCTTGTTTCGATTACGTTGCTCTCGTCACTTCATGAAGCATGCCAACTTATTAACACTTATAAATCAGCAAGTTAAAAAATAACGTTGTCATAAGGACTCCGTACAAAATGAGTCTTTATGACACCAACATAGTCAATATGACAAAGCCAGCAATATTGCAGGACTGACTGACAGGGGGAGGTAATCGGGACGCGCGGGATGGGTTGGCGGTGGTGGATGCCCGGTCGGCGAACATCCTGACGACCGGCAGCAAAAATCAATTGCCACCAAATATTACATGCGTCATATTACCTGCGTAATAAACACCCGTTTCCTACAGGTAAACTCCATGACCAGCATGCCCAGCCTTGAATCCGACCTTGCAGTCCCGGTGAGCACACCCAAGCCTCCCCTGCTCAAACGGTTGATCCTGCTGACGGCGGTTATTGCAGCCCTGGTGTTTGCCGGTCTGTATGCGAGTCACTGGTGGACGGCCGGTCGTTTCATCGAAGAAACCGACGATGCGTACATTGGCGGCGACGTCACGGTAATCGGCCCGAAAGTGGCCGGGTATATCGAAGAAGTGCTGGTCACCGACAACCAGCCAGTGAAGGCCGGCGATGTGCTGATTCGCCTCGATTCCCGCGACTATCGCGCTAATCTCGCCAAAGCCGAAGGCGCGGTTGCCGCCGAAGAAGCCCTGCTGGCCAATCTCGACGCCACTGAACAATTGCAGTACGCGGTCATCGGCCAGGCCCGCGCCGGGATCGAGGCCGCTGGTGCCGAAACCGCGCGCTCGCGGGATGACAATGCCCGCTACAAAAAACTGGTGAGCACCAACGCCGTCTCGGTAGAAAGCGCGCAACGGGCCGATGCCACCTTCAAGACCGCTCAGGCGCTCAGCTCGCGAGCCCAGGCCGAGTTGCTGGCGGCGCAGCGCCAGTTGAACGTGATCGAAACCCAGAAACAGCAAGCCCGCGCCGCACTGATGCAGGCACGGGCCGAACGGGACCTGGCGCAATTGAATGTCGGTTACACCGAACTGAAAGCCCCGGTGGATGGTGTGATCGGCAATCGCCGGGCGCGGGTCGGCGCGTATGCGCAGGCGGGTTCGCAATTACTCTCAGTGGTGCCTTCCAGTGGCTTGTGGGTGGACGCCAACTTCAAGGAAGATCAACTGGCGCGGATGATTCCGGGCCAACGCGTGATCATTCATGCCGACGTGCTCTCGGGTCAGGAATTCCACGGTCATCTGGGCAGCCTCGCACCGGCCAGCGGTTCGCAGTTCAGCGTGCTGCCACCGGAAAACGCCACGGGCAACTTCACCAAGATCGTCCAGCGCGTACCGGTGCGCATCGTCCTCGATCCGGCCGACGGTGTGCTCGGCCACTTGCGCCCCGGCCTGTCCGTGACCGCTGAAGTCGACACCCGCAAAAGCGCTGACACCCCAGCCGTGGCCAGCGCACCATGAGCCGCGCCCTCGCTGTCCCGGCGCCACCGTTCAATCCCGCCAACATGGCGACGGCGACCAAGGTGTTTGCGTTCGCCAGCATGTGTATCGGCATGTTCATTGCGCTGCTGGACATTCAGATCGTTTCGGCCTCGTTGCGTGACATCGGCGGCGGGCTCTCGGCCGGCACCGACGAAACAGCGTGGGTACAGACCAGTTACCTGATCGCCGAGATTATTGTGATCCCGCTTTCGGGCTGGCTGTCTCGGGTGTTTTCCACCCGCTGGCTGTTCTGCGCTTCGGCGGTAGGTTTTACCCTGGCCAGCCTATTGTGCGGCGTGGCCTGGAACATCCAGAGCATGATCGCCTTCCGCGCCCTGCAAGGCTTTCTCGGCGGTTCGATGATCCCGCTGGTGTTCACCACGGCGTTCTTTTTCTTCACCGGCAAACAACGCGTCATTGCCGCCGCCACCATTGGCGCCGTGGCTTCGCTGGCGCCGACCCTCGGGCCGGTGATCGGCGGCTGGATTACTGATATTTCGTCCTGGCACTGGCTGTTCTACATCAACCTGGTGCCGGGGATTTTCGTTGCCGTGGCAGTGCCGATGCTGGTGAAAATCGACCAGCCGGAACTGTCGCTGCTCAAGGGCGCCGATTACCTCAGCATGGTGTTTATGGCGCTGTTTCTCGGCTGCCTGGAATACACCCTCGAAGAGGGCCCGCGCTGGAACTGGTTCAGCGACAGCACCATTCTTATCACCGCTTGGATCAGCGGCCTCGCCGGCCTCGCTTTCATCGGCCGGACCTTGCACGTGGCCAACCCGATCGTCGATCTGCGCGCCTTGAAAGACCGCAACTTCGCCCTCGGCTGCTTCTTTTCGTTCGTCACCGGCATCGGCCTGTTCGCCACGATTTACCTGACGCCGCTGTTTCTCGGACGGGTGCGTGGCTACAGCGCGCTGGACATTGGCCTGGCGGTTTTCTCCACCGGGGTGTTCCAGATCATGGCGATTCCGCTGTATGCCTTTCTGGCCAACCGCGTCGATCTGCGCTGGATCATGATGACCGGCCTTGGGTTGTTCGCGTTATCGATGTGGGATTTCAGCCCGATCACCCATGACTGGGGGGCCAGGGAATTGATGCTGCCGCAAGCATTGCGCGGGATTGCCCAGCAACTGGCGGTGCCGCCGGCCGTGACGTTGACCCTGGGTGGTCTGGCGCCGGCACGGCTCAAGCATGCGTCGGGGTTGTTCAATCTGATGCGCAACCTGGGAGGCGCCATCGGCATCGCCGCCTGCGCAACCATCCTCAACGACCGCACCAACCTGCATTTCACAAGGCTGGCGGAACACCTGAACAGCACCAACGAAGCGCTCAACCAGTGGCTGTCACAGGTCGGCAACAACTTCACTGCCCTCGGCCAAAGCGGCGACACGGGCGTCACCGCCAGCCTGCATCAGCTATGGCTGTTGACCTACCGCGAAGCCCAGACCCAAACCTATGGCGACGCGTTCTTGATGATCATGGTCTGCTTCATCATCGCCACGGCGATGGTGCCCTTGATGCGCAAGGTGCAACCACCGGCCGCGCCGAGTGCCGATGCTCATTGAGAATTCGCAGGGCCTATACATCCCGTTTCGACGGCTTGCTTATTTGTTGATCCCCAGCATCCGCAGCCAATCATAGGGAAAATGAACACTCAACGGCAGTTGATCGATTCTCCAGCGCGCCGGCAGTGGTTGATCAAACCTGGCAGCAACCTGCAATCCCATTTCGTTCGCGGCGAATGGTCCGCGCAGAACCGTCGGCGTGCGAGCGGCACTGTCTGCGGCCCGCACCACGTGAGCATCCAGCCATTCTCCGTCCGGCATATGGACTTTCAGTGGCTGACCTATCTGCGCGTAGTTGATGTTAAGCGGTTCCAGATAAATCCAGAGCAATGGGTCGGCCAAACGTTCCAGACGCATCAGCAACGTTCCCGGGCCGACGTTCTCACCTTGGGTAACAAGCACTTCTGCTATACGACCACTCTGCGGCGCCGTCACTGACAAGGCGGCCAGCCGTGTCTTCAGCCATTGCTGTTCAGTATTTTGTTGGATCACTTCCCGATCAAATCCTTGAGGCGATTGATGAGCTAACTGCTCACGACGCTCGAAAGCCAACAACTCCGATCGAAACCCATCGCGCTCGGTCTGTGCGGCCAGCACTTCACCTCGAGTGGCAGCGCCTTGCCGAACAAGACTGTCCAACTGCTGAACACGTTGCTCTGCCCTGCCCACCTTGGCGCTGAGCAATTGACGCACTTTCATGCCCAAATCGGAATCGCCAAGCCGCGTAGCTTCAACGGGCATGGCGGCAAGTTGCATCAGCCGGGCACGCCACTCCGGATTGTCGAGGTTGACCAGCAGTTGGTCGGCTTGCACGTGATCACCCACCGTGACGAATAGCTGCTCGACCCGACCAGCATCTCGTGCGCGCACCTCCTGAATAGGCAAGAACAACTGCGCCGGCGCGTCAACCACCAAGATGCCGTACAACAGCTTGCCGAAAAGCCAGAGTAATGGGCTGGCTACCAGGAACAGGATCAGGTACCAGCGCAGGCGAAATGCCATACGTTTACCGGGAGCGTAGAGCACGTTCAGGCCATGCTCCTCAGTGGGGTTGTGCTCTTTTTGACTATCGAAACGAATCTTCATGAGCCTCTCACCGTTTGGGGAAGTCTCGCCAGGCTTGCCAATCGATACCGGCAACGCCCTGAGGTTGTAGCTGGTCACGCCACTTCGCTACCTGGCGTTGTAATTGTTCAGCGGAGGCGCCTGCCCAGCTTTCGGTGGATGGCAACTGCGGTTCGGTGCTCTGAGCCAGGCGAAATTGCAGATCAGGCCAACGTTGCGCTATCTCCCCTGCCAATTGCGCACTGCGTTGCGGGTTACGGGTGTAAATCATCAGGCTGACTTGACGTACCCCGATTGCTGGCAGAGCACAAGGCACACAGGGGTGCCCGGCCTGAGCCGCAACGAACCAGCGAGGGTGGCTCGATATTGCTACCGGCCACTGGCTTGCCACTGTTGCCGCACGTAACGTGTCGAGCCAGTCTTTCAGGCGTTGATCGGGGACCGGCATGCCCAACTGTTCGACTTCGAGATCCAGGTGAAGGCTGGTAAACGGTAATCCATCAAGCTTGCCCAATAATTCCGTCAGTTGCTTGCGGTGCTGCGGTTCAATCCAGCTTGGGTCGCCGAGAAGCAGACTCACTTGCAGACCGCTACGTGCAGCATCCTGGAGCAATTGCTCAAGCCGCTGGCGGGTCGCCGACAGATTGGCCACCTGGACGGCGTTGAGGCCGAGATAGATTTTCTGCATCCCGGCTTTGCGTAATGCTTGCAGTTCCGCCTGACGACGCACTGGATCCAGCAACGCTTCGCTGTTCCAGACATAGGTGGCCTGAAGCCATTTTTCTGGCTCGACTGGAACATTTTTACGCCGCACCGCAGAGGTTGAGGTAGCAGCAATCGCAGCGGGTTGCGGCTTGATCATCGGCCACCACTCCAATCGTTCATCACCCAACAACGCAGCAAATTGTGGGCTGTCTTCGGTGAAGAGATTCAACTCGGCCTGACGCAACCAGGCGGCATGCCACGCCGCAATCAATTCAAATCCTGACTGGAAATAAACGCGCTCGGCGGTCAATAGGGCAGTGAGGTTTCCATTCGCGTCCAGCGTGCTCCGAGCCTTTTCCTCATCGAGAGCCAACGCAGCGGTATGCCATTGCTGGCTGCGCTGCGTGATCGACGCTTGCGCAGTGTTTTGGGCACGCAATGCCTTACTCAGCTCCAGACCCAACGCACGTTGTTCGGCCTCGACACGGTCGCTCGCCGCTTCGTAGCGTGCGTCGGCGACTTGTTGGCGAGCCCGCGTATTGCCGACCAAGTCGAAAGGCGTAGAAAAATAGAGGCTGGCCACCAAGCCGCTGCCCGCTTTATCCGAATCGCTGCGATACTCCCGAGTGCTGGCCAGCGCAACATCGGAATCAATAGACGAATACCAGGGGTTTTCTCGCTCTTTGTCGGCCAAATCACGAAGGCTTTGTTTTTCCGTGACCCTTGGATGCTGATTCAACAGCGCCTGCCATTGAACCAATGGTTGTGGTTGTGGCGCGAGAGGCTCGGCTACCGCTTGGGCGCCTGCTGGCAACCCGCTCATGCTGATGCTAGCCAAATCTTCGCGTACGTCTACTTCGATTTTGGTCAGCGCCTTGCATCGGGTTGAAAGCCCTTCCCACTCATCCAACTGCAACTGACCTTCGGAAGTGCGTGACAAACCTTTTTCCATACGCAGGCGAATCGCCTGATCAGCCTTCTTGGCCGTTGGAATGAGCGCATCACAAAAAGCGACTTCCTGTTGCACACGCCACCAGTCAGCGTAAGCACTACGCAAAGCCAGACGCTGGCTTGCAACCTCCAAAGCAACGCGCGATTGCTGTCGTTGGCGTTCGTACTGATTAGCTTGCAGTAGGTCGAGCTGACGCTTAAGGCTACCCAACAGAGGATGGCGTACACCAAGACTCAAATTTCGACCGAAATAATCATCGCGAACGTCAGGGGTGACCAACTCTTCAAAACGCCCCGCGCCAGCACCGGCGAACACTTGCCATCCCGCCCGGTCCTGGTGAAGCCTGGCTTCTGCGTCGAGGGCTCGAAGGTCAGCCTGGCCTGCACGAAGCAGAGGATCTGATTGTTGCTTATCTATCAATTCTTGAAGTGTCAGCGGTTGAGCCAGCAACGAAGTACATGACAGCGATAAAGTTAGAGCCAAAAGTACCGATCGCATCTTAAAACCTTGTGGCTTTTCTCAAGACCCACCATGGCGCCATGCCGCTTTCCTCATGGCCACGACGGAACATCTCGTTGAGCATGGCGACTGCACTCCAGCAGCGCATGAGCAACATGAATAGCGGATAAATCGGCACTAGCAACCCTAAGCGCAGGTCCTGCCGAGGTCGATCGGAAACTATTAACAGCAAGGCCCCGAACAATATTGCGGTGATCGTCAAATACAGCAGATAGACCAGAAACGACAAGATCAACAGCGTTGAGCCAGGCAGGATGAACAAGGCCACCAAAGTGTAGCCAAAAATGATGAATGGCAGCACCAACTGAAAAAAGAAGCCACTGAGGAGCATCATCAAAAAGCTCCGCCAACCTAATAGCGTCGGATTAATACTGTGGCTGTGCTTACGAACGTACAGAAAAAACAGGTCACCATCCCAGCGTAGCCTCTGCATGAGAAACTGCTTGAGCGTCGTTGGTGCATCGGTATGGCCGATGGCTTCAGGCTCAAATGGAATTCTTAAATCATGACGCCCGAAATAACTTTTGATGCGCAGTGTTATGTCGAGGTCTTCCGCTGTGTGAGTATCCCAGCCACCAATTTTTATAAGAAAACTGCGACGGAACGCGCCGAAAGCACCAGAAATGTTATTGACCAGATTCCACTCGGCCAAACCGATTTTCGACATATGGATCGAAAGCAAATATTCCAGCGCTTGCATCGCTGCGATCATGGAACTCCAGGCATTACGGACTCGCAAGCTGCCAGCCACCGCCGGCACAGCCGGGTCCTCAAAATGCCGCACAATGGCGCTGACCATGTTGTTGTCAAACGACGTGTCACCATCCAGGGCCATCACGATCTCACCGCTGGAATGGGCCAGACCGGCATTCAATGAAGACACTCGGCCACCACGTTGCCACTTGGCAATCGGACGAAGATGCCGCCGTGGATACAAAAGAGGGTCTACCCGAAAGTCCCGTACCGCATGCAGTGTAGGCTGGTTCAAGGTAGCGCCATCCACCACCGGTATCATCTCGATGTGTCCGGGATAGGTTTGTTCGCACAGGCTTAACAGCGTCTTCTGCACGTCCATCCCTTCGCTGTAACAGGTGATGATGCAAGACACTTTCGGTTGATAAAGGCTATGTTGTGGGCGGTGGGATTGCCGTCGCACGAACCAGCGCAAGACGCCCAGCAACACCAGCGTATTGAACGGCAGTTCAAGCAGCAGGAAAAACGGAAAGAGCATATAAAACAATCGTCTCAAACCGCCGGGGCCCGACAGTTGATTGAGAATTTCCTGAGTCTGATCAAAGAGTGGATACATCGCAGCCTCAAGCCAGTTCGCTGGCGAGACGGGCCAGCAACAATTCGCCGTCCTCTTGTTCAAGCAGATCCTGCGGCGCAGTGAAGCTGACGACACGAAGAGATATCTGGCTGACTTCAGGTCCCGAGAACAACTCGGCGACCTGCTCCAAACGTCGTTTGACACTCACTAGTCCCTCGGCCCCGGTATTCGGGAGCATGAGCCAGAGAAACTCTTCCGAGCTTCGAGAGCAACGATCGGTTTCCCTGACGGTTTCCTGCAAACGATCGACCAGACTGTCGACGAAGGCATGCCCGCGGTGCTCGCCAAGTCGAAGCAGGGTATCGGTCAAGTTGACAAAGCGCAGACCAATCAGTGAAAAATCCGGCAGTTTATAGCGGCGTACGATCTGAATTTGCCACGTGAGCAGCTCATAGAAATCCTTGCCGCCCAGTAAGTTAAGTCGACCAAAGTGATTGACCCCACCCAGCTCATTGCTGAAGCCTTGGCGGCAGCGCAAACGTCCTGCTTCAGTCAAGCGGTAGTGCCGGATTTCGCGTACCCGCAACTTGTCGGGTGCGTGCGCCAAGACACAATCCAGGCAGCGCGCTTGAACATCGGCGTCAACGAAAAAAGCCTGACATGACCGGCAGCGGTAATTCTCCAGCGGTCGATCATAGTCGCTGCCAATGTGTCGCAATCGGTTCAGACAGTTAGGGCAAAGTAACATCCCGTCTTTCAGAAAGTTCTCTTGGGCACCCACATGGCCGCAGGTAAAGCAGTGCAGTGAAGGCTGACGGGAAATGTCCAGGGCCTGACATTCGGGGCATACATCAACATAGTTCAAACGGCCCGAACCGCAGCTTGAACAGAGTCGGACGCGATCGACCAGTACCCCCTCTTCAAGCCAGTCCTGCTCGGCCATCAGTGTCAGCCAGACGAAGGTATTGACCTGTTCGTCCTCGGCCAAAACCTCCAGCAATGGGTAGCGATAATGCTGAGGCACCTCTGGATCGCGCAGCGCGTGCACTTCTGCGCTGGAGCGAAACCACAACCACGAAAGCACCCGGCTTTCAAATCGATCAGACGCCCCTGCGCTATCAAAGAGACTGAACCGTGCTTTCCACAAGTTCCAGAGGGGTGTGACTTCCTGGAGATCTGCAGGGGGAGCACCATCGCCCAGCGCTTCGCACCAACCATCCAAATCACGGCAGCAGTAAATCAAACTGAATCGATAGGAAGTATCTATGCGCAGCTTGCGAAGCAATTTCCCTGCCGAGGCACCTGGCATGTCAAGCAACAACACATCAAACGCGGGAACGGCTAAGAGGCTGTCCAGGTCGGCAAAGCGTTCCAGTTCAATGGAACCCAATCCCGAAGTGAAACTACCAAGAACAGCAATGTGGGGAGATGAAGTGGGCATGATGCAGTCCCTGAAGGGCAGCCAAATAGCTCGTAGCCTGCACCACTGAAAGATAGCAGCATTGCCGCCAGCCAATCGGCTATTTCAAAATGAGGCTCATATGATCATTTCAGAGGCGTGGCTAATTCCGGATTTGTAGCGCCGCGCCGGTTGGCCTGCTGCATGTTCATACGTTCGCCCCCAGGTACTGTGCAATATCAACTTCATCGATCTGCTCGGGTTGCATATAGAGCTCGGCATAGTGGCGGTACACCCCGGATGTCAGAAAAAGATCGAACAGTTCCGGATCGATATGCTGCTGCGCCCTGGCTATCGACATGATGTGGACCGCCTCCGAAAGGCTCTTCGCCCGCCTGTATGGCCGGTCTGCTGCCGTAAGCGCCTCGAAGACATCCGCAATAGCCAACATTCTCGCAAGCGGGCTCATTTCGTCCCGATGCAGTTGCCGGGGATATCCGGTGCCATCCATCTTCTCGTGATGATTGCCGGCGATCTCCGGTACCTGACGTAGTTCCTTGGGGAACGGCAAGCGCGCCAGCATAATCTGTGTCTGCACGATGTGGTCTTCGATCTTGAAGCGTTCTTCGTTCGAGAGAGTTCCCCTTCCCACCTGCAGGTTGTGCAGCTCGCCCCGATCGTACAAATCCTTGGGCGTATCGCGCTTGAAGCCCCACGGATTGTCCGCCGGGATCGTGTCATGCGCTGTTCGCGCTATCACGTGTTCGGGCTTATCGGCCAGCAGTGGCTCCAATGCAGGTAGCGGCGCTGCCGGATGGTGTGCCTTGCGTGCCTGTTCTTCTTGCGAGAGGCCGATGCGGTCGTCCAGGGTCCGCAGCCACGTACGGCCAGCGACTTGCAGCAATCTCGCTTTATGCGCGGCGTCCATGAACTCGCCGCCCTGATTGCAAGTGGCGACGAACGCGAAGTCGTCGTCAAGCGCCTTGAACTCGGCGTCACGTCGCGCGCGCGAGGCCTCGTCAGCTTCGCCGGCGGCGACCGAACGCAGATACGCTATCTCGGCATCGCGCTTTAGCACTTCGAAACGCATACGGATTTCGTGAATCCGGTCGTAGAGGGTCTCCAGCTTTGTCGCCTTGTCGATAATGTACTCGGGGGTCGTCACCTTGCCGCAGTCGTGTAACCAGGCGGCGACGTGCAGGGCTTCCCATTGTTTGTCCGTCATCCCGAACGATTCATAAGGACCGTCGGTGGCATCGCAGGCTGCCTTGGCCAGCATCTTGACCATTTCTGGCACGCGCTCGCAGTGGCCGCCGGTGTGCGGGCTTTTCGCATCGATGGCGCCAGCCAGAAGGCGAATGAACGCGTCGAACAGATCACGCTGAGCTTTCGTCAGCCCCTGCATCTCAAGTGAGCCTGTGAACAGGCCGGCCAGTGTACTGACAAAGGCTAGCTGCGCAGTTTCAAGCGGGGTGTCGCGCAGTATCAGAATAACGCCCAACAGTTCGTCCTGGCGGGTGGCAAGCGGGATGGCTGCAAAGTGAGACGACTGAGCCGACGTCAACATTTCGAGGTTCGCATCACGGATCTCATCTACCGTGAAGTGGCGCGTTTGTGGAGCGTTTCCGCGGGCAGCGGAGCCGATCACAGGCAGTGCTAACTCAATTGAAGTGTTCGCCACAGCTTGCGTTACATCTTTGCCATCGCGATCAAACGCTGCGGCGACCGACAAAGCGCTGCCTTCCACCAGGTACAGAACGCCTGCATTTCCACCCGCTGCATTGAGGGTTTTGCGTAAAAGCAAAGGCAGAAGGTGATCGAGCCGGGTTTCCGCGGACACGGCTTGCGCTATCAACAAGAAGCGCTGGATCGTTTGCCGCATTTCCTCGGTTGCGTTGCCAAGATCATGCACCTCACTGATGCGCGACGGGACGGAAACCGGCTGGTGGAAATCGAACCTGCGTATGGCTTCGACCCCATCCGCAAGAGCTTGCAAGGACCGGGAGATGTAGCGCGCCGCAAACCAGATCAAGGGTATCGCAAGCAATATGACAATGACGGTAGCCGCCATCCCTATCCACGCCTGCTGCCTGGCGCCCTTGAGCAACTCGTCTTTTGGAATAGCGGAGACCAGGAAGAGGGATTTGCCGTCGTCTGACGTCAACCGTTCGATGGTCGTGTACCACATCTCGCCGCCCGCGGCTGTCACTTCTTGCCGGCGGGGTGTATTACCTAACGCCCCGATATCGTTAGCAAGAAGCGTCAGGATGGGAACCCCATACTCACTGGCGACCGTGAGTCGGTCCGTCCGGATGGAATCTGTGCTCGATACCGATTCAGGGAGTTTCCTGTCGATCGCGATGACTTGGCCACTGGCATCCAGTACAGCGGCCACCGAACGCGCGGTGGTCCCCTTGCGCGCGAGCATTTGCCCGAGTGAGTCCAGTCGAAAATCGCCTCCCACCACTGCGCGGCGGTTATCAGTGGGGATAGCGAACGTTGCGCCGACCACTCGGTCGATAAAGAACGTATAGGCTTCGGTGCGAATGAGGGAGCCCGCGGCCATTGCCCTGGTGTACCACGACCGTTGTCTGGGATCGAAGTGGGACGCAAAATCCATGTCGTCTTGGACTGAGAGTGTCGTGAGATTGGAATCGAGAAAGTAAAGCTTGCCTTGCTGCGCACCACTGCCCCGTTCGACACTGTTAATGACGTAGCTGGCTTGCGGCGGAGCGTGAAAGGTCAAGCGGGTTGAATCGTCGCGCAGCGGCGTAACAACGAAGACGCTACCGTCTGCATAACCGACGTAGAGCGATAGCAATAGTGGCGATAATCCCAACGCATCACGAACCAGCGCCAGATGCTGCAGGCGTTGATCGAGAGAGGTTGCATCGGCCAGGGAGCTGTGGCTGATCAGCTCAACCGCGATCCGCGCCGGCGTCACAGTCTCTTCTATTTTGTCGCGCGTATCATCGCTGATCTGATTCATTGCTTCGGATGCTGCGACTTCCAGGGCTGTCTTGGTCATCATGAAGTTGATGCCGCACGTCAGCGCTCCGACCACCAGCACAACGGCCCCGAACAGCGCCCAGAGATGAATGTGAAGCGGGTAATTTCTGTGCGTTTGCATCTACCTTCCCTCGACGGGTGCAGCACGAAATCTCCAGAGAACTGCTGGGTTATCTGCGGCAGGCCTGAGTCCTGCGCACGGTCAGTCTAGCAAACCAACAAAAAAGCTACTGCCGACCGCCTACTAAAGTGCCAAGGGGTGTAGTCGATGTTTACGCGTAGTTCGTTGTCATCTCAGGAATGTGCAGTGGGAGCGAAATCGCTGTGATACCGGCATGACGCGGCGGGATGACTACCCCTTTAAATGATCTACTCTGAGCAGGTGCTCGACTGCCTGGCAACGGGATCGCAAAACAAGCACTGCCAATGCCCTGTCGGAGTGACAATCATGAGGTGGGTAATCGAGTATGCGCGCGCCGTAAAGGTTGGCAGCTGGATTATAGGGGCAGTCTTGATCTTGATTGCCGTTATCGGGGTGGCCGACCGCTATCACCGTCAGCGCGTTCTGCTGCTGGAAGGGCAGCAAATATTGCTGGCTCATCGAAGCAGTTGGGGCTATGCCACCCTGGTACGCCAACTGGCGACCCATAAACTGCAATATTCGCTACTTCTGGCAAATCCCCTACCGACCGGGTGTCTGCCAGACAAGTACATTGCCGAGCAGCAGCGTGCCACAGAGGTCCTGAGTGAAGGTATCGAAGAGCTGTCTCAGTACACATTACGGGTGCCTAGCCATCAAGTAGCAGCATTGCCCAGTCCGCTGGCGCCACAAATGCGCCTGACAAAGGGCGGCATTCAGATGACCAGCCGTCAACTTTTGGGCTACAGCTGCATTGGGCGCTACGCGGTGATCCGGGAAACCCGGACCCGGTTGCAGCCGTTACCGCTGCCGCCGCGCTCGGCCATCGGGCCGGCGTTTGTCGATGCACTTATCGTGCATGTCTCCGTGAGCCACGGCAATGAACCACCTTTGTATGTCGACATTCATTTCACCGACGAAAAGGCAGATCTGATACCTGTCAAAGACGCCGGCTGGCCCACCACACACCTTTCCGAGGAGCAAGGCGAGGAGCGTTTTGTCCGGGACATCGTGGATCCACAACAGGCCCTGCACCTGGAATTCTATAGTGAACCACTGACACCGAGTTTCCTGTCGCTGTTCCTGAGCTGGAATGGTCTCGGCTTATTAATGATGGTTGGCATGCTTGCCAGTGTGTTCTTGATCATTTGGCTGTCGGGGCGATTGATTGATGCCTACGGGATACAACATCGAGCGGCTACCCGCGACTTTCTTACCGGGTTGTACAACCGACGGGAGGCGATGGCACTGGCAGAGGCAGAGTTAGCCAGGGCCATCCGTACGCCCAGTTCGTTGTGCATATTGATGCTGGATATCGACCACTTCAAACGGGTCAATGATACCTACGGTCATGACGGGGGAGATGAGGTGCTGAAGTTTTTTGCCCAGCTACTTAACCAGGCCGTACGCCAACATGACCTGGTCGCCCGAACTGGCGGGGAAGAGTTCCTCATCCTGCTCCCGGATACTGATCTGACAGGTGCACAATCGATGGCCGAGCGATTGTTGCAAGTCTTGCGCGATTCGACGCTGGACTATGCCGGAACACGCATTGGCGTCACCTGCAGCATAGGTGTCACCGCTTGGCGTGGGCCCGAAGACAACATTCAAGCCATGCTTATCCGTGGCGATCTTTTGCTTTACCAGGCCAAACAGCAAGGGCGTGACCGTTATGTGAGTGATTGACACTTATCAACTATCAATTGAGGGGCACAACGAGCCATAAGGATTCAAACCTGGAACATCTGCTTCATCATCGCCACGGCGATGGCGCCCTTGATGCGCAAGGTGCAACCACCGGCCGCGCCGTCAGCAGATGCTCACTGATCAGGCTTGAGGCATTTTGCGAAAGCCGATCGCCAGGCGGTTCCAGGCGTTGATGGTGGTGATGGCCACGGTCAGGTCGACCATTTCTTTCGGGCTGAACTCGGACACGGCCAGTTCATAGTCTTCATCTGGAGCGTGAGTCTGGCTCACCAGCGTCATGGACTCAGTCCAGGCCAGTGCCGCCCGTTCACGCGGGGTGAAGAACGGCGTTTCGCGCCAGGCCGACAACGTGAACAGACGGCGCTCATCTTCCCCGCCCTTGCGGGCATCGGCGCTGTGCATGTCGAGGCAGAAGGCGCAGCCGTTGATCTGCGAGGTCCGTAGCTTGACCAGTTCGATCAGGTTTTTTTCCAGCGGCAGCTTCGAAACAGCGGTCTCCAGGGCGATCATGGCTTTGAGCGCATCTGGGGAAGCGGTGTAGAAATCGATACGAGGTTTCATGGTGGACTCCAATAGCAAGTGGGCGTGGAGCTAAGTTAATCCCGCCCGCCCTTCTGACAAATAGCCAATATTCCAGAAGTCGAGGAGGCCATTGGAGACCAATGAGAAATTAACCGGGTCTGAAATTGCCATCCTCCGCAGTCCACTAAGCCCTGTTACGCAGCCACTGCAAAAACCCCTTCCTCGCCACCACCTTCGGCACTTCCTGAGTCAATGTCTGTGCCTTGTTCAAGCGGAAATCCAGCAGCGCCTTCATCGACTCGCCGATGTCATGCCGCGCCTCCAGGCAGGGTTTGAGGTACTCCTTCTCGATCCGGTACAAGCTGCAGGCCGTTTTGGCGACGAAGTCTGCCGGCATCGCGGCATCCAGTAAAATCCCGCCCTCGCCGATCACCTCGCCCGGCCCCATGCGTCCCGGCTCGAACTTGACCCCGCCACGGCTCATCTCCACCGAAACCACCCCGGATTCGATGATGAACAAATGATCGCTGATCTCCCCCGCCGGCAGAATCATGTCCCCGGCACGAAAGTTTTGCAGGGTCATGTGCTGGCTGAAAGTCTCTTTCTCATCCTGGCGCAGGGTCGAGAAAATGTTCGAGCTGTCCAGCAAAGCGCGTGCCCGCGACAGGTTCGCCGGCGCATTGGGCTCAACGCTCGACAACAGGTTGATACCAGACGCCTGCAAATGCCGGTAGGCCAGGTCATACAGCAGATTGCGCACCATGCGCTTTTGATCCATCGAGACCACGAAACCACTGATTTCATATTCCACGCCCGCGGCGCTGGAGCCCTTGAGGGCTACGCACGGTGCCGGATGACTCAAAAAATAACGACAGCCCTGCATCGCTCGTTCCAGCGCGTCGATCACCGTTTGCGGGCGCGCGTGCGGGCTCAGTTGCAGGCTGATCGACACGCCGAAAATGTCGCTCGGCCGGCTGAAGTTGATGATCTTGGCCTTGGCCGCCAACGAGTTGGGGATCACCGCCATGCTGCCTTGGGCGGTTTGCATGCGCGTGGCGCGCCAGTCGATGTCGGTGACCCGGCCTTCGGTGCCGTCGATGGAGATCCAGTCATCCAGTAGATAGGGTTTGGTGGTGTTGAGGACAATCCCGGAGAACACGTCGCTAAGGGTACTTTGCAAGGCCAGGCCGACGATGATCGCAACGGCGCCGGAGGTTGCCAGCACGCCTTTGACGGGCAGATCGAGCACGTACGCCAACGCCGCGATGATCGCGATCAGGAAGATCACCGCCCCGAGCAAGTCCTGAAGCAAGCGCCCGGTGTGCCCGACCCGTTGCATCATCACCGCACCGATCAGCACCGTCAGGGTCCGCGCGCCGAACAGCCACCAACCGATCTGCAAACCGGTGGCCGCCAGGTGCAACGGCACATTGTCGGGCCAAGGGGCTATCTCGAGTGGGTTCAAGCCTTCGTTGAACAGCAGAACGCTGAACAACGAGAAAATCACCAGCCGGACCAGCAGCTTCCAGTTGCTGCCGCTGGCGGTAATCAAACGCCACAGCCCAAGATCGATCAGGATCAGGACCAGTGCGCAGATCAACGGGTGATTGGTGAAAAAAGCCAGCATCGAGCAACTCCATCAAGGACCGATGGCGCAAAGATCGCACACATTGGCCACAGTGTAGGAGTGTTTGATTCTGCAAGATGAATGCAATTTTCTAAACACCAAAAATCAATGTGGGAGCGGGCTTGCCCCCCTCCCACATTGAATAGGTGTTGCCGGATTTACTTGCTGTTGGTCAGCGCGTTGTAGCTGGTAAACAGGTTGCGGTAGTCCGGGATGTGGTTGGAGAACAAAGTGCCCAACCCTTCCACGTCATTGCGCCAGTCGCGATGCAGCTCACAGGCCAGGCCGAACCAGGTCATCAACTGCGCACCCGAGGCCGACATGCGGTCCCAGGCCGATTGCCGGGTCAGCTCGTTGAAGGTGCCGGAAGCGTCCGTCACCACGAACACCTCAAAGCCTTCGGCCAGCGCCGAGAGTGCCGGGAATGCCACGCAGACTTCGGTCACCACGCCGGCGATGATCAGTTGTTTCTTGCCGGTGGCCTTGATCGCCTTGACGAAGTCTTCGTTGTCCCAGGCGTTGATCTGGCCAGGACGGGCGATGTACGGCGCATCCGGAAACAGCGCCTTGAGCTCTGGCACCAGCGGGCCGTTGGGGCCGGTCTCGAAACTGGTGGTGAGGATGGTCGGCAGCTTGAAGTACTTGGCCAGGTCAGCCAGGGCCAGCACGTTGTTCTTGAAACGGTCCGGTTCGATGTCGCGCACCAGTGACAGCAGCCCCGCCTGGTGATCAACCAACAAAACGGCGGCGTTGTTCTTGTCGAGACGCTTGTAGGAAGTGGTCATTGCAATAGTCCTCGCGTGTTATCGATGCCGAGTGGAAATCGGCGTGGGGTTGCCGTTCAGCGCTGGGAGTCCAGCACTTCGTGTTCATTCGCCACTTGCTGAGCCTTGAGGTAGCTTTCGATCAGCAATTGATAATGCGGCATGGCCTGGGCGTAGACAGCGGCCCACTGCTCGGCATCCGGACGGTTCCACGAGCCTTGCAGCTCAGAGAGCGTAGCCATGATGTCGATCGGCACCACCCCGGCTTGCGTCAAACGGGCCACAGTCAGATCAGTGGCCAGTTTCGAGTGATTGCCCGAGGCATCGACCACGGCAAACACTTTGTAGCCTTCATGCACCGCCGCAATGGAAGGAAACGCCAGGCAAACACTGGTCAGCGTGCCGGCGATCACCAGGGTTTTCTTGCCGGTGGCTTTGACTGCTGCATGAAACTCGGCGTTGTCCCAGGCATTGATTTCACCTTTGCGTGCCACGTATTGGGCATGCGGTGCGGCTTCATGAATCTCGGGGATCAACGGTCCGTTCGGTCCTTGCGGGACGGAGGCGGTGGTGATCACCGGCATGTTCAACAGGGTCGCGGCCTTGGCCAGGGCAATCGCGTTGGCGCGCAATTGCGGTACATCCATGTCCTTGACGATCTGGAACAGTCCGCTCTGGTGGTCGATCAACAGCATGGCGCTGTCATTGGGGTCGATGGTCGGTTTCAGGCCGTTGAAGTTAGCCGCGTTGACGGTATTCATGTGCGTTTCCTCTTTCGTTTGGGCAACAGCCATCCCTGGCCTGAGAACCGGCCTACGCATCCTGTGTAGAGCGGGTTGTTGAGGCGCTACGGGTTAACCGTGCATCTGGCCGAAGCGACCGGACTGGAAGTCGGCGAACGCCTGGTGAATTTCTTGCTCGGTGTTCATCACGAACGGGCCGTGACCGACAATTGGCTCGTCGATCGGCTCACCGCTGAGCAACAGCACCACGGCGTCCTGGCTGGCTTGCAGCGTCAGCCTGTCACCCTTGCGATCGAACAGGGCCAACTGCCCTTCACGCACCGACTCCAGACCATTGACCTGAACCGTACCGCGCAACACCACCAATGCGGTGTTGCGACCTTCGTGCAGGTCCAGAGTCAGCAATTTGCCGCCATTAAGACGCAGGTCCCAGACATCAATCGGGGTGAACGTGCGCGCCGGGCCGGTGTAGCCATCGAACTCACCGGCAATCAGGCGCAGGCTGCCAGCCCTGTCCTTGAGCGGGATGCTCGGGATGTCGCCATCGAGAATCGTCTGGTAACCGGCGTCGGCCATTTTGTCCTTGGCCGGCAGGTTGACCCACAGCTGCACCATTTCCAGAATGCCGCCGCGCTTGGCGAAACCTTCGGAGTGGAACTCCTCATGCAGGATCCCTGAGGCGGCGGTCATCCATTGCACGTCGCCAGGGCCGATCTTGCCACCGCTGCCGGTGGAGTCGCGGTGCTCCAGTTCGCCCTTATAAACGATAGTCACGGTTTCGAACCCACGGTGCGGATGCTGACCAACGCCACGCCGCTCGGTGGTCGGGGTGAACTCTGCAGGGCCGGCATGATCCAGCAGCAGGAACGGGCTGATGTGCTTGCCCAGGTTGTCGTAGGAAAACAGCGTGCGAACCGGAAAACCGTCGCCGACCCAATGGGCACGTGGGCTGGTGTAGATACCGATGATGTTTTTCATGGTGTCTCCTGATGAGGTGAGTGAAGCCATGGACAAAGCTTAAAACCGCAACCATTAGTGCACTAGACTGCAAAAATCAGTCTTAGCGTTCTATCTGGAGAACGATGGTGGAAGACCTCAACACCCTCTACTACTTCACCCAAGTGGTGGAACACGGCGGTTTCGCCCCGGCCGGACGCGCGCTGGACATGCCTAAATCGAAGCTCAGCCGGCGAATTGCCGAGCTTGAAGAACGCCTCGGGGTCCGGCTGCTGCATCGCACCAGCCGACATTGTTCACTGACCGAAATCGGCCAGGCCTACTACCAGCGCTGCCTGGCCATGCGCGTGGAAGCGGAAAGCGCCGCCGAACTGATCGAGCGCAATCGCTCCGAACCCCAAGGCCTGGTGCGCATCAGTTGTCCGACGGCACTGCTCAACTCCTGGGTAGGGCCGATGTTGACGCGGTACATGCTCAAGTACCCGCGGGTGGAGCTCTTCATCGAAAGCACCAACCGAAGGGTCGACTTGATCCACGAAGGGTTTGATATCGCCTTGCGCGTGCGCTTTCCACCGCTGGAAAACACCGACATGGTGATGAAAGTGCTGGGCAACAGCACTCAATGCCTGGTGGGCAGCCCGAGCTTTGCCGAACGCCTGTCGTCACCCGCCTCCCCGGCTGATCTCAGCGGTTTGCCCAGCCTGCATTGGGGCGCGGCGCAGCGTGAATATCAGTGGGAATTGTTCGGTCCCGATGACGCCAGCGCGCTGATTCGGCATGCGCCCCGCATGGTGACGGACGATCTGCTCGCGTTGCGTCACGCAGCCGTCGCGGGGATTGGCGTCGTGCACCTGCCCAGCGTGGTGGTACGTGATGACGTTGCGGCCGGCAAGCTGGTGGATCTGGTGCCGGGCTGGGCGCCAAAGTGCGGAATCATCCATGCAATCTTCCCGTCTCGCCGTGGGCTGCTGCCCTCGGTGCGGGCATTGATCGATTTTCTGGGCGAGGAATTCAATCACGCAGACATTGCCTGAATGACGCGACACGCGGGGCTGGCGGAGTTTTTATTTCGGACATAATATCGATCGGAATTACAACCATAATATCCGCCCCGTCCGAGGACACGATCATGCAAAGTCCCACCCGCGAAGCCACGCTCGCTCAATGGATCGCTCAGGAACAGGCCATGCGTGCCCGCCTCGCTGGCCCTGGCAGCCTGTCCATGGCTGATGTCAGCGCATTGTCGCCGACCGAATTCTTCGAAGGCATTGGCAGCGGTGAACTGCCCTCACCGCCGATTGGTGCGCTGATGGATTTCATCCCCATCGAATGGTCGGCCGGGCTGTTTATCTTTCAGGGCACACCGGACGCACGGCATTACAACCCGTTGGGCAGTGTGCATGGCGGGTATGCGGCGACGTTGCTGGATTCGTGCATGGGGTGTGCGATTCATACCCAGCTGAAGAAGGGCCAGGGCTATACGACGCTGGATCTGCGCATCAGCTATGTTCGTGCGCTGACGGGCGCCAGTGGACCGGTGCGGGCCGAGGGGAAAATTGTGCATCTGGGACGCTCCACGGCGTTGGCCGAAGGGCGCATTTATGATGTGGATGGACGGTTGTATGCCACGGGGTCGACGACTTGCATGATTCTTGAGGCGCGGGGGTAGGTTCCGCGGATTCATGACTTTCGGTAAACATTGCTTTGCCGCTCCAGCGGTTTTTCTCACGGATGCAGGCGCGGATACTCGTGCCCATTCCTACAGCAACCCCTGGAGTCATAGATGTCTATTCCCGCCTTCGGTCTCGGTACGTTTCGCCTGCAAGGCCAGGTGCTCATCGATTCGGTGAGCACAGGCCTGGCGCTGGGCTACCGGGTGATCGACACCGCGCAAATCTACGAAAACGAAGCCGAGGTCGGCGAGGCCATTGCCGCGAGTGGTATTGCCCGCGACGAACTGTTCATCACCAGCAAAATCTGGGTCGCCAACTTTGCCAAAGAGCGGTTGATCGGCAGCCTCAAAGAGAGCCTGCGCAAACTGCAAACCGACTACCTGGACCTGACGCTGATCCACTGGCCGTCCCCGGAAAACCAGGTGCCGGTTGAAGAATTCATGGGGGCCCTGCTCGAAGCCAAACAACTGGGCCTGACCCGGCTGATCGGTGTCTCCAACTTCACCGTCGACCTGATGCAACAAGCCATCGCCGCCGTCGGTGCCGAACACATCGCCACCCACCAGATCGAACTGCACCCGTACCTGCAAAACCGCAAGGTGGTCGAGTTCGCGCAAAGCCAGGGCATCCACATCACGTCGTACATGACCCTGGCTTATGGCGAAGTGCTCAAGGACCCCATCATCCAGCAGATCGCCGAACGCCTTCAGGCTAGCGCAGCGCAAGTCGCGTTGGCGTGGGCCATGCAGTCGGGTTACTCGGTGATCCCCTCCTCGACCAAACACGCGAACCTGCAAAGCAATTTGAAGGCCTGCACCTTGATCTTGAGCGAGGCCGACATGGCGTTGATCGCCGGTCTTGATCGCAACCAACGGCTGACCAACCCAAAAGGCATTGCACCGCATTGGGACTAAGCGTCAGTCGCGCTTAAGGTGCTGCCCAAGACTTTTCATGGCGCGCTGCAACCGGTCGACCGCTTCATCGATCAGTGCCGCACAGCCTTCGGCGCAGGCTCGCTCCAGATCCTCGCAACACTCGATCAATCGCGCTGCGCGGACCATCCGCGCACTGCCCTTGATGCGGTGCGCCAACTCTTCAAGACGAAAGCGGTTGTCGCCAACGTGCGCTTGCAGCAACTCAATTCGGTCCTCACGGTTGGACTCGGCCAGTTCGCGCAACAATTGATTGATTAGGGTCCGGTCTTCACCGACGTATAGCTCCAGGCCGCTCAAGTCGATTTCGCTTGTTGGTGGCGCTTCAACCGGCTCAAGCGGTGCCGGCAATTCACCGGTAAATCGCGATGCCAGCCAGGCACTCAAATCCGCCAGCAGGATGGGTTTGAACAGGCAATCGTCCATGCCCGCTTCCAGGCATCGAACCTTTTCCTCAGGCTGCGCATTGGCGGTAAAGCCCAGTATCAGAGTCGGCGGCATGCCGTAGGCGCGCTCTTCATCACGAATCGCACCTGCCAGTTCATAACCACTGAACCGGGGCATGTTGCAGTCGCTGATGACGACATCAAACGTCTGCGCGCGCCACTGTTCGAGCCCTTGCTCGCCATCCTCGGCTTCCAGGACATAGTGCCCCAGATAGCTCAGCTGACGCGTCAGCAACAAGCGATTGGCCGGATAGTCATCGACCACCAAAATCGTCAGGGGACGGGTGGAAACCGCCAGCCCAGTGTCCGCCACGTCACTGGCCGGCAAGGCTTTCAACACCACCAGCGACAGGCTGATTTCAGCCTCTGTGCCCCGTCCAAGGACGCTGCCAAGCACCAGCCGCCCACCCATCATTTCGCACAGGGTACGACTGATCACCAACCCCAGCCCGGAGCCCTTGCGGCCCGACTGCTGGTTGTTGCCAGCCTGGACGAACGGGTTGAACAAGCGCTGCAGATCAACCGCGCTGATGCCGATGCCGCTGTCTTCGATGTGTATGTTCACCGCCAGATGACCTGAAATCCCTGGCACCACCCGCAGTGTCAGGCTCACTTCACCTTCATCGGTAAATTTGACCGCGTTGCTCAAGAGGTTGGACAACACTTGCTTGAAACGCGTGGGGTCGATCAACACGTCACGGTCACTGCGTGCGTCCAGATCAACACGCCATACCAGGTCTTTCTCCCGGGCCAGGCCTTCGAACACCCGGCACACCGATGTCACCAGAGCCTGCAAATTGACACGTTCGGGGGTCAGGGATAGATGTCCGGATTCGATGCGGGCGATGTCCAGGATATCGCCGATCAATGCCAGTAGCTGCTGCGCGGCCGTGGACGCCACCTCCAGGGCGGTACGGTCCGCCACCCCTTCTTTCGCTCGCATTTCGGCCAATTCAAGCATGCCGATCAGGGCATTCATCGGCGTACGGATTTCGTGGCTCATGGTGGCCAGGAAGGTGGTTTTCGCGCGATTGGCGTCGTCGGCGGCGTCCTTGGCGTCCTGCAATTGCTGTAACCATTGTTGGCGCTGGCGGATCTGCCGGCGCTGCCAGGCGATCCAGCTCAGGGCCAGCGTGAGCAATACAGCAGCAGCGGCAAACGCCCGCAAAATGGTGGGGCGATAACGCAGCCAATAGTTGTCATCCTCCACCACATCATTGCCCCAACGGAGGACCAGACCGTCCATTTCTTCAGGCGAAATGCTCAGCAACGCTTTGTTTAAAATCGAATGCAATTCCACGGCACCGCGATCGGAGGCCATGGCGATGCGCGCCGGTTCATCGCCCACGGTACTGCGGATGCGCAAACGTCCCGGGTAGTACCGGGCAATCAGGTAACGGGTCATGAATAATGAGCTGACGGCCGCGTCCGCCTGTCCGTTCATGACCAACTCCAGGCCTTGCGCCGGGTTGTCAACATCCACCGTCCGCACGCCCGGCACCTGCGCAAGAATGAACGCGCGCGCCGGGTGGCTGTGATAAATAGCCAGACGTTTACCGGTCAGCTCGCCCAGTGTCTTCGGGCTATCGGGGGTGTCGGCGCTGACCAGTGTGTACGGATTGGTCACATAGGGGCTGGTAAAATGCAGGTCTGCTACACCTTCAGTCGCCGGGATGATGGCGGGTATGAGGTCGATCTCGCCGGCCCTGAGTCGCTCGATCTGCTGGTCAAGGGAGCGGCCCCGCAGCACATTGAAATTCAATCCGCTGCGCTGGCTGATCAGTGTCAGCAATTGCGCGGTCAAGCCATTGAATTGCCCTTCGGCATTGAAGAATGTCAGCGGTGCAAAGTTCTCGACCACCCCGACTTTCACCTGTGGATGACGGTCCAGCCACTCCTGTTCGCCGGCGCTCAGATTGACCCGTGACTGCCCCAGCCTGTTGACCCTGCCGGCGCTCCAGCGCAGGTCGATGGTTGCGCGCTGATCCATGGGGATCGCTGCCAGCGCCTTGTCGATGATGTCCTTGAGCACCAGGTTGTCCCGCGCCAAAGCAAAGCCGAACGGGTTGGCGTCGAGACCGGACGGTCCCATCAGTTGAACGTTATTGAGGTAGTTATTGTTGATCAGGTAATTGGCGCTGATGAGGTCCCCGAGGTACACGTCATCTTGCCCATAGGCCACCGCTCCCAGCGCATCGAGCGCCGATGGATAACGCTGCAGGCTGGCCTTGGGATAAAACGTTTCAACGGTTTTCGCCGGCAGATAGTCATCGACCATGGCGATGCGTTTACCCGCCAGATCTTCGGGCATGCGCTCGTCCAGTCGGGTCACCAGCATGGGTTGATCTTCAGCGTAGGGGCTGGACAGAGTCAGTTCAGGGTCGGCCGCTTCGAAACTGTTCGAGGTCCCCAAAAGATCAAGCTCGCCGAATTTCAGGGCCTCCATGGCCGCTTCCCGCGTCGCATAACGCTGCACTTCAATCGGAACGCTCAGCAGTTGCGCGATC
The DNA here is from genome assembly GCF_024748695.1 of Pseudomonas sp. B21-040. Classification (NCBI taxonomy): domain Bacteria; kingdom Pseudomonadati; phylum Pseudomonadota; class Gammaproteobacteria; order Pseudomonadales; family Pseudomonadaceae; genus Pseudomonas; species Pseudomonas sp. B21-040. The sequence goes on from NZ_CP087176.1 coordinate 4,668,715, forward strand.
AGTTGAGCGTAATCGGCGGTGATGCCTTCCAGCTCATCCATGCTGCGCGTCACTTCGAAGGGCGGGTAGTCCGCGCCACTGACCCCGAGGCGCAAGACACGCTTGCTGCGCAGCCATTGCCGGTCCTTGTCATCCAGAGCGGCCTCGTAACCCTCCACGGTGGAACGCCCCAGCAATTGCAAGGACTTCGGCCCGTCCCCCCAGGCCGCCTGCGCCGCTGGCATCAGGCACAACATCAAGGCGCATAACAGGACACGCACGTTCTGGCACCCTCAGATCAATTGGTTGCGCTTGGCGAAATCACGTAGATGCACGGCCGCGTTCACGCCGAGTTTTTCGATCAACCGGATCTTGTAGGTGCTGACCGTCTTATGGCTCAAGTGCATCGCCGTGGCGATCTCCTTGTTTGGAGTCCCCCGGGCGAGGTACTGGAGGATGGTCAACTCGCGGTTGGAGAGATGATCGATCAATTGTTTTTCGCTGCGCTGCAGCGTGTTCATTGATCCGCTGGGCAGCTGCGTGAAATAGGTATATCCGGCCTTCAAGGCGTGTACGGCCTTGTGCAGTTGACTTAGCTCGTTGGTCTTGGCGACATAGGCCAAGGCGCCGGTACGCATGCAGCGCTCTTGAAAAAACAGCGGTTCAAGCGACGTGAAAACCAGCACCACACACGACAGGTTGCCGGCCTTGATTCGCTCCAGCACATCCAGCCCGTTACCGCCGGGCATCACCAGATCCAGAATCACCAGATCAATGCTGTGCTCACGCAGTATCGACCACGCCTCACTGACGCTGGAGGCTTCATGAATCTGTTTGAAACCTTCCTGCTCAAGTACCAGTTTGACTGCGGCGCGAACCACCGGATGATCGTCCACAATCAGCACTGACTTCATGGAAACTCCCTGTGCAAAAATCGACGATGACGCCACGAATGCCCGCTACAAAAGGCCGAATACACGCAGCAGGTGCGAGAAAACTCTTGCATGGCGGGCAGATGAAAACTACCTGTCAGAAATGACAGTTCCGACGAATGGTCACCCCGGATCAACCGGCCTTTTGCTGACCGGCAGGCACCAACGAGTCGAGGGAGGACATCAATTGCTGGATGCACATCAGGTCGGGATACCCTGCGTGGCTCACATGAATCGTCTGTCGCCCGCGGGCAGGCATCGGCGCTGATGGCTCGCGTGGCACATTGAAGATCAGGGTATGACGAACCTGCGGGTTGTCGAGAAACAGACCTGGCAGGTCCAAGGCTCCCTGCGTAAGTGAAGCATTGATGACCACCAGATCGAATGGCAAACAGCCGTACTCGACCAGGCTCAGCAATTCTTCAAGGTGTTGAACCGGTGCCACCCCGTAGTAACCGAGCTGATTGAACAGGCGTTCGATTTTCATTCGGTTAAAGTGTTGTTCGTCGGCGATCAGGATACGTAAAGCTTTGTTCTTCATGATAAAGCCTGCGTAGGCTGATGTATTCGTGAGGCGCAAAGACTACGGAAGACCCATAACGGTTGATGTAGGACTTTTCCTAAATGTCACGTCATTCAATCTGATGTAAACGTGAGCTCAATGCTGAGTCACGGGAGCATCGCGTCGTTGCAGCCAGCACATGAAATCCTCACCGCTCATCGGCCGCGCATACCGGTCTGCTGCCCTGGCGTGCACCCCAGCGCCAGCAATTGCTGGCGTTGGGCAACACAACGACAGGTACTACTGCCAGCCAAACCGCCGAATGTAGAACCCCTTCACAGCCTGTGTCAGCGCCATGTACGCCAACAGGATGACCGGCAGAAACACAAAGTACATCGAAGGCAGGGCCTGCAATTTGAAGTAATGCGCCAACGGCCCCATCGGCAGAAAAATGCCCACGCCCATGATGATCCCGGTCATCACCATCAATGGCATCGCTGCACGGCTTTGCAGGAACGGGATTTTCGGGGTACGGATCATGTGCACGATCAGCGTCTGGGTCAGCAGCCCGACCACGAACCAGCCGGACTGGAACAAGGTCTGGTGATCCGGGGTATTGGCGTCGAACACGTACCACATCAGCGCAAACGTGCTGATGTCGAAGATCGAGCTGATCGGTCCGAAGAACAACATGAAGCGCCCGACGTCCGCCGGTTGCCAGCGCTGGGGCTGCTTGAGCATTTCTTCATCGACGTTATCGAACGGGATGACAATCTGCGAAATGTCGTAGAGCAGATTTTGCACCAACAGGTGCATCGGCAGCATCGGCAGGAACGGGATGAACGCGCTGGCCACCAGCACCGAGAACACGTTGCCGAAGTTCGAACTGGCAGTCATCTTGATGTACTTGAGCATGTTGGCGAAGGTGCGGCGCCCTTCCAGCACGCCCTCCTCCAGCACCATCAGGCTTTTCTCCAGCAAGATAATGTCGGCGGCTTCCTTGGCGATGTCGACGGCGCTGTCCACCGAAATACCAATGTCGGCGGTACGCAGCGCCGGGGCGTCGTTGATGCCATCGCCCATGAAGCCGACCACATGGCCGTTCCCTTTGAGCAACCGGACAATGCGCTCCTTGTGCGACGGCGTGAGTTTGGCGAAGACGTTGGTGGTCTCGACCGCCACGGCCAATTGAGCGTCGCTCATGCGCTCAATGTCGTTGCCCATCAGCAGGCCTTGCTGCTCAAGACCGACTTCGCGACAGATTTTCGCGGTCACCAGCTCGTTGTCGCCGGTCAGCACTTTCACGGCCACGCCGTGAGCCGCCAGCGCTTTTAGAGCCGGTGCGGTGCTTTCCTTGGGAGGGTCGAGGAATGCCACGTAACCGATCAGCGTCAGCGCCTGTTCATCGGCCAGGCTGTAAGTGTCACGCCCTTCGATCATGGGACGCGCGGCCACGGCCACGACCCGCAGCCCTTCGGCGTTGAAGGCAGCAGTCACCTGACGGATCCGCGCCAGCAGTTCATCACTCAGTGCTTCATCGACAACGCCGTGACGCACGCGCGTACACACCGCCAGCACTTCTTCTACCGCGCCCTTGCAGATCAGCAGATGCGCATGCTCGCGCTCGGCGACCACCACCGACATACGCCGGCGGGTGAAGTCGAACGGGATCTCGTCGATCTTGCGAAACGCCGTGCCGACCTTGAGCTCACGGTGGATTTCCACGTGTTCCAGCACGGCCACGTCCAGCAGGTTTTTCAGACCGGTCTGGTAATAGCTGTTGAGGTAGGCCATTTCCAGCACGTCGTCGGAGTCGTTGCCCCAGACATCGACATTGCGCGCGAGGAAGATTTTGTCCTGGGTCAGGGTGCCAGTCTTGTCGGTGCACAGCACGTCCATGGCACCGAAGTTCTGGATCGCATCCAGGCGTTTGACGATGACTTTTTTACGTGACAGGAATACCGCGCCCTTGGCCAGGGTCGAGGTGACGATCATTGGCAGCATTTCCGGGGTCAGGCCCACGGCAATCGACAGCGCGAACAGCAATGCTTCGGACCAGTCGCCTTTGGTGAAACCGTTGATGAACAGCACCAGCGGCGCCATCACGAACATGAAGCGGATCAGCAACCAACTGACTTTGTTGACCCCGGTCTGGAACGACGTCGGTGCGCGATCAGTGGCACCGACCCGTTGGGCCAAGGCACCGAAATAAGTGTTGTTGCCAGTGGCGAGAATCACCGCCATCGCCGTGCCGGACACTACGTTGGTGCCCATGAACAGGATGTTGTCGAGGTCCAGCGGATTGTAAGTGTCGCTGTCTTGCTGGCGGGGAAACTTCTCCACCGGCATCGATTCACCGGTCATCGCGGCCTGACTGACGAACAGGTCTTTGGCACTCAGAACCCGGCAATCGGCCGGGATCATGTCGCCGGCCGACAACACGATCAGGTCGCCCGGTACCAATTGTTTGATCGGCAACTCGGTGCGCAGTGCATCGCGACGCAGTACCGTCGCGGTGTTACTGACCATCGCTTTCAGCGCATCGGCGGCCTGGTTGGACTTGGCTTCCTGCCAGAACCGCAGCAAGGTCGAGAGCACCACCATGGAGAAAATCACAATGGCGGCTTTCATGTCTTCGGTCAGCCAGGAGATGACCGCGAGCAGCGTCAGCAACAGGTTGAACGGGTTTTTATAGCAGTGCCACAGGTGGGTCCACCAGGGTAGCGGCTGCTCATGCTCAACCTCGTTGAGGCCGAAACGCTCGCGCTGGGTGTCGGCTTCGAGTTCGCTCAAGCCATCGGTGTGCGTACCCAATTTTTCCAGCAGTTGACCGGTGTCGCTGTTGGCCGCGCTTACCAGGGTTTGCGCCAGCGCCGGCGGCACTTCACGGCTGACCGTGGTATCGGTCAAGGATTCAAGCAATGCCAGGCGACGGAAGTGCCGGGCGATGTGGCGGGTGCGCAGGAATCCGGCGAAGAATTCCTTTAGCAGGGTCAGGTTCATGGCGTTGCCCCAGGGTCAGCCGGGAAACCTTCGAGCAGGCGTGTCGAGTCGCGGCGATGACGACAGGGCAGTCGCCATCACACGATAGTGTGTCGATGAGAGGACATCGGGAGCCGGGCCAGGACTGGCTCGACCGGGAGGCCGCTACTCGCTGTACGGCGAGACAACGGCACAAAAAAAGCTGCGCGTTAGCTTGCCGAGAAGGTGCCGGTTACTGAAACCGGCCGACTACTGTCACTCGAACACGTACCCACTGTGGGTCTCCGCTATTGATGAAAACGCGCGAAGCTTACGCCCCGATTTTTTCAGAGTAAACGAAGGAACGGCGTGAGACGGGGGAATCGCAGGGTTCTTCAGGAAGGGTTCAGCATTGAGGTTGGGGCGTGTTCTTCAGGGCTTATTCGTCGGAGCGCCGCCGGAGCAAGCGCCCGATTTTTTTGCAGGCTCAGGCTCAGGCGCTGGCGGCCAGGGCATGTCGGCGATGGTGAACATCGAGATGGTCCTTGATCACGCGCAACACCTTGGCCTCTTGCTCATGAATAAAGAAGTGACCACCCGCCAGCATGTCCACGGAGAAACTGCCGTGGGTTTCCTTGCTCCAGCCGATCAACTGTTCAGTGGTGGCGCGGTCGGCCTTGCCACCCAGCACGTGCACCGGGCATTTAAGCAAGGGGCGCTGCTGCGGCTCGAAGCGTCCGCACAGCAAAAAGTCGGCGCGCAAGACCGGCAGCGTCAGGCTCATCAGCTCTTCGTTGGCCGACACCTCTTCGCGGGAGCCATTGAACGTGCGTAGTTGCTCGATCAACTCGGTATCGGTTTTCGCTTCGGCAAAACCGCGATCATAGTCAGCACGCATTGTCGGCGCGGCCGTGCCTGAAGCGAACAGCGCCACGGGCTCCGGACAGCCCAGCGAGCGCAACGCATGGGCCATTTCACAAGCCAGCAATGCCCCAAGGCTATGGCCGAACAGTGCATAAGGGGCTTTGAGCGTGGCTTTTTGTTCGTGTGCGAGTTGCAGCGCCAGCCGCCGCATGTCGGTGTGCAACGGCTCGCCAAACCGCGCGCCGCGGCCGGGCAGCTCCACCGGTTGCAACGCCAGCCACTGCGGCAGTTTGCGCCGCCAGCGGCTGAAAACCATGGCGCTGGCGCCCGAATAGGGCAAGCACAGCAATGTCAGCTGGGTCACCGGGCTTTCCTCAAAAAATTAGTCTGTATAGAAGAACGGATGAAGCACACCTGGAATTAGGCGTACCGATAACCCTGTGGGAGATCCTTTGCTGCAGGGGCCCCTGCAACCGACAAAACCCGTAGGAATTTTCCCGTTTTACGCCGCCAATTGTAGGAATGAGACCTACCTACAAGGAACTTAAACATCCCCCAAAGGCATAACACCCTAATGCTGGCGGGCGCTGTGGTCTTGTAGCCGACAAAACCCAAACAATGAGCCCCGTCCTCCTCCGGCACAGCACATTCCTACACTCGGAAATACCTTGTTGCCAGTCGTTACATCGCCCCCTAACATCCAGCGTCAACGGGTACAGCGGAGCTGTCCAACAAAACCCGAATTCAAGGAACCAGAATGAACCAGCGCATCCACCGCAGCATTGACGCCCCCCTCCGGTCCGGCCTGAACCGCGATGAATTGTGGGAAGGTCCGGACAAGGGCCTGATCAAATGCTGGGAAATCGGCCGTCAACGCGCCACCCGCTTCCCCGAACTCGCCCGACGCAGCCTAGCCGGTGAACTGCCGGTGCTCGGCTGGAAGGGTGGCGTCAGTCGTAGCCTGAAAAAACTCGAAAAATACGGATCTCTCAAATACCTCGCCCAATGGCAAGGGTTGCGCGGGGAGGATCTGGATGTTGATTTGGGCAAAGAGCGGGCGTTGGCCTGCTCCAGGACCGGTATGGTGGTGACGTTTACACCGGATCGGTCGAAGTACTTTAATCAGGTGGCGGAAGTGGACGCTTAGGGAGAGGCACAGGGTCGACTTGCATCACGAGCTTCGTCCACTACTTGGCGGCCAATCGCCCCAACCTGACATCAGAGCATGACCGGCTCGACTTGAGGACTGACGCTGAAACGCTCGCGATAAGCCTGCGGTGTCACCCCCATCGCTCGCAGAAAACTACGGCGCAGCGTCTCTTCGCTGCCAAACCCGCACTGCACCGCCACCCGCTTGATCGGCACGCCGGTGTCGCTGAGCAACCGTCGCGCCGTTTCGACCCGAATCAACTCAATGGCGCGTGCCGGGGTTTGGCCGGTGTCGGCGCGGTAGTGGCGCACGAAGCTGCGTTCGCTCATGCCCGCCTGCAATGCCAGGGTCGGGATGCCGAGGTCTTGGGTGAGGTTTTCACTGATCCAGGCGTGAAGCTCGTCGAAACGGTCACCGTGCTTCTGCAAAGACAAGGTCACGCTGAACTGTGACTGGCCGCCCGGACGCTTGAGGAACACCACCAGTTGCTGGGCGACTTCCAACGCGGTGTTGCGGCCCAGGTCCTCTTCGACCATGGCCAGCGCCAGGTCGATGCCAGCCGTGACGCCCGCCGAGGTCCAGACCGGGCCGTCATTGATGAAAATCGGATTGGGCTCGACTTGAAGGCGTGGATGTTTTTGCGCCAACTGCTCGCAACGCGTCCAGTGCGTGACCACTCGACGACCATCGAGCCAGCCGCTGGCCGCCAACAAGAAGGCCCCGGTACACACCGACGAGATTCGCCGACAACCCGACGCATGCTCACGCACCCAGGCCACCAGCGACGCGTCTTCCGCCGCCGCATAAATGCCCCAGCCACCGGCAATGATCAGCGTGTCACTGCCGTTTTCGGGTAACGGTTCAGCCAACAACGCCAACCCCGACGACGACATCACCGCCCCGCCGCCGCTGACAATCACCGAGGGTGCATACGGCGGTGGCAGCCCTTTCTGACGGCAGATGTCGTTGGCCGAGGCAAACACTTGCAACGGCCCGGTGACGTCGAGCAGTTGCACATTGGCAAACGCGAGCACGTGAATGGATTTCGGCATGGTTGGCGTAATTCGTGGGGTGATTGGCGGATACGCCAAATCCTACGAGCCTACAGTGAAGACGTCCACCCACTTCAGGAGAAATAAGCCATGACGTTGCAGATCGGTTTTCTGTTGTTTCCCCAGGTTCAGCAACTCGACCTGACCGGCCCTTACGATGTGTTGGCCTCATTGCCGGACGTGAAGGTGCATTTGATCTGGAAGGACCTGGTGCCGGTGACCGCGAGCACCGGCCTGATGCTCAAACCGACCACGACGTTCGACGATTGCCCGGCGCTGGACGTGATTTGCGTTCCCGGCGGCAGCGGCGTCGGGCCGTTGATGGAGGATGAGCAAACCCTGTCTTTCCTCAAGGCTCAAGCCGTCAACGCGCGGTATGTCACGTCGGTCTGCACCGGGGCGCTGGTGCTCGGCGCAGCGGGTTTACTCCAGGGCAAACGGGCGACCACGCACTGGGCCTATCACGAATTGCTCAAGCCGCTGGGCGCGATCCCGGTCAAGGACCGGGTGGTGCGCGACGGCAATCTGCTGACCGGTGGCGGGATCACCGCGGGGATCGATTTTGCCCTGACCCTGGCGGCAGAGTTGTTCGACAAGGACACGGCGCAACTGCTGCAGTTGCAGCTTGAATATGCCCCGGCACCGCCGTTCCAGTCGGGCAGCCCTGACACCGCGCCGCAGAGTGTTCTGGCTGAAGCGCATCGCCGTGCCGCCGCCTCGATTGAGCAACGGGCACTGATCACCCAACGGGCAGCGGCCAGGCTCTAAGCACTGCCAGACTTTTCGACAGGCAAAAAAAAACCCGCCGAAGCGGGTTTTTCCCAAGACCATTATCGACTCCCTGTCGGTAGCCAATCCTTGCTGATGGTCGATCATCCGTGATCCTGAAGCGCTTCCTGTGCTTCAGTTGATGGAGCTAGATTACGCGTCGGATCCAATCTGCAATAGTCGACATAGCTACCACCGTGTGTAAGACATTCGCTATAGCCACCCTTCCGAAAACCCCTAGACGCCTCAGGCATCTCGCCGGAGAGCTTCGGTACAGAGACTTCCAGCCAATCAGCCACCCTCACGCTCATGGGCCTTGGCGTTTTCGATCAGATACTGTTCGATGTTGTTCATCTGCTCTTCCCAACCGCGGCTGTCCATACGGAAAGCCTTTTCACGACGAGCTTGGGGGACGTGATCGAAACCGGACTCGGACACTTTGAGCCACGTGCCGTCGTCCCCGTCTTCAAGCTCGAATTTCACCAGTGTGGTCGGCTCCTGGGAGTAGTCGACGTCCGGGTTGACGGCATAAGGGTGCCAGCGAAACGAAAACAGCCGCTCCGGCTCAACGCTCTCCACCAGGACATTCCACCGCAAGTGTTCATAACCGGGATAGGTTATCTGCCCCTGAGTCCACTCACCGGCGATGAAACGCTTGCCTTCCAGTGCCACGCCAAACCACTGCCCGAATGCCTCTGCGTTGGCCAGCACGCGCCAGACGTGCGAACGCTTGACCTTGAGCAGGACTTTCCTTTCGATGCGATCAGATGCTGCGTTCATAAGTCACCTCCTGTATTGAACAGTAGGTCAGTAAGACCACAAGACCAACCCTAAAATGTATCAATCGCTTGCCGCGATCAACCTTGCCCGCAATATTCGGCCGCATTTGCATGCATAAGTTCTGACAGACGGACGAGACTGTTGGCTGGCGGGGCCTCACAGGTGGCAGGTCTTCTGTCGGCGCAAGGCAAAAACGATTCGCTACACTGCACCTCAATCTCCTCTGCCACAGCGAGTTTTCCTCCATGTACTCACGCGTTCTCCTGGCACTGACACCCGTGCTGTTTACCTCGATGGCCTTCGCCCTGGACTGCGACAATGCCGCCGACCAGGCCACGATGAACCAGTGCGCGGCGCAGCAGCATGCGGCGGCTGACAAGGAGTTGAATGCGCTGTATCAGCAAATCACCACGCGACTCAAAAGCGAGCCCGAGCGCAAGAAGTCGCTAGTGGGTGCGCAGCGTGCGTGGATTGCGTTTCGGGATGCCGAATGCAATTTTTCGGCGTCCGGGGTGGAAGGCGGGAGTGTTTATCCACTGATCTACAGCAATTGCGTGACTGAATTGACCAAGGCGCGAGCCGAGACCTTCAAGACTTACTTGAAGTGTCAGGAGGGGGATTTGGGCTGCCCGGTGCCGGGACAGTAAGGTTTCCAGCGTTCTCAAGGACCTCATCGCGAGCAGGCTCGCTCCTACATTGGATGTGCGTAGGAGCGAGCCTGCTCGCGATGGCGTCTGATCAGGCAAAAATGATTACCGGACAAACACCTGTGCCGTGGTAATCGCCATGTCCCCGCCCGGCATCTTGATGCTGCCGATCTGCTTCAGGCTGTCGGCATCAAAAATCGCCACGTCGTTAAACGTCCCGGCCAGGTAGATCTTGCTGCCGTCCTTGTTGAAGGAAATGCAGTAGTAGGAATGATCCAGCGTCGCCGCCTGCAGCATTTTCTTTTCCTTGATGTCGTACTTGGCCAAGCGGTTCAGCACGCCGAACATCAGGTTCGGATCCTTCGGCGAGCGCATGCCGCTGAAGTAGATTTCCGTCAAAGGACCGAAGTCAGTGGTTTCGGTCTTGCCGGTTTTCAGGTCGATGCTGAACAGTCCGTAAAGGTACTCGGCAGTGGCCGGGTCCTGCTTCTTGTCCTTGAATTTCGCGGCGGTGTAGAGCAGCGAGAAGTCATGACGATAGGTCTGCTGGTTCCACACGTAGAGCACGTCCGGCGCGCTGTAGTTCTCGCGTTTCCAGTGACGGCTGGGGATCAGCACGTCGAACTTGCCGGTTTTCACATTGACCTTGTAAACGTCCGCCCCCGCCACATACAGCGTGCCGTCATCGCCACTCTGCATGATGGTCAGTTGCCGTGGTGCCGGGAAACTGCGCACCGGTTTGGCGTCCATCCCGGCATCGGTGGCATACACATCGAGCCGCGGTTGCTGCACTTCGTAGCGGTCGTTGAGCATCAGTGTCGGGTTGGCGACGGTGTACAGTTCCTTGCCGTCGTGGCTAAGTGTGAAGGCGAACATCGAGCGCGCTTTCTCCCCCGTTTTTTGCGTGATGCTGGCGTGGAACACCTGCTTGCAGTTGTCCAGTTCGACGCCGTAGACATCCGCATAGTGATTGTTCAACACGTAGGCGGTCTTGCGGTCCGGTGACAATTGCACGGTGCCGGGGCCAAAGGCGTCAGGCATCTTGCAGGTCTTGAGCAAGGTGTCGGTGGCCAGGTCGATCACGTTCAGGTTGTTCGGGTAATTGGTGGTCAACATGTACTCGTGACCGTCTTGCAATGCAGTGTTTTCATCGGCCAGAACAGTGAACGAACACGTGCTCAGGGCGGCGAATGCGGCCAGGCCGCAGGCTTTGATGCTGTGCATGCTGGAATCCTTCTTCTTATCTGATCACTTGTCTTTCGGGAAGACAGTGCCGAGGTTGCGCCAGTTTTCGTTGGACGCCTGGGCATCCTTGTTCCAGTCCGGGTAGGTACTCATCATGTCGGGCACCTGGGCCGGCCACCAGCACGGGTCGGAGCAGCCATACAGGTCGGCTTCCATCGGTTGGCAGAGCGACGACACACCACCAAACGCGTCGATTTCCCAGCCCGGGTCGGTGGTCGAGGCGCAGCCCGCCACGGAACTCATCGCGACCACTTCTTCGATGCGGTTTTCGGCCGCGGCCTGATCCATTTTCAGCGCTTTGTTATTGATTGCCTTGAGATGTTTCATATCAGTGAGCCTTGCGCGGAGTGATGTAGCTGCTGATGAACGCAGGGTTATTGGCCATGATCCGGGTGTAGACCTCGATACCGAAGTCGACCCAGTCACGCATCAGTTCGCAGTAGTGATAGGTCGGATGGGTCGGGTCGCCATACCGGGCGTAGCTCTCGTGATAGCAGCCGCCGGAACACAGGTTGCGGATCTGGCAGTCTTCGCAACCGGTGTTGGTGCGGTCCAGGCGCTGGGACAGGAAGTCGTTCAACTCGACTTGCTTCACACCGCTGTGGACGTTGCCGAACGTCGGCAGGCTGGAACCGGTAAAGCGATGGCACAGGTTCAGCTCGCCCTTGTGATCCACCGCCAGCATCTTCAGGCCCGCGCCGCATGGCAGGGCTTTTTTGTGGCCTTCGTGGATGTCGGTGATCAGCTGGTGCAGGTTGGAGAAACCGATGTTGCGGTGCTCCAGCGCGGCTTCCAGGTAACGACGACCGAGTTTTTTCATGTTGGCGAACACTTCGATCAGCTCGTCGCTGGTCAGGTTGAACGTGCTGATATCGCCGGAGGTCACGGGAGCGAAACCGACTTCGGCAAACCCTAGCTCGTTGAACAGGTGGTCCCAGATGGTTTCGACATCGGTGACGCCGGTGGTCAACGTCACACGGGCACCGACCGGGCGGCTGTTGTAGCGCGACAGCAGCATCTCGGCCTTGCGCCGCACCACGTCGTACGTGCCCTGCCCGCCCACGGTAATGCGGTTGCGGTCGTGCACGGTCTTCGGCCCGTCGATACTCACCGAAAGCCCGAAGCGGTGGGCGTTGAGGTAATCCACGGTTTCCTCGGTCAACAGCGTGGCGTTGGTGGTCATGACGAATTCGACGAACTTGCCCGCCTCGCGAAAACGTTTCTCACAGTAGTCGACCATGTACTCGATCAGCTTGCGATTGCTCAGCGGTTCGCCACCGAAGAACACCACGGTGAAACGCTCTTCGTCGGGGGATTCGCGCAGCAGCATTTCCACCGAGGCGATCGCCGTTTCCACGTCCATTTTCTTGCCGGCCGAGGGCTTGTCGAGGTCTTCCTTGTAGCAGTAGGTGCAGCTCAAATTGCAGCCGGTGTTGACGTTGAGCACCACGGTATTGATCGCCGTGCGTTCGACCCGTTTGGTGCCGATGTCCGGGGTCAGCGGCGAACCGTCGCTGACCAGTTCCAGCGAGATCAATTCACGCAGCGTTTCGGTGACTTCTTCGCCGTTGAAGCGCGCGGCCAGACGCTGGATCAGGTCATCGGACGAACAGCCCGGACCGCGCAAGGTATCGATGATGGTGCCCGTCAGCTCATCACTGGCAAACAGCGAACTGCTGGGAATGTGGAACAGCATGCGGTCGGCATCGACGTGCACTTCGTGCAGGTTCCGTTCGACCAGATTCAAAATAGCGCCCATTGCAACCTCCTGTGCAAACCCCGTTCGACGGGGCCTGCGGTCATTCCGAAAAGTGTCTGAAGCCTTGGGTTTCAGGGCACATCACGGAATGGGTGGATTGTTCCAGCGTTGCACGGTGACGATCATGTGGCCTTCGCCGGTCAGGGATTTCCCTGCGTCGTCGACGGCGGCGATCACCTTGAGGTTGCCGGCATTGTTGGTGGACATTTTGCGTTGCGGGTTCGGCCCGGCATCGCCCGGCGTGAACACGCCGCTGTCAGCCTGCATGGTGCCGGCGAACTTGACGTCTTCGTCTTCCTTGGCGCGGTCATCGAAGGCTTCGACTTTCCATTGCGCCGGGAATACACCGATGCGATAAGGCTTGCCGTCGGCGCCTTTGCCCCATGCCTCGGCGTCGAAACGCCCCTGGACTTTCGGCGTCGAACCACCGCCCTCACCGATCCGCGAGACCGAAAACTCCGGCACGACTTTGACTTCGGCGATGGAGTTGTAGACCGACAGGCTCGGGCCTTTCAACGTGCCCACCGTCACCGTGCGCAGGCCCGGTTGGGCATTGGCGGCGGCCTTGAGTTTGACCTTGATCCGGTCCGGGCTCTGTTCGACGACTTCGAGCACTTCCACACCTTTGCCGAAGCTCGGTTTGCCGGTGAGACCACTGCCGATCAGGGTCACTTCGGTTTCGCTGCCGGCTTTCACGTAACCCGGTTGCACCGCCAACAAACGACTGGAGCCTTGCTTGGCGGCGACGAAGTCCAGGCCACGCTCGTCATGCTCGGCCTCGAACATGCGGCCTTGCATGGCATTGCCTTGGGCGGCGAATACCTGGCGCAGGGTCACGCCATCGATGGTCACGTTGCCGCGCCATTCATAGCCGGTGTAGAGAATCGCGCTGCCGTCGCCGTTGAACGGGCTGCCGTCGGCGTATTGGCCTTTGATGCTGACCTTGAAGGTGTCGCTGCCATCGGCGCTGACGGTCATCACGCCGGCCAGTTCGCCCTTGCCTGGCAAGTGACCGCTGAAGCTCCAGTCCCCCACCAGTGCATCGGATTTGGGCGCGACGCTTTGCCATTTTTTCCAGGCCGGGTTATCCAGCGGATAACGCTTGGCCAGCAACGGCACCATGTCTTTGCGGGCGATGTCGAACCAGTCACGGTCGCGGGCCAGGGCCTGGTATTCCAGCGACGGCCACTGGCCGAGGTGGAAGTTCACCAGACGCTCCCATTCCTGGGCCGGACGGCGTTGCAGTGCAACCCGTGCACCGGAGTGGCAGCGGCCACACATCTGGCTGGTCTGGTCGTCGAATTTTTCGACGGTATTGAGCCGGCGCTCAAGGGCATAACGCACACCGTCGGTTTCGCTTGGCGCCAGGCCCTGGGTGTCGGCCAGGTACTTGACCAGCGTGCGGCGGTCCTCATCGCTGATCTGCAAACCGTGCATGGTCTGCATTCGGGCGATGCTCATCAGCCAGCCTTCCGGGGTCTTGCGCTGGTGGCTGATACGACTGAGGGCGTTACCGGCTTCGGGCGTGTGACAGCCCTGACAGGTTTCCTTGAGGATGGTCTGGGCGTCTCGGGCTGCCTGGCTGTCCGGCGCATGCAGCGCCACACAAGCGGCTACGGCCAGCAGGCTGGCGCTCAGGCCTGATCGGAGTTTTCTCTTCATCAACGTCGAACCTCGCACGGTGCTTTCTTATTTTTGTGGCTTATCGTTTTTATGGTTTCTAGCGTCAGCGGCGAACCACCGACGCAGGCAAGAGAAACGTCTGCGATGAGCAATACACGGAGCGTGCCAGCTTGCCGATATCCTTTTTTATCAATCAGTTGCGTTAAAAACCGGTTGCTCGAAGCGCTGTCGACCAGATCACCTGCGTCTAATATCGCGACAGTTGTTGCAGTCTGCGACAAGCATAGATGCCCGCACGGAACAGCTCATCGCTCGACGATTGACGGCATCGGGATCAAGGGGCGAAATGGTTGTTCACGGAATGCCGACAGGGGATCAAAAATGGCAAACATTACTGTCTTGGCGGGGGACTTTCTGCAGGGTGATGGAGAGTACAGGGACGGCGTTTTTACCCTCAGGACGCCGCTTCACCCGTGGCCCGGTCTCTGCCTCCCGCTTTCATCGTTCAAGCGTGTGGAAGTGGCCAACGAGGAGTCGATCAACAACTTCAAGGACGCCATCGGGTTCGGCGTGGCCGGCGCCATGCTGCTGGGCCCTATCGGCGCGATTGCGGGGTTCATGCTGGCTGGCAAGGAAACCGAAGTGACCTTCCTGGCCACACTCAAGGACGACAAAAAGCTATTGGCCGCCGTTGATAGCGACACGTTCGAGGAAATTTCCCGAAAGATACCGTCTTGAATACGTCAACGCGAGCCGCACCACGCGCGGTGGTGCGGCTTGGCCAGTTCAGCCTGGAAACGTAGGGGGGAGGAGGCCTTTGTGTGCGCTGATCTCTTGCTGCATCTGCGTCACCAGCGCCGTGATCGCGTGGGCAGTGTCCAGTTCCCAGACTGCAACGTGGCTCACCAGGTCCACTTTGCCGGTGGTGCAATCGCAGACCCGAATCGTCATCGACTGATCCGGCGCCATACTGCAGGTGCATACCGAAGGCAGAAAACTCTGCTCAATGATGCTTTGAATCTCCAGGGTTGAAAGGTTCATCACTACCTCCCTTGCGTGAGATGTGTGGCCGGGAGAGTGCTCCATCACTTCACCCACCGAGCGAGAAAATTCTATTCCTCAACACGAGGGGTCTCAAGGGCGCAACCGGGTTGCTCGTCGTCTCAGCCGTTGTCGCAATTTGCGAAAAAAATCACCGCCGTTACCAACCCTTTTCACCTGGCGAACCCCGGCCAATCAACGGTTCGCCTGACCTTGCGGCGACTTGGCACAGCCATTGCGAAAGCCCTGTTCTCACGAATAATAAGAGGCCTCGCCATGTCGCTCCCTAATTTGCTTCCCGCCACTTCCGCGTTTATCCAGCGCGCCCCGCGCATGCTGATCGGCGGTGACTGGGTCGAGGCCGCCGATGGCCAGACCATGCCCCTGCACAACCCCGCCACCGGCGAAGTGTTGTGTGTGGTGCCACGGGCCATGCCCGAGGATGTCGACCGCGCCGTGCTGGCCGCCCGCCAGGCTTTTGATGATTCGACCTGGACCCGCACCCGCCCACGCGAGCGGCAGAACCTGTTGTGGAAACTCGCCGACCTGATGGAGCGCGACGCCGAACTGCTGGCGCAGCTGGAATGCCTCAACAACGGTAAAAGCGCGGTGGTGGCGCAAGTGATGGACGTGCAACTGGCCATCGATTTCCTGCGCTACATGGCCGGCTGGGCGACCAAGATTGAAGGCTCCAGTGTCGAAGTGTCGCTGCCGTTGATGCCCAACGATCAGTTCCACAGTTTCATCCGTCGCGAAGCGGTGGGCGTGGTCGGCGCCATCGTCGCCTGGAACTTCCCGCTGCTGCTGGCTTGCTGGAAGCTCGGCCCGGCCCTGGCCACCGGCTGCACCGTGGTGCTCAAACCCGCAGATGAAACCCCGCTCACGGCGCTGAAACTTGCCGAACTGGTGCTGGAGGCCGGTTACCCCGAAGGCGTGTTCAACGTGGTCACTGGCACCGGTATTACCGCCGGTTCGGCCCTGACGCACAACCCGTTGGTGGACAAGCTGACCTTCACGGGCTCCACTGCCGTGGGCAAACAGATCGGTAAGATTGCGATGGATTCGATGACCCGTGTAACCCTGGAGCTGGGCGGAAAATCACCGACCATCGTCATGGCCGACGCCGACCTGAAATCCGCCGCGGCCGGTGCCGCCAGCGCGATTTTCTTCAATCAGGGACAGGTGTGCTGCGCCGGCTCGCGACTGTATGTGCAGCGCAAACATTTCGACAATGTGGTGGCGGACATCAGCGATATCGCCAATGCCATGAAGCTCGGCAACGGGCTGGACCCCAGTGTTGAAATGGGGCCATTGATCTCCCGGCGCCAACAGGAACGGGTTTACGGGTATATCGAAAAGGGCCGGGAAAGTGGTGCGACCATCGCCTGCGGTGGTGAGCAATTCGGACCGGGATTTTTCGTCAAGCCGACCGTGATTGTCGACGTCGATCAAAAACACTCGCTGGTGCAGGAAGAGATTTTTGGCCCGGTACTGGTAGCGATTCCGTTCGATGACGAGGCCGATGCGTTGCGCATGGCCAATGACAGCCCTTATGGGCTTGGAGCGAGCATCTGGTCGAATGACCTGGCGGCGGTGCACCGGATGATTCCGCGGATCAAGTCGGGGTCAGTGTGGGTCAACTGCCACAGCGCACTGGACCCGGCCCTGCCGTTTGGCGGGTACAAAATGTCGGGGGTCGGGCGTGAAATGGGGTATGCGGCGATTGAGCATTACACCGAGTTGAAGTCGGTGTTGATCAAGCTCTAATCGCGCTGTTAGATCGTTCCCACGCTCCGCGTGGGAACGATCAGTCATCAGTCAGGGCTTGTAGCCCTGAGCCAGCAACCAACTGCGAACCACCCTGCCCTGCTCCACCGTCAGCCCGGCCAGCGCCTGCTCCGCCGGCTCAGTGCGCAACCGCCGCACCAGCGGCGCCAATTCAACCCCCTGCACATGCCAGATGCCCAATGGCTGATCCGCAGTGATCACCACCTCGGCCTCATCGACAAACCCGTCCTTGAGCACCGGTGCTCGCTCGATCCTCAATGCTGAAAAATCAGCCTCGGCATGGGCGACTTCAGCATCCGGCCAACGCCGCCGCGCCTGCCAGAATGGCTGATCCAGCCAACGCAGTTCATCGGCGTAAAAATCCCGACCGATTCGTGCAAAGCGCAAAAACAACTGCTCGACCCGCTGCTGATGAAAGCGCTGGGCCAACGCCGCTCGTTCGGGTTTGCGCAACAACGTGTTGATCACCACCGGCGCCTGGAGCGCCGAAGACAGTGATTGAAAAATCCCGTTGCCCGACAGCGGGTCCACCGCCATGGCGGCATCGCCAACCCGAATCCAGTGATCGCCGCACACCTGCGGGCATAGAATCGCGGTGCTGCTGCGGGCATGCAATTGCAGATCGACTTCGGCCTGGTCAGCGAAAAACGCCTGAGCCAACGCCGAACCCTGGCGCCGCTGACGACAATAGTCGAGCAACTGCGCCTTGCCCGGCAGGTCGGCGCTCGCCACGTCCACCGTCCATTGCCAGTAACACTGGCCGTCAGCCCGCCGCGCCATCCAGGCCCAGCCGTCTTCAAGGCTTTCCACGGCGCTGGCGGTGGTGCCCCGAGGGCCTTGCCAGCGATTGAGCAAGCTGACCGTCTCGGGCCCGCGCAGGCCTTTGCCGAGCGCCGGGGCCTGGCGACCGCGGGCTTCCACTAAAAAGTCTGCGAGCAGCGTTTCGCGCCCATCAATGTCGATCCGATGGCCCGTCGCGTCGGTCTCAACGGTCAACACTCGGCCTTCGATCAGCTCGACGCCAGCCAGGCGTAGATCCTCGCGCAGGCCTCGGTCGAAGCATGGGCGATCGAGTAAAAACTCAATGTTCTGCGCGTGCTGCTGGCCGTTCCACGACACCTGCCGTTGGGAAGGCAACGCCGCGTCCGCCAGCGCCTGATGCACACCCGCACCGCGCAAGGCCTCCAGCACACGGACCGAAACGCCTTCCAGCGCCGCAAATCGGCGCCACTCGCTGACCAGCGTGACGGGATAGCCGAGTCGGCGCAAACCCAGGGCGACGGCGGCCCCCGCCGGTCCTGCGCCGAGAATCACAATCATGGGCCAACGCGCCGTTCAGGACCGCGATAACGAGCGTTTTCGCGCAGCCACTCGATGACCTGCTCGTTGCTCGCCTCAGGGTGTGCCACCAGGAAACCGGCAATGTGTCCACTCAACGCCGCGCAGCCAAGACTGGCGCCGGACTGCCCCGGATAAGTCCCATGCACACACGCGGCGAAATCCGCTTGAGCGCTGTTGAGCCATGACCACTCCTGCTCAGCGCATCGCGCGTCGCCGGTGACGCGCAACACCTGTGGATAATTCGCCGGGAACACACCTTCACCTTGCGCCGGGCTGGAGGCGCAGAGCAAAACGCCCTGGCTCACCGCCGCCGCGCAGGCTTCGCGCAACAGGCTGCGGTCCTGACGCAAACCGAGGCTCAAATTGATCAACCGGACGTCCTGTGCCACCAGCCAGTCGATGGCGCTGGCGATCTGCAAGGCGCTGGTGACGCCGCGCTGGTCAAACACCTGCCCCACGCAAAATACCGCTGAGGGTGCCCGACGTCCGATGGCTTCGATGACTGCGCTACCGTGACCCAATGGATCATCACGCAAGTCGCTTTCGGCCAGCCCATCCTCCAACAACGAAAATCGTCGCCCGGCCACGACCTGCACCCGTTGCGCCGCCGAATGCCCGCTGTCGACCACCCCGATGCGTAGTTCAGGCTTCATGCAGCACCGTTTTCGACGTGAGTACGCCATCGAGCAATTCAAAGCGCAGGTCGGCATCGGCCAGGGTTGAGGGACGATGGCTGATCAAGATGCGTGTGCGCCCGGCAAACAGTCGGTCGATGGCCTCGATGACCTCGCGCTCGGTGGCTTCATCCACCGCCGAAGTGGCCTCGTCCAGCACCAGAATTAACGGATCCTGCAGCAGTGCACGGGCAATGGCGATGCGCTGTTTCTGGCCGCCGGACAACTGCTGGCCACGCTCGCCCAACGGACTGTCGAGCCCCTCGGGCAACGACTCGATCAGGCTGTCGAGTTGTGCCAGGCGCGCGACGTCGGCAATGGCCTCGCGACTGGCGTCCGGCACCGCGTAAGCGAGGTTATCGGCGAGGCTGCCGCGAAACAGCACGATGTCCTGGCTGACAACGGCAATCCGCTGCCGCAACTGGAACAGGTCCAGCTCGCGAAGATCAACCTCCCCCAGCAACACCCGACCGGACTGCGGATCGTGATGACGCTGCAGCAGATCGATAAGGGTAGATTTGCCGACCCCGGAGCCGCCGCTGAGGGCGACTTTCAAGCCGTAGGGAATTCGCGCTTCGATACCCCGCAAAGTCGTCGGGCGGCCGGGATGACTGAAGTGCACGTCGTCGAATCGCAGGTCACCACAGGTCGGCATCGGTTGCGGTTGGACCGGCGTCAAAACTGTGGGCTCTTCACCGCGCAGCTCCATCACGCGTCCGAGACTGACGGTCATCCGTTGAATGGCGACGTAGAGGCCGAGCAGGCTCTGGACCGGTCCGACGGCCATGCCCAGGTAGGTCGAAAATGCAATCAAGGCACCCAATTGCCAAGTGCCCTGCACCACCCAGTAACCGCCGATCAAAAACGCACAGGCGCGGGACAATGAGGTCAATGTGCCCGGTACGGCCTGGGTGAAAAACTCGGTGACTTGCAGGCGCAGCAATTGGCTCATGTAGCCTTGGCCCAGCGTCTGCAGACGCCGCGATTCACGTTGTTGCTGGCCGGCGGACTGGATGAATTTCATCACCGGCAAGGTCTCGACCATGAACGAGGACATGTCCGCCGAGCGCTCGCGTAATTGCCGTACGTCGCGCTCGACTTTGCGCCGCATCCAGCGCAGCCAGAGCACGTCGAGGGGAATCAGCACCAGGGCCAGCAACGACAGCTTCCATGACAGGGTCAACAACATCGCCACCGCGCAGACCAGGCCGATCACGCTCGACACCGCAGAGAATAATGAATCCACGGCAAAACGCTGGATCTCCGCGACGTCGCCATCCAGGCGCGACATCAAGTCTCCGATACGCCGTTGACCGTAGAAGCTCGGTGAGAGTGTCTGCAAATGCCGGTAGAGATCATCGCGCAAAGCAAACAGAATCCGCCCGGACAACCGCGTGTGCAGGTAACGATTGATGCCCGACAGTGCCGTGCCGAGCAGCCCGGCAACGATCATCAACCCGGCAATCAACACCAGCATCGGGAAATTGCGGGCTAGCAGGCCATCGTCGATCAGCAGCTTGGTCAGCCACGGTTGCACCAACACCAGCAGCGAGGCGCACACCGATAAACCGAGCAGCCCGACAATGGCCAAACGATGCGGACGCACGAAACTGTAGAGCCAGCGCAATGCCGCTTGCAAGGCTTCGGGGTGCTGGCTGTCGATCAGCCGGACGATCAAGCGCTGCATCACGAACGCCACTGTTTGAGCTTGCGATACAACGTCGCGCGGCTGATGCCCAACGCGTCCGCGGCCGCCGAGACATTGCCCTGGTGAGTGTCCAGGGACTGCCGAATCAGCTCCAGTTCGTTCTCGCGGATGCTGCCAGCCTGTGGTCGTTCGCTCGCGCTCAACTCGTCGAGCATGCTGTCGGGCAAGTGATCGAGAGTGAGGACGATCTCTCCCGGTTCGCGCATGGCCAGCGCGGTGCGTAATACCATCTCCAGTTGGCGGATGTTGCCGGGCCAGTGATAACCGCCGAGCAAGCGGCTCAAATCGTCATGCAGCACGACGGCCGGCGCATCGAGCTTGGCCAGCAATCGACCGACCAGACCACTGAAGTCCTCACGTTCGCGCAGGGCCGGAAGCATCACGCTGATGCCGTTGACCCGGTAGAACAGGTCCTCTCGGAAGTGCTTTTCATCCACCAGGCGCTTGAGGTCACGATGGGTGGCGCAAATCAGCGCGACGTCGATGTCCTGCTCTTCGCCAGCACCCAATGGCGCGACTTTGCGGTCTTGCAGCACCCGCAGCAAACGCGCTTGCAGGGCCAGCGGCATGTCGCCGATTTCATCGAGAAACAAGGTGCCGCCATGAGCCTGTTGCAAGCGACCGACCATGCCACCACGACGGGAACCGGTGAACGCGCCCTCGCGGTAACCGAACAGTTCCGACTCGATCAGACCCTCGGGAATGGCGGCGCAATTCACCGCCACAAAGGGTTTGTCGCAGCGAGCACCGGCCAGGTGCAAAGCGCGGGCGATGACTTCTTTGCCGGTGCCAGTTTCACCGAGCAGCAACACCGGCAATTCATTGGCCAGGCCTTGACGAGCCATGCGCAACGCTCGGGCATATCGCACGTTACTGCCGGCCAGGGACTCCAGGTCCGGTTGCGGTTTGGCGGTTTTGACGGTGCTGCGTGGAGGGCTGCTGACGCTGATCGAGCGTTGCGGTGCACGCAGGGTTTTGTAGAAGAATTCGCCTTTGGCGGTTTGCAGGCTGCCGACACCGCCCTGGTGCAGGCGAGCCAGCAATTGCAGGCCATCGACGCCCAAAAACTCTTCGCAACGTCGGCCCACCAACGCCGAGCGTTCGGCGTGAAGCAACTGACAGGCCTGGGCGCTGACCGCAAGGATCTGGCCCCCAAGGCTCACTGCCAGCAGGCCTTGCCATGGAGATTCGAGGTATTGGCGACGGCTGTGGAACGCCAGGACGATTTCGTCCGGGTAGCTGGCGTTGAAGACGCGGCTTTCAATCTGGCTGACCGCCATGGCTAACAACGCGGTGCTGTCATGGACGCGGCCTAGCGGGCCTTCACGGGTCAGGTCGAGCACGCCGAGGATGTCGCCCTGAGGGCAATAAATCGGCACCGAGGTACAGGAGAAATCAGTCAGGCGATCGAGATAATGCTCGCCGCAATCGATCATCGTTGGCCGGGCTTCGACCAGGGCGGTGCCTAGAGCGTTGGTGCCGCGAGCGGCTTCGCTCCAGCAGGCACCCAAGGTGATGTCTTGCAGGCCGCTGCCTTTAAGGCGATCGGCGCGCCCTTCGACGGCGAGGATGGTGGCATCGGAGTTGGCGAGGATAACCAGCCCTTCCTTGCCCTGACGTTCGGCCAGGTAATCGATGGCTGGCAATGCTGCGTCGATTAGCAGTCGGTTGCTCGCCAGCAACACGTCGAGGCTCGCGCTCGATTCCAGCGCCAGTTCGTGTTTGCCATTGAAATGCACACCGTGGCTGAGACTGCGTCGCCACGAGGCGTCGATTTCCGCGCGCAACACACCGTCGGGAACTTCGCCCTCGAGATGGAGTTTTTCCCGGGCCAGGCGAGCTTCACGGTGCAGTGTGGGTGGTGTTGTTTTTATTAGCGTCATCAAGCGCTCCGAGTCGGTCCGCCCTGCGCTATTTTTAAAATCAGCGCCCTGCCGCAATCTTTACGTTAACGTCAGGGCGATGGCAAGTGCCTTACAGCACTTGTGGTTTCAGAACGGCCACTTAAACGTGTGGATCACCCGGGGCTTTGCTCGGCGCGGCGTATTGCGGCTTGAGGTGACCTTCCTGATCGAGCAGCCAGGCGTCCATGATCTGTCGCACCACGGGACCTGCGACGCGACCACCCGCCTCGCCGTTTTCAATCATCACCGAGATGACAATCTTCGGGTGCTCAGCCGGGGCAAATCCGACGAACAAGGCGTTGTCGCGGTTACGTTCCAGGGTTTTCGCCCGGTTGTAGCGCTCGCCCTGTTTGATCGCAACGACTTGCGCAGTACCGCTCTTGCCAGCAATGCGGTATTGCG
This sequence comes from Pseudomonas sp. B21-040, assembly GCF_024748695.1. Classification (NCBI taxonomy): domain Bacteria; kingdom Pseudomonadati; phylum Pseudomonadota; class Gammaproteobacteria; order Pseudomonadales; family Pseudomonadaceae; genus Pseudomonas; species Pseudomonas sp. B21-040. The sequence continues at coordinate 4,691,835 of NZ_CP087176.1, forward strand.
CCCCGAGCGCTGCCGCCCGGGCAATCCCGCGAGCGTCATGCATCACCATCTGCATGCCGTGGTTGACCTGTTCCCAGTCACGTGGATCCTTAAGCAGGATGTTGGGCATCGGATGCTCATCTACTGGCGCAACACCGTCCACTGACTTGGCCAGATGCGGACGATTCCAGACACCCTTATTGGCAATCAGCGCGGTGGCCTGGGCTAATTGCAGCGGTGTGACCTGCATGTAGCCCTGACCAATACCGAGGATCACCGTCTCGCCAGGAAACCAGGCCTGTCGGCGCGTAGCTCGTTTCCAGGCCTGGGATGGCATCAAGCCGGCAGACTCTTCGAACATGTCCATCGAGACCTTCTCTCCGAGGCCGAACATCGCCATGTAGTCGTGGAGCCGATCGATGCCCAGCTTGTGCGCCAGGTCGTAGAAGTAGGTGTCGTTGGAGCGCATGATCGCGGCGTCCATGTCGACCCAACCGTCGCCGCTGTGGTTCCAGTTACGGTATTTGTGATCGAAATCCGGGAGCTGGTAGTAACCCGGATCGAAGACACGGGTCTGGGGCGTGACGACTCCCGCATCGAGGCCGGCAATGGCCACTTCCGGCTTGATGGTCGAACCCGGCGCGTAGAGACCGCGCAGCACGCGGTTAAACAGTGGGCGGTCGATGGAGTCGTGCAGCGCCGCGTATTCTTTGAAACTGATCCCGGTAACGAACAGGTTCGGGTCGAAGCTTGGCTTGCTGACCATTGCCAGCACTTCACCGGTGGAGGGGTCGAGCGCAACGACTGAACCTCGACGATCACCCAGGGCTTCTTCGGCGGCTTCCTGGAGTTTGACGTCCAGGCTCAGGACAATGTTTTTACCGGGGATTGGGTCGGTGTGCTTGAGTACGCGCAGCACGCGGCCCTGGGCGTTGGTTTCGACTTCTTCGTAACCGACGTGGCCATGCAACTCGGACTCGTAGAATTTTTCGATGCCGGTTTTACCGATCGATTGAGTGCCACGGTACTCCACGTTATCCAGGGCGTTGGATTCTTTCTCGTTGATGCGACCGACGTAGCCGATCGAATGCGCGAAGTGCGCGCCCATCGGGTAATGGCGAACGAATTGAGGCTCGACATCGATTCCCGGCAGGCGGAACTCATTGACCGCCAGTATCGCGATCTGCTCTTCGCTCAGTTCATAGAACAGGGTGACCGGCACGAAAGGGTGACGGGCCTGCTTCATCGCCTTGTCGAAGAGTGTTCGATCTTCTGTCGGCAGATGCAGGAGGTCTACCACCTCATCCAGTTCTTCTTTCACGTCGGAAGCGCGTTCACGGGTGATCGTCAGGTTGAAGCTTGGCCGGTTGTCTGCCAGCACCACACCGTTGCGGTCGTAGATCAGTCCACGGGTGGGAGTAATTGGCAGGACGTGGACGCGGTTGTTTTCGGAGATGGTTGAGTGATAGTCGAATTCGACCACCTGCAGGACATACATGCGCACCACCAGCGCGCAGGTAATGGCGGCGACGAACAAGCCGCAAGCCATCAGCCTTTTGTTAACCAGGCGCGTTTCTTTTTCGTGGTCTTTGATCGGAATCGGTTCGGGCATTTCTGCGGCAACTCTTTGACTAAAAAAGGGTGCCGATCCGTAGGCGTGAAATCAGTCCGTTAAAAAACGAGCTGCACCATACCAAAAACTGCCCGGTCACTTGAGTGCGATTTCCTCGAACGGTTGTTCTTGAGCGTCAAAAGGACAATACCGATTTTCCTGCGGGCAAAACAAAACCCCAACTGCTTTCGCAATTGGGGTTTCGGAATTTAATCTTGACGATGACCTACTCTCACATGGGGAAACCCCACACTACCATCGGCGATGCATCGTTTCACTGCTGAGTTCGGGATGGGATCAGGTGGTTCCAATGCTCTATGGTCGTCAAGAAATTCGGGTACCGAATCGTGGCCAGCTGGCCGCGCTTCAGCAAATTGGGTATGCGATAGTTGGGTGTTTTGTGAGTATCTCGAACTTTCGGTTCGTTTCGTCTTCACACACCGCAATCTGATGCTCTCTCGAGTAGTCAAATTGCTTGGGTGTTATATGGTCAAGCCTCACGGGCAATTAGTATTGGTTAGCTCAACGCCTCACAGCGCTTACACACCCAACCTATCAACGTCGTAGTCTTCGACGGCCCTTCAGGGGACTCAAGGTCCCAGTGAGATCTCATCTTGAGGCTAGTTTCCCGCTTAGATGCTTTCAGCGGTTATCTATTCCGAACATAGCTACCCGGCAATGCCACTGGCGTGACAACCGGAACACCAGAGGTTCGTCCACTCCGGTCCTCTCGTACTAGGAGCAGCCCCTCTCAAATCTCAAACGTCCACGGCAGATAGGGACCGAACTGTCTCACGACGTTCTAAACCCAGCTCGCGTACCACTTTAAATGGCGAACAGCCATACCCTTGGGACCGGCTTCAGCCCCAGGATGTGATGAGCCGACATCGAGGTGCCAAACACCGCCGTCGATATGAACTCTTGGGCGGTATCAGCCTGTTATCCCCGGAGTACCTTTTATCCGTTGAGCGATGGCCCTTCCATACAGAACCACCGGATCACTAAGACCTACTTTCGTACCTGCTCGACGTGTCTGTCTCGCAGTCAAGCGCGCTTTTGCCTTTATACTCTACGACCGATTTCCGACCGGTCTGAGCGCACCTTCGTACTCCTCCGTTACTCTTTAGGAGGAGACCGCCCCAGTCAAACTACCCACCATACACTGTCCTCGATCCGGATAACGGACCTGAGTTAGAACCTCAAAGTTGCCAGGGTGGTATTTCAAGGTTGGCTCCACGCGAACTGGCGTCCACGCTTCAAAGCCTCCCACCTATCCTACACAAGCAAATTCAAAGTCCAGTGCAAAGCTATAGTAAAGGTTCACGGGGTCTTTCCGTCTAGCCGCGGATACACTGCATCTTCACAGCGATTTCAATTTCACTGAGTCTCGGGTGGAGACAGCGCCGCCATCGTTACGCCATTCGTGCAGGTCGGAACTTACCCGACAAGGAATTTCGCTACCTTAGGACCGTTATAGTTACGGCCGCCGTTTACCGGGGCTTCGATCAAGAGCTTCGCGTTAGCTAACCCCATCAATTAACCTTCCGGCACCGGGCAGGCGTCACACCCTATACGTCCACTTTCGTGTTTGCAGAGTGCTGTGTTTTTAATAAACAGTCGCAGCGGCCTGGTATCTTCGACCGGCATGGGCTTACGCAGTAAATGCTTCACCCTCACCGGCGCACCTTCTCCCGAAGTTACGGTGCCATTTTGCCTAGTTCCTTCACCCGAGTTCTCTCAAGCGCCTTGGTATTCTCTACCCAACCACCTGTGTCGGTTTGGGGTACGGTTCCTGGTTACCTGAAGCTTAGAAGCTTTTCTTGGAAGCATGGCATCAACCACTTCGTGTACTAAAAGTACACTCGTCATCAGCTCTCGGCCTTAGAATCCCGGATTTACCTAAGATTCCAGCCTACCACCTTAAACTTGGACAACCAACGCCAAGCTGGCCTAGCCTTCTCCGTCCCTCCATCGCAATAACCAGAAGTACAGGAATATTAACCTGTTTTCCATCGACTACGCTTTTCAGCCTCGCCTTAGGGACCGACTAACCCTGCGTCGATTAACGTTGCGCAGGAAACCTTGGTCTTTCGGCGTGGGTGTTTTTCACACCCATTGTCGTTACTCATGTCAGCATTCGCACTTCTGATACCTCCAGCAAGCTTCTCAACTCACCTTCACAGGCTTACAGAACGCTCCTCTACCGCATCACCTAAGTGATACCCGTAGCTTCGGTGTATGGTTTGAGCCCCGTTACATCTTCCGCGCAGGCCGACTCGACTAGTGAGCTATTACGCTTTCTTTAAAGGGTGGCTGCTTCTAAGCCAACCTCCTAGCTGTCTAAGCCTTCCCACATCGTTTCCCACTTAACCATAACTTTGGGACCTTAGCTGACGGTCTGGGTTGTTTCCCTTTTCACGACGGACGTTAGCACCCGCCGTGTGTCTCCCATGCTCGGCACTTGTAGGTATTCGGAGTTTGCATCGGTTTGGTAAGTCGGGATGACCCCCTAGCCGAAACAGTGCTCTACCCCCTACAGTGATACATGAGGCGCTACCTAAATAGCTTTCGAGGAGAACCAGCTATCTCCGAGCTTGATTAGCCTTTCACTCCGATCCACAGGTCATCCGCTAACTTTTCAACGGTAGTCGGTTCGGTCCTCCAGTTAGTGTTACCCAACCTTCAACCTGCCCATGGATAGATCGCCCGGTTTCGGGTCTATTCCCAGCGACTAGACGCCCTATTAAGACTCGCTTTCGCTACGCCTCCCCTATTCGGTTAAGCTCGCCACTGAAAATAAGTCGCTGACCCATTATACAAAAGGTACGCAGTCACCCAACAAAGTGGGCTCCCACTGCTTGTACGCATACGGTTTCAGGATCTATTTCACTCCCCTCTCCGGGGTTCTTTTCGCCTTTCCCTCACGGTACTAGTTCACTATCGGTCAGTCAGTAGTATTTAGCCTTGGAGGATGGTCCCCCCATATTCAGACAAAGTTTCTCGTGCTCCGTCCTACTCGATTTCATGACCAAGAGATTTTCGCGTACAGGGCTATCACCCACTATGGCCGCACTTTCCAGAGCGTTCCGCTAATCTCAAAGCCACTTAAGGGCTAGTCCCCGTTCGCTCGCCACTACTAAGGGAATCTCGGTTGATTTCTTTTCCTCAGGGTACTTAGATGTTTCAGTTCCCCTGGTTCGCCTCTTGCACCTATGTATTCAGTACAAGATAACCATCTTATGATGGCTGGGTTCCCCCATTCAGACATCTCCGGATCAAAGTCTGTTTGCCGACTCCCCGAAGCTTTTCGCAGGCTACCACGTCTTTCATCGCCTCTGACTGCCAAGGCATCCACCGTATGCGCTTCTTCACTTGACCATATAACCCCAAGCAATCTGGTTATACTGTGAAGACGACATTCGCCGAAAATTCGATAATACTCAATTAAGAGCAACTCACAAATTTTACCTTAGCCTGATCCGTTACCAGTGAAAGTAACGTTCAGTCTATCTTTCTATCACATACCCAAATTTTTAAAGAACGAACTAGTCAAAGACTAGAAATCAACATTCACCATCTCTCGATGGAATGCTCATTTCTAAGCTTTCAAACTTCAGAAGCAGTAGTGGTGGAGCCAAACGGGATCGAACCGTTGACCTCCTGCGTGCAAGGCAGGCGCTCTCCCAGCTGAGCTATGGCCCCGTATTTCTACAGGCGTTTCCCACACAAAATTGGTGGGTCTGGGCAGATTCGAACTGCCGACCTCACCCTTATCAGGGGTGCGCTCTAACCAACTGAGCTACAGACCCAATTTCGGGCTGCTTCTTTCGTCTTCTTCAATGAATCAAGCAATTCGTGTGGGAACTTATGGAGCAGCTGATGTCGTCGATTAAGGAGGTGATCCAGCCGCAGGTTCCCCTACGGCTACCTTGTTACGACTTCACCCCAGTCATGAATCACACCGTGGTAACCGTCCTCCCGAAGGTTAGACTAGCTACTTCTGGTGCAACCCACTCCCATGGTGTGACGGGCGGTGTGTACAAGGCCCGGGAACGTATTCACCGCGACATTCTGATTCGCGATTACTAGCGATTCCGACTTCACGCAGTCGAGTTGCAGACTGCGATCCGGACTACGATCGGTTTTCTGGGATTAGCTCCACCTCGCGGCTTGGCAACCCTCTGTACCGACCATTGTAGCACGTGTGTAGCCCAGGCCGTAAGGGCCATGATGACTTGACGTCATCCCCACCTTCCTCCGGTTTGTCACCGGCAGTCTCCTTAGAGTGCCCACCATTACGTGCTGGTAACTAAGGACAAGGGTTGCGCTCGTTACGGGACTTAACCCAACATCTCACGACACGAGCTGACGACAGCCATGCAGCACCTGTCTCAATGTTCCCGAAGGCACCGATCCATCTCTGGAAAGTTCATTGGATGTCAAGGCCTGGTAAGGTTCTTCGCGTTGCTTCGAATTAAACCACATGCTCCACCGCTTGTGCGGGCCCCCGTCAATTCATTTGAGTTTTAACCTTGCGGCCGTACTCCCCAGGCGGTCAACTTAATGCGTTAGCTGCGCCACTAAGAGCTCAAGGCTCCCAACGGCTAGTTGACATCGTTTACGGCGTGGACTACCAGGGTATCTAATCCTGTTTGCTCCCCACGCTTTCGCACCTCAGTGTCAGTATCAGTCCAGGTGGTCGCCTTCGCCACTGGTGTTCCTTCCTATATCTACGCATTTCACCGCTACACAGGAAATTCCACCACCCTCTACCATACTCTAGCTCGACAGTTTTGAATGCAGTTCCCAGGTTGAGCCCGGGGATTTCACATCCAACTTAACGAACCACCTACGCGCGCTTTACGCCCAGTAATTCCGATTAACGCTTGCACCCTCTGTATTACCGCGGCTGCTGGCACAGAGTTAGCCGGTGCTTATTCTGTCGGTAACGTCAAAATTGCAACGTATTAGGTTACAACCCTTCCTCCCAACTTAAAGTGCTTTACAATCCGAAGACCTTCTTCACACACGCGGCATGGCTGGATCAGGCTTTCGCCCATTGTCCAATATTCCCCACTGCTGCCTCCCGTAGGAGTCTGGACCGTGTCTCAGTTCCAGTGTGACTGATCATCCTCTCAGACCAGTTACGGATCGTCGCCTTGGTGAGCCATTACCTCACCAACTAGCTAATCCGACCTAGGCTCATCTGATAGCGCAAGGCCCGAAGGTCCCCTGCTTTCTCCCGTAGGACGTATGCGGTATTAGCGTCCGTTTCCGAACGTTATCCCCCACTACCAGGCAGATTCCTAGGCATTACTCACCCGTCCGCCGCTCTCAAGAGAAGCAAGCTTCTCTCTACCGCTCGACTTGCATGTGTTAGGCCTGCCGCCAGCGTTCAATCTGAGCCATGATCAAACTCTTCAGTTCAAACATCTTTGGGTTTTTAAGAAACCCTAAACTTGGCTCAGCAATCGTTGGTTACATCTTTGATTTCTCGCGGAGTAACTTGTGATGCTGATAATCTTGTTGACTATCAGTCTGACTCCACAAGCACCCACACGAATTGCTTGATTCAGTTGTTAAAGAGCGGTTGGTTAAGATCTTTCGTCTCAACCGAGGCGCGCATTCTACAGCAGCCTCTGTTGCTGTCAAGTGGTTATTTTCAGAAGTTTTCAAAGTTTCCTTTGTAACTTCAACCACTTGCGCTTCCGATCACTCGGTAGCGGGAGGCGAATTCTACAGCGTTACACGCTGCTGTCAACACCTCTTTTTCAACTCCTTTCGGACTTCGATGAACTGAAGCCACTCACTGCCGAAAACTGCGTAACTCTTTGTTTACCAAGGAGTTTTCCGTTTCGACTGCGCCGGAAGTGGGGCGAATTATAGACATCCTGAATCTGCCGTCAAGCACTGATTTGGCTTTTCTATCAAACAGCCCAAAATCATTGCCATATATAGACGTACACGCCACGAATGCGCACTATATTGCCCAACTGCACAACAAAGAACTTCCGCTTCCTACTTCGGACGACTCCACGTAATGAACGATCAACCCCGCAGCCTTGCCTCGACCTTGTTTTCGGTAGGCCTGCTCATAATAGCCATGGCGTCGATCCAGTCCGGAGCTTCTTTGGCTAAAAGCATGTTCCCGGTTATCGGAGCTCAAGGAACCACCACCCTACGCCTCATTTTCGCCAGCGTGATCATGCTGCTCCTGCTTCGTCCATGGCGGGCGAAGCTCACTGCAAAATCCCTGCGCACCGTCATCATCTATGGCATGGCACTGGGCGGCATGAATTTCCTCTTCTATATGTCCTTACGCACTGTCCCTTTGGGAATTGCAGTAGCCCTGGAGTTCACCGGGCCATTGGCAGTGGCGATCTATGCTTCGCGCCGGGCAATCGACTTTTTGTGGATAGCGCTGGCGGCAGCGGGCTTGCTGCTATTAATCCCCACAGACGCATCAACCATGGGAATCGACCTGGTAGGGGCCGGTTACGCCCTGGGAGCGGGAGTCTGCTGGGCCCTATACATTCTGTTCGGCCAGAAGGCCGGTGCCGACAATGGTGTACAGACCGCAGCACTGGGCGTGATGATTGCCGCATTGTTCGTGGCCCCTATCGGCATCGTCCATGCAGGGACCGCGCTGCTGACTCCTTCGTTGATCCCCGTGGCCATAGGGGTCGCCATTTTATCCACCGCCCTGCCCTACACGCTGGAGATGGTCGCCCTCACCCGCATGCCCGCACGGACTTTCGGCACATTGATGAGCATCGAACCTGCGATTGGCGCCTTGTCAGGCTTGTTGTTCCTGCATGAGTATCTATCGCTGTCACAGTGGATGGCTATCTTGTGCATCATTCTGGCTTCCGTGGGCGCAACCATGACTATGGGCAGTGCTGCCAAGCCAGCAGTTGCGGCAGATTGATACAGGATTTAACGCAGGTCTGGTAATTGACGCTCAATTAGGCCATGTTTAGGCCCGTAACCCAGCGCCAGACATGGATTTTTCAGGATAGGGATACCAAAACGCTTAAGCGAAAGCGAATGCAGCCAGACCCGGGCACAAGATCCGGGAACGCTAGTAAGGACAGCAATGAAACGAATTTTGATATTGATCGCCGTTCTGGCAGTTGCGGGTTGTGCGGCGACCTCGAAAACACAAGTCAAACATGGCAAGAAAGGGCTGCATATCAACTGTTCGGGGCTCTCATCCTCGTGGGAAAAGTGCTACACCAGCGCCGCCAACTCTTGCGCACCCAAAGGGTACAAGGTCATTGCCAAGTCGGGGGACGCGGTGGAGGAGCCAGGCGATTATCCGTTCGGTCTCAACCCTGCCGGTTACACCAGCCGCAGCATGATCGTCATTTGCAAATAGGCTGATGCCGCCCCGCAATCTGACGGCCAATCTCGTCGTAACTGGATTTCAACACATTGCGCTGGATGTCTGGCGTTGCCAGCATCCGTGCGACAACTAAAGCACCGATGCATTGCGACAGAATTGCCCAAGCCAGGCTGTCGCTTTCCAGAATACGCGCCCAACTCTCCTGTAGCTGACAAATCCAGCGCTCTGCCTGTTTGCGAACCACCATGTCCGAACGAGCAATTTCCGCGCCCAACGCGGGCAGCGCGCATCCGGATTCCGGATGTTCGACATGCGCCATGCTCAAGTAATGCTTCAGGCATCGCTCAAGTTTTTCGCTCCCCCCATCGGTGCCTAATCGTTCCACGCTTTGGCCCAGTTCACGCTCGACGATTGAAGAGAACAGTTCATCCTTTGACGAGAAGTGACTGTAGAAAGCCCCGCCGCTCAAACCGATTGCCTTCATTAATCCGTCGACGCCGACCGTGGAAAAACCTGACTTCTTGGCAGACACCGAACTGCTTTCCAGCAACTTTTGTTTGGTTTCCAACTTGTGATTGGCCGAGTAGCGCATTGCAAGTCCTCAGGATTGATCGTCTTGACGTCTGTGGAATCGTAGCATAACGTTCGTTTAGTTAACGATCGTTTATCAAAGGGGCCACCTATGAATAATAAGAAAGTCGTACTGGTTGTCGGCGCTGGTGATGCTACCGGCGGCGCCATTGCCAAGCGTTTTGCACAGGAAGGCTTCGTCGCCTGTGTCACCCGGCGCAGCGCAGACAAACTTCAGCCATTGGTCGATGCCATCAAAGCTGATGGCGGAGATGCCCATGGCTTTGCCTGCGACGCACGCAAGGAGGAAGATGTAATCGCGCTAGTCGAACAAATCGAAAGCCAGATCGGGCCCATCGAAGCATTTGTCTTCAATATCGGCGCCAACGTGCCCTGCAGCATTCTTGAAGAAACCGCCCGCAAGTATTTCAAGATTTGGGAAATGGCCTGTTTCTCAGGTTTTCTCAATGCTCGCGAAGTCGCCAAGCGCATGGCCAAGCGTCAGCGGGGCACGATCCTGTTCACCGGGGCTACAGCAGGCATGCGCGGTGCTGCGGGCTTTGCTGCGTTCGCTGGTGCCAAACATGGTATTCGTGCCTTGGCGCAAAGCATGGCGCGAGAACTCGGCCCGATGAATATTCACGTTGCTCACGTCGTTGTCGACGGCGCCATCGATACTGACTTCATCCGTGAGAGCTTTCCGGAAAAGTACGCAACCAAGGACGAAGACGGCATTCTTAACCCCGAGCACATCGCCGAAAACTATTGGTATCTGCACAGCCAGCCACGGGACTCCTGGACATTCGAGCTGGATTTACGCCCCTGGAGCGAACGCTGGTAAGCCCTCCCCTACAACAATAAACAGAGTGCACCGACCATGAGCAAAACCGTGGAGTTCTTTTTCGACCTCGGCAGCCCAGCCACCTACCTGGCTTATACCCAGCTACCGAAAATCTGCGAACAAACCGACAGCCAACTGATTTACAAGCCAATGCTGCTGGGCGGCGTGTTCAAAGCCACCGGCAACGCTTCACCGGCGACCATCCCGGCCAAGGGTCGTTATATGTTTCAAGATCTCGACCGCTACGCAAAACGTTACGGTGTACCACTGAAATTCAATCCGCACTTCCCCATCAACACACTGATGCTCATGCGCGCAGTGACTGGAATTCAGTTACGTCAGCCCGAACGTTTCCCGGCGTTTATCGACTGCCTGTTCACTGCCCTCTGGGTCGAAGGCCGTAGCCTTGATGATCCTGCCACCGTTGCCGCCGTGTTGACTCAAAACGGTTTTGACCCGCAAACAGTGCTCGCCCTGACGGCCGATGAGGAGGTCAAAGCCGCTCTCAAGGACAATACCGAGAAAGCCATACAGCGCGGTGTATTCGGCGCACCGAGTATGTTCGTCGGCGATCAGCTGTTCTTCGGCCAGGATCGGTTGGACTTCGTGATTGAAGCCCTGAGTTAAATCTCGATCACTAACCGCCCCTTCGCTGCTCCCGAAACGAGCAGTTCATGAGCAGCCTCGGCAGTTTCCAGCGTGAACTGCCGAGAATCGAGCAACGGCTTCAACTGACCCGCCTCAATCAACCGCGCCGCTTCATTAAGAATCTGGCCATGACGTTCAAGTCCCTTCCCCGTCAGCAACGGCAATAGCGTAAACACCCCGGAATAACTCGCCCCACGAAACGAGAGCGGCGCAAGGCTGTGCTGCCCCCAACCCAGACAGCTCACTACATGCCCCTCATAAACCCGAACGGCCTTGAACGAGTCATCCAGCACCGCGCCACCCACCGTGTCATAGACGATATCGAAGCCCTCCCCGGCCGTGAATTCAGCCACATAGCTTTCAACCGAAGACGCGCGGTAATCAATAAACGTTGCACCGAAACTTTCGATAGTTGCCCGCTGCCCCGCTGAACCGGTTGCGAACACGTCAGAACCGAACGCCCGGGCAATTTGCACAGCCACATGTCCGACACCGCCGCCGCCGCCATGGATCAGCACCTTCTGACCGGCCCGCACCCGAGCCCGATCAACTAGCCCTTCCCACGCGGTGATCAATACCAAAGGCAGCCCTGCGGCCTCGCGCATACTCAAGTTGCCCGGTTTGCGTGCCAGAAGCCGCGAATCGACCACCGCGAACTCCGCCAGGGAACCCTGCGCGCCACCGATACCGGTCGCCATCGCGAAGACTTCATCACCAGGCATCCATCCACTGACGCCCTCTCCCAGCGCCTCAACTGTCCCCGCTAAATCCATGCCCAATACGGCCGGTAACGGCTGACGCGCATGAGCAGCTTGCCCCGCACGAATCTTTCCATCCAAAGGGTTCACCCCGCTGGCCTTGATCCTGATCAGCACCTGACCCACTCCCGGCACGGGCCGCGACAGGGAAACCAAGCGTAAAGGCCCATTGGCCGAGTCAACAATCAGAGCGCGCATTTCAAGTGAGTCAGTCATTTCGCAGATTCCCGTCAGAAGTGTGTGTGCGGGATTCATCTTCGTCCAGATCACTCATGCCGATAAGACACCATATAGCTATAGTACGTATGCCCATTTGGCATCAATGAGAACTCCCGTGGACACACTCAACGCAATGGCAACCTTCGTCCGTGTCGTCGAACGCGGCAGCTTTTCGGCCGTCGCCCGGGAGATGCAGACCAGCCAGCCGACCATCAGCAAAATTTTAAAAGCGCTCGAAACCAAACTCGGCACAAAGCTGATTAGCCGCAGCACCCGTCAACTGTCACTGACGGATGAAGGTCAGAGGTACTACGACGAATGTCGCCAAATCCTTGCAGCGGTGGACGCGGCAGAACATCGTTTTCAATCAGGACGCGAATCCATTTCCGGCAACTTGAAAATCGGCTCATCCGTGAGTTTCGGGCGCCTGCAGATTGCACCGCGCCTCCCCGACTTTCTAAAAACGCACCCTCAGGTTCAAATTGACCTGCAACTCAGCGATCAAAACCAGGACCTGGTCAGTGAAGGGCTGGACGTGACATTCAGAATCGGTGAGCTGAGCGACAGCGGTCTGCTCGCACGCCACATCGGCACCACCCACCGGATAACCGTTGCAGCGCCTGAGTACCTCAAGCAATTCGGCCAGCCCCAAACCCCGGAAGACCTCGGCGCGCACAACTGCCTGCAATTCAACTTGCTGAACAGTCAAAACCTATGGATTTACAAAAGAGGCGCCCGGCAACACGAAGTACGCATCAAGGGTAACGCGCAAAGCAACAACTCCGAGGCGATCCGCGAGATGGTGCTGGGGGGATTGGGGATTGCGTTGTCGCCAGTCTGGCTGTTCAGTGAGGATCTGAAGGCCGGCCGGGTGAAAGCCATTTTGCAAGACTACACGACGCAGTCACTGCCGATTCATGCAGTGTCCCCGGCGAATCGTCGCCAATCCGCCAGGGTTAAAGCATTTGTCGACTACATGAGCCAGGCGCTCGACCAAGCGCCTGACCTCCAACCCGTCAAATAGCCGCGGTGCGGGTGTTCAACCACTCAAGGGCGGCGCCATCGAGCAATGGACTCAAGCGTTCGCGCACCTCGGCGTGGTAAGCGTTGAACCACTGCTTCTCTTCCAGAGTCAGCAGCGACGGCTCCAGACAGCGGGTGTCAATCGGGCATAGCGTCAGGGTTTCGAACTTGAGGAACTCTCCGAACTCGCTTTTGCCCGCCTCACGGTTCAGCACCAGGTTCTCGATCCGCACGCCCCAACGCCCCGGACGGTAAGTGCCCGGCTCGATGGAAGTGATCATGCCCGGCTGCATCGCGGTTTGCGGCGCAGCAGCGGCCTGATAGGCGATGACCTGCGGGCCTTCGTGAACATTGAGGAAATAGCCAACGCCATGGCCAGTGCCGTGACCGTAGTCGACGTTTTCTGCCCAGATTGGAGCGCGTGCGATGGCATCCAGCAGCGGCGACAAGATCCCTTTGGGGAATTGCGCGCGGGACAGTGCAATCACACCTTTAAGTACTCGCGTGCAGTCGCGCTTCTGCTCATCTGTCGGAGTCCCCACCGGCACCATTCGCGTGATATCGGTAGTGCCACCCAGGTACTGACCGCCGGAGTCGATCAGCAACAGGCCGTCACCCTCGATCACCGCGTGCTCTTCTTCGGTCGCGTGGTAATGCGGCATCGCGCCATTGGCGTTGAACGCGGCGATGGTATTGAAGCTCAGCGACACGTAATCGGGACGTCGGGTACGCGCGGCAGTGAGGTGCTCGTCGATGGTCAGCTCGGTGATGCGTTCACGACCCAAGGCCGAGTCCAGCCACGCGAAGAATTCACAGAGGGCGGCACCGTCCTGCTCCATGGCCTGGCGAATGTGCTCGGCATCGGCCAGGCTTTTCTGCGATTTGGCCAGCGTGGTCGGGTTCAGGCCTTCGACCAGTTTTACGCCGGCATCGAGGTTGCCCAGCAAACCGGCGGTGACACGCGCCGGGTCTACCAGCAGGCTCGTGCCGCTCGGAACGGCGCGCAAGGCAGCGTCCACTTCGCTGTAATCACGCAGGATCACACCGTCTTGTTCCAGTACCGCACGCAGCTCGGCATCGACTTTGCTCAGTGCCACGAACAGGGTTGCCTGCTCCTGGCTGACCAGGGCGAAGGACACGAAGACCGGGTTGAACGACACGTCTGCGCCGCGCAGGTTGAACAACCAGGCGATGTCATCGAGGGTGGCGACAAAATGCCAGTCAGCGCCTCGATCTTTCATTACCTCGCGCACCTTCGCGAGCTTTTCGCCACGGCTGACCGTCGCTTGCGGTGGCAAATGTTGATAGATCGGCTCGTTCGGCAACGTCGGGCGATCGCTCCAGACTTCGCTCAACAAATCGATATCGGTACGCAGGCGGGCGCCACGCTCTTCGAGCTTGCCACCCAGCGTTCGCGCCGAGGCCACGGCCATGACCGCACCGTCCACCGCGACGACGCCACCTTCTGGGGTTTGCTCGGCCAGCCAGTCCAGCGGGCCTGGCTGGCCCGGCTGCAGCTTGACCAACTCGATGCCGCTGCCTTTGAGCTCCTTGGTCGCTTGCTCCCAATAACGGCTGTCGGCCCAGACGCCAGCAAAGTCCGGCGTCACGATCAGTGTGCCGACCGAGCCATGGAAGCCCGACAACCACTGCCGTCCCTGCCAGTAGCCTGGCAAGTATTCCGAGAGGTGCGGATCGGCCGACGGCACCAGCAAGGCATGAATGCCTTCGCGGCTCATCAGTTCGCGGGTTTGCGCCAGGCGCTGGGGCACCGATCCATTGATCGAAGGCTGCGTACTCATCATGTCTCCTGCTAATCACTTCAGCTTATTGTTGAGTGCCGATCTGAGTCGGCGCTTTAAGGCGCTACTGCCAGAATGCCGGGGCACTGGCGCAGGCGGCTTTGATCAGGTGCACCGCTTGGTCGATGTCTTGCTCGGTGGTGAACCGCCCGAGACTCAAGCGAATCGTGCGGCTCGCCGAGCGGGCGTCATGCCCCAGGGCCAGCAACACATGGGATGGAACGTTGCTGGCAGAGTTGCAGGCCGATGTCGCGGAAAATGCGATCGAATGGCTCAATGCCGTGGAGTTGAACTCGCCTTCGCTGAAGGTCAGGCTCAGAGTATGGGGAATGCGTTGGGTCGGGCTGCCATTGAGACGAACGCCGGGAAGGCTCAGCAGTTGCTCAAGCAAGCGCTCCCGCAACCGGACGATCGTGGCTTTCTCTTCATCGAACGCAGCGCCAGCCAAGGCGAAGGCCACACCCATCGCTGCGATCTGATGAGTCGCGAGGGTGCCGGAACGTAAACCGCCCTCGTGACCGCCGCCGTGAATCTGCGCCTGCAAGCGTGGCTGCGCGCGCGGGCCGACGTACAGCGCGCCGATGCCTTTGGGGCCGTAGATTTTGTGGGCGGAAAACGACATCAAATCCACGGGCAGGCGGGCCAGATCGATGGCCACTTTCCCTGCACCTTGAGCCGCGTCAACGTGAAACAGCGCATCGCGGGCGCGCACGACTTCGCCGATGGCCGCGATGTCATTGAGCGTACCCAGTTCGTTGTTGACCAGCATCAGCGACACCAGGAAGGTGTCTTCGCGCATCGCTTCGCTGACCGCTTGCGCCGTGATCAAACCGTCGGTGTCTGGCACCAGATACGTCACCGCCACACCGGCGTCCTGTAACTGTTTGGCCGTGTCGAGAATCGCCTTGTGTTCGATCTGGCTGGTAATGAGGTGCCCGCCACTGACGCCGTGTGCCGGGGCCACGCCCTTGAGCGCGAGGTTGTTCGATTCGGTGGCGCCGGAGGTCCAGACGATCTGGTCAGCGGTAGCGCCCACCAGTTCGGCGACCTGCTGCCGTGCGTGGTCCACCGACCGCCGAGCCTGCTGGCCATAAGCATGGGAGCTGGACGCCGGGTTGCCGAAGTTGCCGGTAAAACCCAGACACTCGACCATGACCTTGATGACCCGCTCATCCACCGGCGTGGTGGCGGCGTAGTCGAAATACAACGGACGTTTATTCATAAAAGACTCGCAGAGCGTGTTCCGGGATCAGGAAGCTCATAACGGAAACGTCAAAGCGCAGCCTTGTGAGCTGCGCCGATACTTCAGCACGTTAGAAATACCTGATCGGAAGCCGTTAAAGAAGAACAACTTCATTTAAAAGTGCGTAGGAACGCTCCTGAAGTCGAGCTTAACAGGCATCGGGCAACCGGATGAAGCAATGCGTCAGCTAAAGCTTTCAAGAATTAACGGATACAGAGAAGCCACCAACAGCAGGGCCATGCCCCAATTGAACAGGCGCAACCAGCGGCGGTCCTTCAACACATTGCGTAACAACGTGCCGCACCCGGCCCAGATACCAACGCTCGGCAGGTTGATCACGGCAAACACCGCCGCAATGATGATCACATTGGTGAAATAGCCCTGCATCGGCGTGTAGGTACTGATGGCACCGATGGCCATGATCCACGCCTTGGGATTGACCCATTGGAACGCCGCTGCGCCCAGGTAAGTGATGGGTTTGCTTTCGCCGTTCTCGCTCTCGGAGACCGGACCTGAATGGGCGATTTTCCATGCCAGATAAAGCAAATACGCCGCGCCGACGTAGCGCAACACGGTGTAGAGCAAAGGATAGGTTTGAAACACGGCGCCGAGGCCGAACCCGACGGCGACCACCAGGACAAAGAAACCACAGGTGACGCCCAACATGTGCGGGATGGTGCGGTTAAAGCCGAAGTTCACACCCGATGCCAGCAACATGGTGTTGTTGGGGCCGGGAGTAATCGAGGTGACAAGCGCAAACAGGGCCAGGCCCATCAGCAGATCGAGTGAAAGCGTCATGAGCGGCAGTCCATAAGGGTCAATCGGGTGTTAAGACCCTATCGCACGCCTTGCGGGAAACCCACGGACAGTTACGGAAAACTTCGAGCGGTACAGTTCTTGATCAGCTTGGTCGACCGTGAAGCTGTACAGCACGCTCGGCGTTCATCTCGCCTTGTTTATCGAAACCAAAGGATTTTTGCGGCTGCCCGAGCAAGGCGGCTTTCCTGGCGTGGTACTCCTCAAAAGACAGACCACGACGGTTCAATTCCTCAAGCGCCAGTTCCTTGGATTCTTCGGCGGTATATGGCCGCAATTCCGGAGACACATGGCTGGCACAACCGGCGAGAACAGAGAGCGCGAGCAGCAGGAAAGTGGCGGTGAGAGTGTTCATTGTTAGCGTCCTGGCATCTGGGTTCGGGGCAATGAACACAGGCTACCCGCACGGCTTCAGGGGCAGAAATCAACGCTCTCGATAGTGGCTATCGACTTTGGCAAACGTCGTTCTGCTCTCAACCGGCATATCTCCAAAAGATCTATAAATATTTATTTATGTTCTTTTACGAAATAAAAGACTCTCTTTATAACACCTCCAGCGCCTCACCCACTGCCGACTGGCCCCCGTCCCATGTCTTTCAAACGAGAGGCTGAGTCAGGACTTGTTTTCATAGCCATTTCCTCATGGAGCGACCCCCATGCAACTGCTGACCTTGCCGCCCTCACCCGCGCTGGCGACCTCGATCCGCGCCACCGCGCAGGTGTTCGAAGATCCGAAATCCCAAGCCTTGCTTGCCCATGTGCAGCAGGTCGCGCCCAGCGAAGCCAGCGTACTGATCAGTGGCGAAACCGGCACTGGCAAGGAGTTGGTGGCGCGGCACATCCACAACCTGAGTACCCGACGCAACCGGCCCTTCGTGGCGGTGAATTGCGGCGCATTTTCCGAATCGCTGGTTGAGGCCGAATTGTTCGGTCACGAAAAAGGTGCATTCACCGGCGCGCTGAACGCCAAGGCCGGCTGGTTCGAGGAGGCCCACGGCGGCACGCTGTTTCTCGATGAAATTGGCGACCTGCCAATGGCGATCCAGGTCAAGCTGCTGCGGGTGCTGCAGGAGCGTGAAGTGGTCCGACTCGGCTCGCGCAAGAGCATTCCCATCGATGTGCGCGTAGTGGCGGCGACTAACGTGCAATTGGAAAAGGCCATCAACGCCGGGCATTTTCGCGAGGACCTTTATTACCGACTCGACGTGGTCAGCCTGGACCTCAGCCCGTTGCGCGAACGCCCCGGCGACATCCTGCCGCTGACCCGGCATTTCATCCAGGTCTACAGTCAACGCTTGGGTTACGGCAGCATCACCCTCAGCAAAGAAGCCGAACTGAAACTGCGAGGCTACAGTTGGCCGGGCAACATCCGAGAGCTGGAAAACGTTATTCACCACACGCTGTTGATCTGCCGTAACGGCGTGATTGAACGCGATGACCTGCGCCTGTCCAACATGCGCATCGAGCGTCAGGATGACCAACACGTCGGCACCGATGATTCACCGGAAGCCATGCTGAATCAGGCCTTTCAAAAACTCTTCGCAGAACAGGCCGGTGCGCTGCATGAAAAAGTCGAAGATGCGTTGTTGCGCGCAGCCTATCGCTTCTGTCATTACAACCAGGTGCACACCGCTGCCCTGCTGGGTCTGAGCCGTAACGTAACCCGCACGCGGCTGATCAAAATCGGCGAACTGGCAGTCAACAAGCGTCGGGCCACGCAGAATGTCCAGGGCGAGCGCGTGATGCAGTTGTCGATTTAGCCCACCAGATTGCAGTGCAGCGCATCATCGGGGCCAAGCGCCAAGCTGTGCAGCACCTGGAACGAACCGAACGTCACGGTTTTCGCCTGGTGGGCGCGGATCAAACCCCAGAAATCCTGCTCACCCCGTTCAAAGCTGCGAAATGCGGCTTCTCCGGCTTCGCGCGTTTGCCATTGCAAGTAGTTGAGTACCCGCCGGCCATCATCGCTGGCCTGGATACTCGCACTCAAGAAGCCACTGAAATCCCGGGCCAGGCGCTCGGTCTGCAGGGACAGGGCCGTCACCAGCGCCGGTTGCCGATGGGGCTCGATCTCGAATTCGATCAATTGGGTGAAGCCGCGGTTGTTTGCTGACAATTGCATGAACAGTCCCCTTCATGTGTAAACCGATTGTTGCGATCCGAAGGCCTGCAGGGTAAAACCTCTAGCTAACTAGAGGTCAACAGGCAATGTTCAAATGATCACCCCGGAAAATCTGCATAAAGAACTCACCGTCGGCCAACTGGCCGCCCGCAGCGGTGTGGCGGTCACGGCGCTGCACTTTTATGAGTCCAAGGGTTTGATCAAAAGCAACCGCAATCAGGGCAATCAGCGGCGCTATCCACGAGAAGTGTTGCGGCGGGTGGCGTTGATCAAAGTGGCCCAGCGTCTGGGAATTCCATTGGTGGAGATCGGTGAGGCGCTGAAATCGTTGCCGGATAACCGGGCGCCGACGGCGGCAGACTGGAAGGCGTTGTCAGCGCAGTGGAGCCGGGATCTGGACGCGCGGATCAATCAGTTGATGTTGCTGCGCGACAAGCTCAATGGCTGCATCGGGTGTGGGTGTCTGTCGATGGAGGCGTGTCCACTGCGCAATTTTGGCGATGTGCTGGGGGAGCGTGGGCCGGGAGCGCAGCTACTGGAATCCGCTGCAGAACCGAAATAGCGACGCGGCCTTCGCGGGCAAGCCCGCTCCCACAGGTACAGTGGTGAACTTGTTCGCGAAGGCGACCTTCTGGTCGGCGAGTGTTTAGAACCCCGGCGCAATTTGCCCTTTATAGCGGGTCAAGATGAACTGCCGCACTTCATCCGAATTCAATGCTTTTGCCAGTTTCTGCAATCCAGGATCATTGATGTTGTCTGGCCGCGCCACCAGAAACTCGATGTACAAGCTCTGTCCCTTCTCGACGATCAACGCGCTGTTGGTGTCGATCCCCGCTTCAAGTGCGTAGTTGGCGAAGACAAAGGCCAGGTCGACCTGACTCACCGAGCGCGCCAGCAATGCGCCTTCCAGCTCACGAATCTTCAGGTGTTTGGGGTTTTCGATAATGTCCCGCTGGGTGGCCAAGGTGTTGCTCGGGTCCTTGAGTTTGATCAGCCCGGCTTCGTGCAACAGCACCAGCGCACGGCCGGTGTTCACCGGGTCGTTGGGGATCGACACGGTGGCGCCATCCTTGAGCTCGGCGATGTTTTTGATTTTGGTCGAGTAGGCACCGAACGGTTCAATGTGCACGCCGACGACCGGCACCAGATCGGTGTGGCGAGTCTTGTTGTAATCATCGAGAAACGGGCGGTACTGGTAATAGTTGGCGTCGAGGTTCTTCAGGGCCAATTGCTGGTTGGGCTGGATAAAATCGGTGAAGACTTTGATGTCCAGGTCCACGCCTTCCTTGGCCAGGGTCGGTTTGGTGAACTCGAGGATT
This sequence comes from Pseudomonas sp. B21-040, assembly GCF_024748695.1. Taxonomy (NCBI): domain Bacteria; kingdom Pseudomonadati; phylum Pseudomonadota; class Gammaproteobacteria; order Pseudomonadales; family Pseudomonadaceae; genus Pseudomonas; species Pseudomonas sp. B21-040. The sequence continues at coordinate 4,712,132 of NZ_CP087176.1, forward strand.
TCCGCGTGCGGCACCGGGGTCGCGCCGACGATGAGTTTTTCGTTGGCGTGAGCGCTCAACGACACTAAGGCAGCCAGAATGGCCAGGGTCTTTTTCATGCTTTGCTCCTAGACAGATTAAGTGGCCGTCGTGGGGTGGACGTGGGGCCTGTTGTATTTTTTTGGATCGAATATTTAACGTCGGCTGTAACGCGCCACCAGTCGGTCGCCGGTCATTTGCAGGGCCTGAACCAGAATCAGCAACAGCACCACCGTGACCACCATGACGTCAGTCTGAAAACGCTGATAACCGTAACGAATCGCCAGATCGCCCAGTCCGCCACCGCCAATCACACCGGCCATCGCCGTGTAATCGACCAGCACGATCGCAGTCACGGTGACCGCCGCCAACAGCCCTCCCCGTGCTTCGGGCAACAAGGTGTGGCGGATGATCTGCCACGTATTCGCGCCCATCGCCTGGGTCGCTTCCACGACACCGCGATCCACTTCGCGCAACGCGGTTTCCACCAGCCGTGCAAAAAACGGCGTGCAGCCGACCACCAGTGGCGGAATGGTCCCCGGCACACCGAGCGAGGTGCCGACCAGCAGTGTGGTCAGGGGAATCAACACGATCAGCAAAATGATGAACGGCAGCGAACGCAGCATATTCACGACCACCGACAGCACACGGTAAACGCCGACCGCTTCATGCAACTGGCGCTTGCCGGTCAGAAACAGCACCACCCCCAACGGCAACCCCAGCAGCACGGTGAACCCCAGCGCCGCACCGAGCATGCTCAGGGTGTCGAGGCAGGCCTGGGCGATGTCGGCCCAATAGATATTTTTCAGCAACTCGGCCATCAATCACGACCAGTCGTGGCGCGGCGGTTTCACGCCGTTGAGTAGCCAGTTGCCAACGACGTGGTACTTCCAGCGCACCGGATCGTGCAGGGTATGGACCCGGGCGTTGCGCCAGTGCCGGTCGAAATTGTGCTTCTTCAAGGTCGAGCGGGTGCCACCGAGCTCGAAGAGTTTATTGCTGGTTTCGATGGCGATTTCGGTGGTCAGCACTTTGGCCTTGGCCACCGCCAGGGAGGCTTGGGCGACGTTGTCTTCATCGGGCGCCGGACGCGCCGCATCCAGCGCTCGCCCTGCCCGCTCCAGCAAGGCTTCGGCGGCTTCCAGGCGGATCTCCAGGCCACCGATCTGAATGATGGTCAGCGGATCTTCACTGGCCTTCTCCACGCCCGCGTCGATCCACGGCCGAGCGTATTGCTGAACGAAAGCAATGGTGTCACGCAGTGCCGCACGGGCAATGCCGGCGTCGATGGCCGCCGTGGTCAATTGCGCGAAGGGGCCGGCCAGCGTTGGCGTTTCATAGGACCGATAGGTCGGGAACAGATTGAACGCCGACACGTGCAAGTCTTCGGCGAGCACGGTGCCGCTGGACGTTGTGCGCTGACCGATGCTGTCCCAGTCATCGACGATCACCAGCCCTTTTGATCCGCGTTCGACGAAGGCCAACTGGCCCTTCTGTTCTTCATCCAGCGCCAGCACCGCCAGCCAGTGAGCATAGAGCGAACCGGTGCAATAACCCTTGCGCCCGTTGATCACATGAACATCGCCATAGCGGCGGATCGTCGCCTGGATGTCCTGCACGTTTTTGCCGCCGGTTTCCGACAAGGCATTGGCAAAGCGATGCCCTTGCAGCGCCAGCTCGAAAAAATGCGCCTGCTGTTCGGGTGTGCCTTGCAGGCGGATGTCTTCGAGCAGGCAATAGTGGTTTTGCGGGATCTGCCCCAGAGAAGGATCGGCAGCCGAGATGATCGCGATGACCTGCGCCAGCACCGCACAGGACACCTGAGCACCACCAAATGCCTTCGGCACGCTGATACCCCACAGTCCACTGTTGGAATACAGATCGACGATCTCGGCGGGCACCTGTCGGGTGCGGTCGCGTTCGGCGTCCTGCTCCAACAATACAGCGGCAACGCGCTCGGCGACGCGCAAGGCTTCGGCGTCATCGGCGATCCGATGGGCAGCCGGCGGGTTAATCGGATAAACGGCAGATTCGGGCATGTGGGCTTCCGGGCAGCAGTGTTTATCAGAGCCATTGCAGCTTCTGTGCCGAGGTCCCGCGCCAATGTTTTCGGGCAGTTGACGGGGTTTTTCAAGTCCTGGCGTCACGCAGCCCAGCAATCTGCTGCTTCGCTGTTGATGGCTGAACAGTGTTGCTGCTCGTCGGGTACGCGGATGCCAACAAGGGAGTGACCTATATTTATCCGGTCGGAAATCGGCACAGGACACCTTTTCACCCACAACAACAAACAGGGAGATCCATCATGAGCGTCAAACCCATTCCAGAGGGTTATCACAGCATCACCCCGTACCTGGGCATTCAAAAAGCCGCCGAAGCCATCGAGTTCTACAAGAAGGCCTTCGGTGCCATAGAAGTCATGCGCCTGGCCATGCCGGACGGCGGGATCGGGCATGCCGAACTGCGGATCGGCGACTGCCCGGTCATGCTCGGCACACCTTGCGACCAGGGTCCATTGAGCAACCCGGACAAGTCACCGTCGGTGGGCCTGCATCTGTATGTGACGGACGTGGACAAGTCCTATAAACAGGCGATTGACGCGGGCGGCACGGTGGTGTCCGAGGTCAAGGATCAGTTTTACGGCGACCGCTCCGGGACGTTGAAAGATCCGTATGGGCACCTTTGGTTCCTGGCCACGCGCAAGGAAGACCTGACTCAGCAACAGATTGAGCAGCGGGCGAAGGAGATGTTCCAGCAGGGTTGAGATCGTTGTTGCCACTTCTGGCCCCTTCGCGAAAGAGGCCTCACCGTCAACACACATTTCAGACCTGAAAAAACCCGCTGACGGGCCACCGGTTCAGCGGGCTTTTTTTACGCGCAACATGGAACCCATGCGACTCAGATGGACTGCAACGGCATGGTCAGCTCAACCCGCAACCCGTCCGGCTGACTGTTGAAATGCAACGTGCAGCCGCAACGCTGGACTATCGCCTGGACAATGGCCAGCCCCAACCCGCAACCGGTGCTCTGACCGTTGCGCCAGAAGCGTTGGGTCAGGTGTTGCAAGTCCTCTTCGGCGATACCCGGGCCATGGTCGCGAACCAGAAAACGCACACGGTTGCCGGTGGTTTCCAGGCTCAACTCCACCGCCCCATCCCCAGGGGTGTGGCGCAAGGCGTTATCGAGCAGGTTGCGCAACGCAGCAATCGACAACACGGCGGGCATCTGCACCGGCGCAGTGGAGAATGTGCTCGGCATCTGCAGTCTGATGCGTTGGTGATCACCGCTGGCCGCATCCTGAATCGCCAGTTTCGCCACTTGCTCGGCGCTGCACTGCACACCGTCGTCAAACGACAGGCTGCCCTCGACCCGCGCCAGCAACAGCAATTGTTCAAGGGTGCGGTGCATGCGGTCAGCGCCCTCTTCGGCCCGGGCAAGTGATTGATCCCGAGACGCGCCGTCGGTCATGCGCGCCACTTGCAGGTGGGTCTTGATGGCGGTCAGCGGGCTGCGCAGTTCGTGCGCCGCGTCGCCGGTCAGGCGTCTTTCGCGCTCGATGGTCTTGCCGATGCGCTGCAACAGCTGATTCTGGGTTTCCAGCAGCGGTTGCAGTTCACTCGGCAGCGGCTGGATCTGCAAGGGTTCAAGGGAGTCGGCGCTGCGGCGCATCAAGGCATCGCGCATCCGGTTGAGCGGCGCCAGACCTTGTCCGATACCGAGCCACAACAGGCACAGACAACCGAGCAACGCCACCCCGACAGGCACCGACGCCGCCAGCAGAATCGACATGTTCAATGCCTCGCGCTCGATTTGCCGGTCGGCCGTGGTAATGCGCAGGTCACCCCGGGCCAACGTGAAACTGCGCCACGGCGCACCATCAATCATCTGATCGTGGAAACCCATTTTCTCGGCTTCCAGTTTTTGTTCGGGATCGCTGTGACTGCGAGCGAGAATTTCCCCACGCAATGAACTGACCTGACAGGCCATGCCACCAGGAATGTTCAGTTGTTCCGCACTGAAATGGGTGCCCTCGCCTTTGCTCGGCAATGCCGGCAATTGTTCCAGCAACCCGGCGACCATCCGCGCTGAAGCCACCAGCCGCTGGTCGAGGGAAAACATCATTTGGTTACGCAAGTCGCTGAGCATCCAGGCTGCCGCCAGGGCCCAGATCAAGGCAAAAGCGGCGCCAAGAGTCAGGCTCAGGCGCAAACGCAGGCTCATCACTTCGACTGTTCTCCGCCATCAGCCGGCCCCAGGCGATAGCCCAGGCCGCGCACGGTTTCGACGATGCCGTTGCCGAGTTTGCGCCGCAGGTGATGGATGTGCACGTTGAGGGCGTTACTTTCCAGTTCGTCGTTGAAACCGTAGACGCTGTCCTTGAGTTGCTCGGTGGAGAGCACGCGCCCGCGGTTATGCAGCAAGGCCTGCAATAACGCCTGCTCGCGGCGCGACAGGTCCACCGGTTGACCGCCGAGCAAGGTTTCGCGACTGCTGGGGTCGTACGTCAGGCGACCGTGCTCGATCAAGTTGACACTGCGCCCCGCCACGCGTCGCAACAAGGTGTGCAGGCGCGCGGCAAGCTCACGCAGATCGAAAGGTTTAAGCAGGTAATCATCCGCACCGGCTTGCAAGCCATCGACGCGATCCATTACTGAATCGCGCGCGGTGAGAATCAGCACCGGAATCTCCAGGCCATTGTGACGCAGCTGTTGTAGCAGCTTGAGGCCATCCTCATCGGGAAGACCGAGGTCGAGCACCATGACGTCAAACTCCGCGACCTTGAGCATCGCTCGCGCCGACGACGCGGTGGCGACGTGCTCGACCGTCAGGCCCTGTGCGGTGAGCCCGGCAACAATGCCGCTGGCAATCAGCTCATCGTCTTCACAAACCAGTACGTGCATGGGAGCCCCGCAGAAAAAAGGTGATTAAGCCGTTGGCCGATTAAGCGGACATTATGCCGCAAGCACCATGACAACAAGGCCGGCACGGTTAATCACTGGTTAATCGCCACCTCCCATTGTGCACCTCACCTGCACAGGGATAAGGCTTACCCATGCGTCGTCTGTTTCTATTTTTTGTCCTCTTGATCTCGGGTCTGGCCCAGGCAGGGACCAATCCGTTCGATACCAAACCTGAATTTCTGCCGGTGGAAAAGGCGTTCGCTTTCACCTCTGAACGCCTTGAGACGGGTGAGACCCAGCTCTATTGGCAGATCACGGACGGTTATTACCTTTATCAGAAGCGCCTCAAATTCGACGGCTTGCCTGCTGAGCAGCACCCCGTGCTACCTGAAGGCGAAGCGCACAGTGATGAGTTCTTTGGCGAACAACAGGTTTACCGCCAGGGCCTGGAACTGAAGATCCCGGCCGGCGCGACCGGTCAGATCAAAGTCGGTTTCCAGGGCTGTGCCTATGCAGGCTTGTGTTACCCGCCGCAAACGCAGGTGGTGGATTTGGGCGGCAACGTCACGGTTGCCGCAAACGAAGCACCGGATCAAGCCTTGGCCAGCGACCTGCAACAGCGGGCACTGGGCTGGAGTTTGCTGGTGTTTTTCGGTTTGGGGCTGTTGCTGGCGTTCACCCCTTGCTCGTTGCCGATGCTGCCTATCCTGGCTGGTTTGATTGTGGGCAGCGGCGCCACCTCTAAACGTGGTTTTGCCCTGGCGGGCAGCTATGTGGTCAGCATGGCGCTGGTGTATGCGGCGATGGGCGTATTGGCCGCACTGCTCGGTGCGAACGTGCAAGCGTTGCTGCAAAACCCGTGGCTGCTGGGCAGTTTCGCGGCGGTGTTCGTGTTGCTGGCATTGCCGATGTTCGGTTTCTTCGAACTGCAACTGCCGGTGGCCGTGCGCGACCGCCTGGAAAATGTTTCACGCAATCAGCGTGGCGGCAGTCTGGTCGGTGCCGGTGCACTGGGCGCCTTGTCTGGTCTGCTGGTGGGGCCGTGCATGACCGCGCCGTTGGCCGGCGCCCTGCTCTATATCGCGCAAAGTGGTAATGCACTGCATGGCGGACTGATTCTGTTTGCCATGGGCATCGGCATCGGTGTGCCACTGCTGTTGCTGGTGACGATCGGCAACCGCTTCCTGCCCAAACCGGGCGCCTGGATGAACCTGCTCAAAGGCGTGTTTGGTTTCCTGTTCCTCGCCACTGCACTGCTGATGTTGCGCCCGGTACTGGATCAATCGCTCTGGATCGGTTTGTGCGGCGCGCTGCTGTTGATTGCCGCTTACAGCGCCTGGCGCCAGTCCGGTGGTTTTGGTCGAACGGCGCAGGTGTTCGGCGCCGGTTCATTGCTGCTCGGTTTGTGGGGCAGCCTGCTGATGATCGGCGCTGCAGGTGGCAGCGATGACCTGTTTCAACCGCTGCAGGTCTATCGCGGCTCCAACACGGCGAGTGCCTCTACATCGACCGGCCACGAGGCATTCACTACGATCAAAGACCCCAATGCGCTGCAACAGGAACTGGACGCGGCGCGGGCGCAGGGCCAATGGGTGCTGCTCGATTACTACGCCGACTGGTGCACCTCCTGCAAAGTCATGGAAAAACAGGTCTTCGGTAAAGCCCACGTGATGCAAGCGTTGAGCGATGTGCGCTTGCTCCGGCTCGACGTCACCGCCGACAATGCCGCCAGCCGCGAACTGCTCGGCCGTTATAAAGTGCCGGGGCCACCGAGTTTCCTGTGGATCGGCGCCGACGGCGAAGAGCGTCGCAGCCAGCGCATCACCGGCGAGGTCGATGCCGACACCTTCCTGCAACGCTGGACCACTACCCGAGACGCCCGTTAATGCTGACTTTCACCCTCGGCACCTTTGCCATCGCGCTTAACCACCTGCTGCTGATCAGTGCTCTGGCGCTGGCAACGTTTGTCGGCTGGCGGGTGGCCAAGCGCGGTGGCGATAATCCCGAGTCGGTGCTGTTCAGCCTGTTCCTGATCGGCATGCTGGCGGCCAGGGTCAGTTTCGTGGCGGTGTATTGGGCACACTATCGCAACGATCCGTGGCAGATCATCGACCTGCGCGACGGTGGTTTCCTGGCCTGGCCTGGCGTGATTGTGCTGCTGCTTGCCAGCCTGTATCGCGGCTGGCGCCGTCCGGGTTTACGCCGGCCGCTGGGCTTTGGCGTAGGCAGCGGCCTGGCGTTCTGGCTGCTGGCAACGTTCTCCCTGAGCATTTACGAACAAGGCACGCGCCTGCCTGAAATCTCCTTGCGCAATGCCGCCGGCGAAACGGTGCAACTGGCCGATTACAAGGGTGGCCCGCTGGTGATCAATCTCTGGGCGACCTGGTGCCCGCCCTGCCGTCGGGAAATGCCGGTGCTGGAAAACGCCCAGCAGCAACGCCCGGACTTGACCTTCCTGTTCGTCAATCAGGCTGAAAGCATGCAAAGCGTCAGCACGTTCCTGGAAACCCAGGGCCTGAGCCTGAGCAACGTGTTGTTCGATGGCAGCGGTCGCCTGGGCCAAGCCGTGGGTTCCATGGCATTGCCGACTACGCTGTTCTATAGCAATGACGGTCGCCTGCTGGGCAGCCATTTGGGCGAACTCTCGCAAGCCAGCCTGGCCCGTGCCCTGGAAAACTTCGACACCCCTCCTTCTGCCACACCGTCCACCCCTTCAAGGAAACTGCCATGCCACGCCTCCGCCACCTGCTGACGCTCACCCTGGGCGCAGCCCTGCTGCACCTGCCGTCGGTACAGGCCGCCGAAGAACTGCCTGAAGCGATCAAGAAGATCGAAGCCAAGGGTGCGAAAATCGTCGGCCAGTTCGACGCGCCTGACGGCTTGCGCGGTTATGCGGCGCAATACCAAAACCGTGGCATGGCGCTGTACCTGACCCCGGATGGCAAGCATGTGTTGCTCGGCAATCTCTACGATGCTGACGGCAACGACCTGACCTCCGCGCCGTTGCAGAAGCTGGTCTACGCACCGATGTCGAAGGAGGTCTGGGGCAAGATGGAAGCCAGTAACTGGATCGGCGACGGCAAAAAAGATGCCCCGCGTGTCGTCTACCTGTTCAGCGATCCGAACTGCCCTTACTGCAACGTCTTCTGGGAGCAGGCGCGGCCGTGGGTCAAGGCTGGCAAGGTGCAATTGCGCCACATCATGGTCGGCATCATTCGCGAAGACAGCCCGGGTAAATCGGCTGCACTGCTGGCGGCCAAAGACCCGGGCAAAGCGCTGGAAGAACACGAAAAGGCTGGCAAGGACAGCTCACTCAAAGCGCTGAAAGAAGTCCCTCCAGCGATTCAGGCAAAACTGGCGGCGAACATGCAGTTGATGGAAGACCTGGAGTTGCAGGCCACGCCAGCGATTTTCTATATGGACGACAAGGGTGAACTGCAACAACAGCAAGGTGCGCCTTCGCCGGACAAACTGGCGAAAATCCTCGGGCCGAAGTGAACCCACTGGTGCGCCAGTCCGACGGCATGGCACGTTTTGCGGCACGTACTGCATTGCGCCGAAATAGGCGCTGACAGGCCAGTGGCTGCAAACGAGGGCACCGCATGCCGGTGTTCGCACGTCGCACCCAGTCTCAGTATCAATTCTTCTTCTCAATTGACAATCATTATCATCAAGCCTAGCTTATTGCTCAATGTGTCGGACGGCTCAAGTCTGCGTGCCGTCCCACCAACCTATTGGCAGCAAGGTGATTTCCATGACGGAACAAGTATTCACAAGCAGGTGCGACTCACCGCTACTTCAGGCCTTCGTCGAGAATCGACTGATACTGGTCAAGATTGCCGCTCGCATCACCGGTTGCAGGTCACGTGCTGAAGACGTCGTGCAGGATGCGTTTTTCCGGTTGCAATCAGCGCCGCCGATCACGACTTCATTCAAGGCCCAACTCAGCTATCTGTTCCAGATCGTGCGCAACCTGGCGATCGACCACTACCGCAAACAGGCGTTGGAGCAGAAGTATTCCGGCCCTGAAGAGGAAGGTTTGAACGTGATGATTCAAGGTGCGTCACCCGAAACCTCGCACATCAATTTCTCGACCCTTGAGCACATTGCCGACGCGCTGACGGAACTGCCGAGCCGTACCCGCTACGCTTTCGAGATGTACCGGCTGCACGGAGTACCGCAAAAGGATATTGCCAAGGAACTCGGCGTTTCGCCGACCCTGGTGAACTTCATGATCCGCGATGCGCTGGTGCACTGCCGCAAAGTGTCGGGGCGTCAGGCGGATACATTTATCCGTCGCTAACATCTGAATTTCAGCCACCCGTGACGTTCGTCATCAGGTTCGCGGCACCGGCACTACCGCGATCTTGTACGGGTCGAAAATCTTCAGCATCTCGCCATTGTCCCGCAGGCCTTGCAACAACTTGCCGAATGCCTCGCCACTGATGGGTGCGGTCGGGCGCAGGATGGCGTAGTGGTGATAGACCTGATCGATGCGCTGGGACACCAGCAACTGATCGGCAACTTTATCGTTGCGCAGCAGGTAATCGCTCAGATAAGAGCGCGTCACCAAGGCGATGTCCGCTCGACCGCGCAGCACCATCAGCAAATTGCTGTCGTGGGAATAGGTCAGCGTAGCGTTGTAGTTCTGCGCGAGGAATTTAGGCTCGGCGTTGAAGTTGGCGAATTCGTAGTGATAGCCGCTGAACAGGGCCAGGCGCTTGCCGGTGAGGTCGGTAAAATAACTCTGCTGTCGATCCGGCAGGCGTTGCGCGACAAAAATCTCGGCGTCTTCAAGGCCCATGTCAACGTTGGTGTGGGGAATGTCCTGCCACCCCCATAGCGGGTTCTCGAAAATCGCCATGTCGACCCGGCCTTGCTTGAAATCACCGAAGCGCCGGGGAATGGAGGTGGGCACCAGGACAAACTGATAATCACTTTGCTGGCGATTCAACGCCTCGACCAATTGGGGCAGCAGGCCGGTGTCGGCACCGGATTCCGGGCGGATCGTGTAAGGCGGAAAATGGGCGGCACCCACCCGCACCAGTTGCGCAGCCTGGGACGGCAAAACCCAGAGCGCCGCAAGCGACGCCAGCAAAAGCCGCGAAGCCGTCCTGATTGGCGAAGACATCAAAACAACCACTCCCCAAAAATACGCATCAATGCATTCAAGCTAGGCGGTTTCGGCCACTTAGCCAGTTTCCCTGGTCCGGCACAACCTTACTGCTTTTCTTCCAGTACGAGAATCAATGCCTCATCGGCCAATTGATCGAGGCTCATGCTGCCGCCAGCGCGAAACCAGGTCGTGGTCCAGGACAGCGCGCCGGTCAGGAAACGACGCGTGATGAACACATCGCCGCGAATAAAACCCGCCTCTTTGGCTTCACCCAGCACTTGCAGCCAGAGCTCTTCATAAATGTCACGCAGCGCCAACACCTGCGCCTGCCCTTCTTCGGATAACGAGCGCCATTCATACACCAGCACCGCCATGGCCTCGCCGCTGCCCCCCATGATCGACTGCAATTCGCAGCGGATCAGTGCCAGCACGCGCTCGCGCACATTACCGGCGTCGGCCAGGGCTGCATGCATCAATGCCGTGTTGTAGCGGATGGTCTCTTCCATCACGGCCCGCAGGATTTCATCCTTGCTTTTGAAGTGATGAAAAATGCTGCCTGACTGTATGCCCACGGCCCCCGCCAGGTCGCGCACCGTGGTGCGTTCATAACCTTTGTTGCGGAACAGGTGAGCCGCCACTTGCAGCAGTTTGCCGCGGGCGCTGTCCGGGTCGGTCAATTGGCCGTTGTCGACCAATTCGCGCATGACCCTCAGGGCTTTTTGCTCGTCCACCCGTTCTCTCCTACAGTCGATCAATCAAATACACCGCTCGCCGCTAAAACTGCGGGGTTGCGCGGGCAATTTAAGCTGGCCGCGGCAACCAAGCAAGCGCTCGGGCAGAAGATATTTCAGACGTTTACAAACCAAGCGCTTGCTTGGTAGTCTCGATCCACTTCAGTGGGAGGTGGCTATGGAGTTGACTGTGCCTAAAACGATTCGCATCGGCTGCGCCAGCGCCTTCTGGGGTGACACCTCGACCGCCGCCGCGCAGTTGGTGGAAGGTGGACGCCTGGACTATCTGGTTTTCGACTACCTGGCTGAAATCACTATGTCGATCATGGCCGGTGCCCGGATGAAAGATCCGCAGGCCGGCTATGCGGGCGACTTCATCGAAGTGCTCAGCCCACTGCTCACCCGCCTCGCCGAACAGAACATTCGCGTCATCAGCAATGCCGGCGGTGTCAATCCGCAAGCGTGTGCTGCCGCGCTTCAGGCGGCGTGCGACAAGGCCGGCGTCGCCCTGAAAATCGCGGTGCTACTGGGCGATGACCTGCAACCGCAATTCAAACAACTGAGAAACAGCTGCATTCATGAAATGTTCAGCGGCGCACCGTTGCCGCCCATGTGCGTCTCGACCAACGCCTACCTGGGCGCGCCGGGCATCGTCGAAGCCTTGCGCCTAGGCGCGGACATCGTCATCACCGGTCGCGTGGTCGACAGTGCCGTGGTCAGCGCTGCGCTGGTGCATGAGTTCGGTTGGTCCTGGCATGACTACGACAAGCTGGCGCAAGCCGCGCTGGCCGGCCACATCATCGAATGCGGCGCCCAATGCACCGGCGGCAATTTCACCGACTGGCGCGACGTACCCGATTACGAACACATCGGCTTCCCCATCGTCGAGGTAGGTGCCGACAGCCAGTTCATCGTCAGCAAGCCCGAAGGCTCTGGTGGCCTGGTCACGCCCCTGACCGTTGGCGAGCAAATGCTCTATGAAATCGGCGACCCACGGGCGTACCTGCTGCCCGATGTCGTGTGCGATTTCACCCAGGTCAAACTCCGGCAACACGGTAAAAACGCGGTTCAGGTGCACGGTGCCAAAGGCCTGCCTCCGACCGGTCAGTACAAAGTCAGCGCGACGTATCCGGACGGCTTCCGCTGCACCGCCAGTTGCCTGATCGCGGGCATCGATGCAGTCGCCAAGGCACATCGGGTCAGCGAAGCGATCATCAACAAGACCTCGCAAATGTTCAGCCAGCGTGGGTGGGCGCCCTACAGCGAAGTGAACATTGAACTGCTCGGCAGCGAAGCCACTTACGGCCCCCACGGCCAGCGCCGGGACACCCGCGAAGTGGTGATCAAACTCGCCGTGCGCCACCCGAACAAACAAGCATTGATCATGTTCTCCCGGGAAATCGCCCAAGCCGCAACGGGCATGGCGCCGGGGCTGACCGGAATCGTCGGTGGACGGCCAACGGTGTATCCGCTGATCCGCCTGTTCTCCTTCCTTATCGACAAAACCTTCTGCACGCCGGACATTAACCTCAACGGCCAGCGCTACGCCTGCGCCCTGCCCGCGCTCGATGTGCTCGACACCGCAGACCTGCCCGTCGCCTTCGAACCGCCCACACCCACAGACCGCGCCGATGCCAGCGTGCCCCTGGTCAAACTCGCCGTGGCCCGCTCTGGCGACAAGGGCAATCACAGCAACATCGGCGTCATGGCCCGCGATCCCGAGTACCTGCCGTGGATCGCCGAAGCGCTGACACCCGAGGTGATGGTCGACTGGATGAGCCACGTCCTCGATCCTCTTCACGGGCGCGTGGAACGTTGGTATTTGCCCGGCACCCACAGCCTGAATTTTCTACTGGAAAACGCCCTCGGCGGCGGTGGCGTGGCCAGCCTGCGGATCGATCCGCAAGGCAAAGCCTTCGCCCAGCAGCTGCTGGAGATCCAGATTCCGGTGCCTCAGCGCATCGCCGACCAGGTCAACTAGAGGACTGTCGCCATGGCTTACGATTCGATTTTCAAAGCCGATTTGTTTGCGGGCCAAACCATCATTGTCACCGGCGGCGGCAGCGGCATCGGCCGGTGTACCGCGCATGAACTGGCGGCCCTCGGCGCGCACGTGCTGCTGGTCGGGCGCAAGGCCGACAAGCTGAAAAGCGTCGCCGCCGAGATTGCCGAAGACGGTGGCAAGGCGGATTGGGCCACCTGCGATATTCGTGAGGAAGAAGCGGTCAAGCACCTGGTCAGCGAGCTGATTCGCAAACACGGGCCGATCCACGGGCTGGTCAACAATGCCGGCGGGCAATACCCGTCACCCCTGGCCTCGATCAATCAGAAAGGTTTCGAAACCGTGGTGCGCACCAATCTGGTGGGCGGTTTCCTGATGGCCCGGGAAGTGTTCAATCAATCCATGAGCAAGCATGGCGGCGCCATCGTCAACATGCTCGCCGACATGTGGGGCGGCATGCCTGGTATGGGGCATTCCGGTGCAGCGCGTTCGGGCATGGACAACCTGACCAAGACCGCTGCATTCGAATGGGGTTACGCCGGGGTGCGGGTCAACGCGGTGGCGCCGGGGTGGGTCGCGTCCAGCGGTATGGACACTTACGAAGGCGCTTTCAAAGCGGTGATTCCGACCTTGCGCGAACACGTGCCGCTGAAACGCATCGGGACGGAATCGGAAGTGAGCGCGGCGATTGTGTTCCTGCTCAGCCCGGCCGCGGCATTTGTCAGCGGCAGCACCTTGCGCATCGACGGTGCTGCCAGCCTGGGCGGTCGCGCCTGGCCGATCCACAAGGCTACCAACAGTGAGTCGTACAACGGTTTTCACCGCGCGTACTTACCAGAAGTGCTCAAGGACAAGGAATAAGCCATGCCGGTGATTCAATCGCAAGTGGACCCGTTCAGCGCCCAGTTCGCCCAGAACCGTGACGCGATGCTGGCCGTGATCGAACACGTCCGCCAGCTCGAACAGAACCTGTTGAACAAGGCCGCCGAAGCCAAACCAAAATTCGACAAACGCGGGCAACTGCTACCGCGCGAACGTCTCAACCTGCTGCTCGACCCCGGCGCACCGTTCCTCGAACTGGCGAGCCTGGCCGGCTACAAGCTGCACGATGACAAGGATGGTAGCGCTGCCGGCGGTGGCTTGATTGCCGGGATCGGTTACGTGTCCGGCGTACGGGTGCTGGTGGTGGCGAACAACAGCGCGATCAAGGGCGGCACCATTTCCCCCAGCGGATTGAAAAAGTCCCTGCGCCTGCAACAGATCGCCATGGAGAACAAACTGCCGGTGATCACCCTCGCCGAAAGCGGTGGCGCCAACCTGAACTACGCCGCGGACATTTTCGTCGAAGGCGCGCGCAGCTTCGCCAACCAGGCGCGGATGTCGGCCATGGGTTTGCCCCAGATCACGGTGGTGCACGGCTCGGCCACTGCGGGGGGTGCTTATCAGCCGGGCTTATCGGACTACGTGGTGGTCGTACGCGGCAAGGCCAAGTTGTTTCTCGCCGGCCCGCCCCTGCTCAAAGCGGCGACCGGCGAAGTCGCCACCGATGAAGAACTGGGCGGCGCCGAGATGCATGCGCAAACCGCCGGCACCGCCGAATACCTGGCCGAGAACGATGCCGACGGTGTGCGACACGTGCGCGAAATCGTCAGCCTGCTGCCGTGGAACGAACAGTTGCCCTGGTTACCCGAACGTCAATATGAAGAACCGCTCTACCCCATCGATGAGCTGTTGGGCCTGATCCCTGACGACCCGAAAAAACCCTATGACGTGCGCGACATCGTTGCCCGTATCGCCGACGGTTCGAATTTCCTTGAGTTCAAGGGTGAGTTCGATCAACAGACCGTTTGCGGCCAACTGAAAATTCAAGGGCGAGCCTGCGGTTTTATCGGCAACAACGGCCCGATCACGCCCAAGGGCGCCAGCAAGGCTGCGCAGTTCATCCAGCTCTGCGACCAAAGCCAGACGCCGCTGCTGTTTTTCCACAACACCACCGGGTTCATGGTCGGCACCGAATCGGAACAACAAGGCGTGATCAAGCACGGCGCCAAGATGATTCAAGCCGTGGCGAACGCTCGGGTGCCGAAACTGACGATTGTCGTCGGTGGCTCGTATGGCGCCGGCAACTACGCGATGTGTGGTCGCGGCCTCGACCCGCGTTTCATCTTCGCCTGGCCCAACAGTCGCACCGCCGTCATGGGCGGCGCCCAGGCCGGCAAGGTGCTGCGAATCGTCACCGAGGCCAAGCAGCTCAAGGACGGCTTGGTGCCCGACCCGAAAATGCTCGACATGCTGGAACAGGTCACCGCGCAAAAACTCGACAGCCAGTCCACCGCTCTCTATGGCAGCGCCAATCTGTGGGATGACGGGCTGATCGATCCGCGGGACACCCGGACGTTGCTGGGTTACTTGCTGGATATCTGCCACGAGGCCGAAGTGCGGCCATTGCAAGCCAACAGTTTTGGCGTCGCGCGTTTTTGATAGATCGTTCCCACGCTCTGCGTGGGAACGCAGCCCGGGACGCTCTGCGTCCCAAAGCGGACGCAGAGCGTCCATAGAGGCATTACCACGCGGAGCGTGGGAACGATCAGGAGAACAACAAAAATGATCTTCACCCAGGAACACGAAGCACTGCGCCGCACCGTCCGCCAATTCGTCGATCACGAGATCAACCCTCACGTCGAAGAATGGGAAAAGGCCGGTCGTTTTCCGATCCACGAGATCTTCCGCAAGGCCGGCGATCTCGGCCTGCTGGGCATATCAAAACCGGAAAAATTCGGCGGCATGGGGCTGGACTACAGCTACTCCATTGTCGCCGCCGAAGAGTTCGGCACTATCCATTGCGGCGGCATTCCGATGTCCATCGGCGTGCAGACCGACATGTGCACCCCGGCGCTGGCGCGGTTCGGTTCCGATGAATTGCGCGACGAGTTTCTGCGCCCGGCCATTACCGGTGAACAGGTCGGCTGCATCGGCGTCTCGGAAGTCGGTGCCGGTTCCGACGTCGCCGGGCTGAAAACCACCGCCCGCAAGGACGGCGACGACTACGTGATCAACGGCAGCAAGATGTGGATCACCAACTCGCCAAGCGCCGATTTCATCTGCCTGCTGGCCAACACTTCGGACGACAAGCCGCACATCAACAAATCGCTGATCATGGTGCCGATGAACACGCCAGGCATCAGCCTCAGTTCGCACCTGGACAAACTCGGCATGCGCAGTTCGGAAACCGCCCAAGTGTTTTTCGACAACGTGCGGGTGCCTCAGCGTAACCGCGTCGGCCATGAAGGGGCCGGGTTCATGATGCAAATGCTGCAGTTCCAGGAAGAACGCCTGTTCGGCGCGGCAAACATGATCAAGGGCCTGGAGTATTGCGTCGACAGCACCGTCGAGTACTGCAAGGAACGCAAAACCTTTGGCAGTGCACTGATCGACAATCAGGTCATTCACTTCCGCCTGGCAGAGCTGCAAACCGAAATCGAATGCCTGCGGGCGCTGGTCTATCAGGCCACCGAGCAATACGTCAAAGGCCAGGACGTCACCCGCCTTGCCTCCATGGCCAAACTCAAGGCCGGGCGTCTGGGCCGCGAAGTCAGCGACAGCTGCCTGCAATATTGGGGTGGCATGGGTTTCATGTGGGACAACCCGGTCGCCCGTGCTTACCGTGACGTGCGACTGGTATCGATTGGCGGCGGCGCCGACGAAATCATGTTGGGGATCATCTGCAAACTCATGGGCATTCTGCCGGGGAAAAAGAAATGAGCCCCCTGCCCGATTGCCAGACATTGCTGTTGGAGCCGCATAACGGCGTGCTGCACATCACCCTCAATCGCCCGGAAAGTCGCAATGCCATGAGTTTGCAAATGGTCGCCGAACTGCGCTCTGTACTCGGGGCGGTGCGCGATGATCGCGCGGTTCGGGCCTTGGTGATCGGCGGCGCCGGCGGGCATTTCTGTGCCGGTGGCGACATCAAGGACATGGCCAACGCTCGCGCTCAAGGCCCGAGCGCCTACCGCGAGTTGAATCGGGCGTTCGGCGCCCTGCTGCAAGAAGTACAACACGCGCCACAAGTGGTGATCACGGTGCTGCAAGGCGCGGTGTTAGGGGGCGGCCTGGGGCTGGCGTGCGTCAGCGATGTCGCCCTGGCCGATCACTTGGCACAATTCGGTTTGCCGGAAACCAGCCTCGGTTTGCTGCCCGCGCAAATAGCCCCCTTCGTGGTCCAGCGCATCGGCCTGACCCAGGCCCGGCGACTGGCGCTGACTGCCGCGCGTTTCGACGGTACGCAGGCGCGGCGCATGGGCCTGGTGCATTTTGTCGAACATGACGCGCAAGCACTGGCCGAGCGCCTCGATGAAATCCTCGCCCATGTGCTGTGCTGCGCGCCGGGTGCTAATGCGACGACCAAAAAACTGCTGCTGGCGAGTGCCGGGCAACCGTCGGACGCGTTGCTGGATGAAGCGGCGCAGTGGTTCAGCGAGGCAGTGACCGGGGCGGAAGGTGTCGAGGGGACGATGGCTTTCGTACAAAAGCGTAAACCGGGATGGGCCTCCTGAAAGCATCGCGGGCAAGCCCGCTCCCACAAGAGATCTTCAGCGTAAAGAGATCAAATGAGGGAGCGGGCTTGCCCGCGATGAGGTCATCACATTCACCGCAAACCAAGGGAACAGAATATGCCCGGACTCAGAAAAATCCTGATTGCCAACCGCGGTGAAATCGCCTGCCGTATCCAGCGTACTGCGCAAGCGCTGGGCTATCGCACGGTTGCAGTGTTCAGCGATGCCGACGCCGATGCCCTGCATGTGCACATGGCCGACGAAGCCATCAACATCGGCCCTGCCCCGGTGCAGCAGTCTTATCTGAACGTCCCGGCCATCATCGACGCCGCCCGGCGCACGGGGGCCGATGCGATCCACCCCGGCTACGGTTTTCTCTCGGAAAACGCCGGCTTCGCCCTTGCCTGCCGCGACGCCGGCATCACCTTCATCGGCCCCAGCCCCGAAGCCATCAAGTTGATGGGCAGTAAACGTCTGTCGAAAATCGCCATGATCGAGGCCGGCGTGCCGTGTGTCAGAGGCTATCAAGGCGCCGAACAGGACGACACTACCCTGAGCCGGGAAGCCGAGCGCATTGGTTATCCGCTGATGATCAAGGCCAGCGCTGGCGGGGGCGGACGTGGCATGCGCCTGGTGCCGGATGCCGGCGAGTTGTTGGAACAACTGCGCACCGCACGCTCCGAAGCGCAGCATGGTTTTGGCAGCGATGAACTGATCCTCGAACAAGCGTTGATCGACCCGCGCCACGTCGAGATTCAGCTGTTCGGCGATCAACACGGTAACCTCATCTACCTCGGAGAACGCGACTGTTCGATCCAGCGCCGCCATCAAAAAGTCATCGAAGAAGCACCCTGCCCGGTGATGACCAGCGAGTTGCGCCAGGCCATGGGCGAGGCCGCGCTCAAGGCTGGCAGGGCGGTGAATTACGTCGGCGCAGGCACCGTGGAGTTTCTGCTGGATGCGCGCGGGCAATTCTACTTTCTGGAAATGAACACCCGGCTGCAAGTGGAACACCCGGTCACTGAATTGATCACCGGGCTGGACCTGGTGGCCTGGCAGTTACTCGTCGCCGAAGGACAACCCCTGCCGTTACGACAGGAACAGGTGCAGCTCAACGGGCATGCCATGGAAGTGCGCCTCTACGCCGAAGACCCGACCCACGGTTTTCTGCCGCAAACCGGTCAGGTCACGGCTTGGGAACCCGCATTGCCGGGCAGTGTACGGATCGATCATGGCCTGATAGAAGGCCAGAGCATCAGCCCGTTTTATGACCCGATGCTCGGCAAGATCATCGCCCACGGCGCGACTCGCGAAGAGGCGCGGCGCAAGTTGCTGCGGGCCGTGCAGGACAGCGTGTTGCTGGGCGTGCAGAGCAACCAGCGTTTGCTCGCCAGCCTGCTCGACCACCCGCACTTCATCAGCGGTGAATTCAGCACCGGTTTTATACCGACCCGCTTCGTTGACCATCCGTGTTTGCAGGCCTATGTCCCGAATGCCTCAGAACTGGCCATCGCTGCCGCACTGTTCTATCACGCCTCGGCACAGGCTCACCCGGCACCACTGACTGGCTGGCGCAACAATGCCAGTGTGCCCTTGCACTACCGCATCGGCCTGAATGAACAGGATTGGCCGGTGGAACTGAACGCCACACCTGACGCACCCATGCGCATTCGTGTCGCCGGGCAAGCGCTGCAATTGAAGATCATCCAGTGCGACGGGCGCTGGGCAACGCTGGACATCGACGGCATCCGCCAGCGTCATGCCTATCGTCTCCAAGCCGGGCAACTGTGGTTGTTCACTCGCCCCGGCAGCCTGCAACTGGTGGATCGGACCCAGGCGCTGGTCAGCGCTCAGGCCAGCGTCAGTAACGGCACGCTCAAGGCACCTATGGACGGTGCCATCGTCGACGTTCTGGTCAGTGAGGGCAGCCAGGTCAGCAAAGGCCAGCTATTGGTGGTGCTCGAAGCCATGAAAATGGAGCATCCGCTCAAGTCAGGCATCGACGGCGTGCTGAAACGCTTGCAGGTGCAGGTCGGCGATCAGGTCAAAAATCGTCAGATTTTGTTGGAGGTCGAATAAGCCGCTAGGCGGATCCGCCGGGTTTGGCTACGCTCAAGCCCTATCAGGACGCGGATACCAGGAACCCTGCGATGCCTCACTGGCTGGTGATAGATCTGGAAGCCACCACCGATGAAGGTGGCTGGCCAGTAACGGAAATGGAAATCATCGAAATCGGTGCCACCCTGGTGGACCGCAAAGGTCGCGAACTGGACCACTTCCAGCGTTTCGTGCGACCGCTGCGGCGGCCTTTGCTGACACCGTTTTGCCGGGAGCTGACTCACATCACCCAAGGCAATATCGATGCCGCGCAACCGTTGACCGAGGTTTGGCCGTCATTCGAACGCTGGCTGGAGCCGCATCATTCTTGTCTGGATGGTTGGGCGAGTTGGGGCGATTACGATCGCAAACAATTGGTTCAGGAGTGGGAGCGCCTGCAACTCGACAGCGCCCTGAGCCGGATACCGCACATGAACCTCAAGCAACGCTTTGCCAAGGCCAGACGGCTGGAACGTCCGCTGGGGCTCAATGGCGCCTTGCAACTGGCGGGCCTGCAGTTCACCGGGCAGCAACACCGGGCACTGGAAGATGCGCGCAATACAGCACGCCTGTTGCCACTGGTTTTCCCCACCTAGAGAGGTGACGGCGTTCGAGGCCTTGTGCATACTGGCCGGCCCTTTTTAGCCCTTTTCGAGGAATCGCCCATGTTTAAAGTCAACGAGTACTTCGACGGCACCGTCAAGTCGATCGCCTTTGGCACTGCTGAAGGTCCTGCGACCATCGGCGTCATGGCTCCGGGCGAGTACGAATTCGGCACCAGCCAGCGTGAAATCATGCACGTGGTCAGCGGTGCTCTCACCGTTAAACTGCCTGACAGCAGCGACTGGGAAACCTTCGCCGCCGGCAGCCAGTTCAATGTGCCTGCCAACAGCAAGTTCCAGCTGAAAGTGGCCGTCGACACCGCTTACCTGTGTGAATACCGCGGCTAAACCCCCGGGTTCTCATCGCAAAAAAATGCCCGTGTCCTTGGACACGGGCATTTTTCATTTCGGGGTTCTCATTCGAGAATCGTCACCGACATCCCGACTTCCAGATGACCGTTGCTATCGTTAACCAGGTTCTGACCAAACATCGCGCCGTCGGCTTGGGCACGGTACTTCTGCAACGTGGCCAGCGGCTCCCGGTCTTCGCTGCGCTCGCCAGTTTGCGGGTCGATGGTGGTCAGAATGCAGCGCGAACAGGACTTGACCACCCGGAACTCGACGTCACCGATGCGAATACGCTTCCAGCCATCTTCGGCAAAAGCTTCACTGCCCTCGATCACCAGGTTCGGTCGAAAGCGCAGCATCTCAAGTGGACGCCCGACCTTTTGCGACAAGTCTTCCAGGGACGACTGCCCGATCAGCAATAACGGGTAGCCGTCGGCGAACGCAACCTGATCATCGTCGTTGCCGTAACCGGCCTCCGTGGTGCGTGCACGATCCAGAGGAACTTGCACCAGCCGCGTCGGTTTACCAATGAACTCGCTGACCCAGGCACCTGCTGCGTCACCGGCATCCGGCACCCGCAAGGTGTCACGCCAGATAGTCACACCACGCAGTGGCGCGTCGTTACCGGGCAAGGCGATATCGATTGACGTGTGGCCCGGTGCATTGAGGGTCAGCCCGCCATCGGCATTCCACAACGCCGACAATTGGCTCATTGACGCTACCGCGCGCTGGGTCAGGAAGCGCCCGCTGGCCTCATCGACCAGCATCCAGCGTCGATCACCGTCCAAACCCAGCTTGTCGAGGCCGACGCGTTGCAAGGGTTCGCCCTTGCCGGATTTCAACGGATAACGATAAAGCGCGCTCAGACGCAGCATGGCCAGCTCCTTGGTGGGCAAAAAAAACCCACCCTATACGAGCTTGATCGCCGAATCAAAGGCTGACGTAACCGCCAGCCTGTCGCACCGAAATCAGGCCGGCACTTCGTCGAGCATCAGGCGCTGGCGCACCACGTCGACGAGTTTGTCCGGCTGAAATTTGGAGAGGAAGTTGTCACAGCCGACTTTCTTGACCATCGAGTCGTTGAAGCTGCCCGACAGCGAGGTGTGCAGGACGACATAAAGGCCGCGTAGACGTGGGTCATTGCGAATTTCTGTGGTCAGGCGATAGCCGTCCATTTCCGGCATCTCTGCGTCGGTGAACACCATCAGCAATTTGTCGGTCATCGATACGCCCGTATCAGCCCAGGCCTTGAGCATATTCAGTGCTTTCAGACCGTCGCTGGCAATGTGCATCTTCACGCCCAACTGACCCAGGGTGTCGCGCAATTGCGACAGGGCGACGTTGGAGTCATCGACCAGCAGCACTTCCCTGCCACGGGCGCGCTCCAGCACCGGGTCTTCGAGTTTTTCGCGAGAGACTTTGGCGTTGTACGGCACGATTTCGGCCAAGACTTTTTCGACGTCGATGATTTCGACCAACTGGTCGTCAACCTTGCTGATCGCCGTCAAATAATGCTGGCGACCGGCACTGGTCGGCGGCGGCAGGATGGCTTCCCAGTTCATGTTGACGATGCGGTCCACGCCCCCGACCAGAAACGCCTGCACCGACCGGTTGTATTCAGTGACGATGATCGTGCTGGTCGGGCTCGGCACCAGCGGACGCATGCCGATGGCCTGGGACAGATCAATCACCGGCAAAGTCTGGCCACGCAGGTTGACCACGCCACAAACAAAAGGATGGCGTTGCGGCATCAGGGTCAGTTTCGGCAGTTGCAGCACTTCCTGCACTTTAAAGACGTTGATCGCAAATAATTGCCGGCCGGCCAGGCGAAACATGAGAATTTCCAGGCGATTCTCACCCACCAGTTGCGTGCGTTGGTCTACCGTGTCGAGAATGCCGGCCATTAATGACTCCTGGGCTTGTTCTGATTAATTCACTAAAAGGGTTTATCGGCTGTTATTGCCAGATCTTGACCTTGAGACAAAATGCCACGATCGAGCATTGATGTCACATTAACATCATGCTTTACTGCATCCGCACTCAATCAGCTTTACTCCCTGCGGCGCGACCACGGTTTGCACGTTAGGTTCCCTCACGTAAGGGATTCCCCTAGTAACAATCAGGCCCAACCTGATATTCGCAATATCCAATAGCCATTAATGTGACGCCATTCTCATTGCATGAACGGAGTCAGGCTTTTGTGTGCGATCGCAGGTAAGTGGCCACCCACCCGCTCGAGTTCCCCAGCCTTAGCCCAGGCCTGCCGGAGCGCGATCTCATGCCGGCATGGCAGCGCCGGGACGCAAGACGTCCTCGTCGACATACGCGACATCCCCTCATTTGACATGACGTTGTGGAGATAAGCATGCCGAACAAATCGAAGCAGTGGGCTCAGCGTCTACCCGAGTTTCTTGTTGAGGCGGAAACCCTCCTGGCCAAATCGGAGGAGTGCCTGAACCACTTGCAACTGATCAGTAATGACCAGGACGCAATCGATTGCATGCTCAGCAGCCTGCTCAAACTGGCGAGCCGGGCCGACGCCCTCGCACTGCAAGCCGTGTCGGAGTTTTCCCTGCATATCCACGGTTTGCTCAACCTGGGCCACAACCACATTGACCTGCACGAGCAGGCACTGGGTGCACTGAAGGACTGCTTCACGCTGATGGCCTGGCAGCTCGAACTCATCGACCAGACCACCGGCCAACTCAGCCTTGATGACAGTGAACAGACGTCCCTGATCGAAGCCTTTGCGGTCCAGATCGGACAAAGTCATTTTCAGTTACCGGTTAATTCCAAACCCTTTACGCTCGTTACCTATTCGGAACGACAGGCTTAAATTAGTCAGACAACTTTGCAGTGCGCATTCTTATTGCCCTGATGCAGCTCCCTATATGAGCGCTCATGTCGCAATTGAATACTTCGTACCTGCAAACGACAGTCATTAATCGCCCCCTCCGTAAAACTTTTTCTATTGTGGAACTATCGTCCAGCCTTCTTGTTTCCTGACTCTGTGGACATATATACCAAACGCGACCAACGGTATCTTAGGTGGTATTATGCCGACCATTAGTTGACGCCAATTAATGGCAAAGTGACGCCAGATGAGAGCAGGCCGATAAAGGTTGAAGTTCCACCACTGGACCGCGCCCTGTTCAAGACGACCACTACAGTTTTTCAGACAGAGACCCGTCAGCCACTATGGCCGGTCTGCCCGCAGCGAACATTCATTGGCTCCATCCGCTATGTACGCCAGCCTCAAGTCACTCACCCAATGGCCACCTTCCCAAAATAACGCGCGACGGTTCACGCTGTTGCTGTGCGTTTGCTCGACCCTTGGCACCCTGCTGGTCTTCGGTTTGTCCGCCCCCCTTCCATTGAGCTTGCTGCTGCTCAATATCGCGGCATTGACCAGCGTCTGGGTGCAGCATCGCCTCTCGAGCACGTCCATAAAATTTCAGCCGCAAGAGCTGGCGGACCGCCTGTTGGAAGTACAGGAAAACGAACGCCATCGGCTGAGCAGAGAATTGCACGACGATATTGGCCAATTGCTGACCGCTGCAAAACTTCAAAGTGAATGGCTCAAGCGCCGGATGCCAGAAGACATGCAGGGCCAGTGTTCAGTGCTTTGCGACACACTGGAAGAAACCCTGACCAAGGTTCGTGACGTCTCGGCCATTCTCAATCCCAGGCAGTTGACGAGTCTCGGGCTGGAAGCCAGCCTTCGTGCGCATCTGCTCAAGACCCTGGCCAATACATCAATGCACTGGAGCCTGGAATGCCATCAACGCTTGACCGGCATACCAGAGGAAATGGCGGTGGCAGCGTTTCGAATTACCCAGGAAGCAGTGACCAATATCCAGCGTCACGCTGAAGCAAAAAATCTGCTGGTTCGCCTGCAACGTATGCCCCAAGGCCTGTCATTATTGATCAGCGACGACGGCCAGGGTTTCGCACCGGCGGCGGATCCTGGTCGAGAGGGCCAGCGTGGGATGGCCGGGATGCGGGAGCGGATCGATCAGTTGGGCGGAACGTTGGCCGTGACCAGCGAGCCGGGTAAAGGTACTCAAATCGAAGCACTCTTCCCCTGGGCGCCCCGCGCGCTCGAACGGGCCAGTACGAATAAGGTTATGCATTGACTTGTAACTTACTTCTGGTGGATGACCACTCGCTTATCAGGGCAGGCGTGCGCGCTCTGGTGCTGGATATTCCCGGCTATGCAGTTATTGGCGAGGCCAACGACGGCGCACAGTTGCTCGAAATGGTCGAGAAACTGTCCCCTGACATTGTTCTGCTGGATATTTCCATGAAGGAGACCAGCGGCCTTGAAGCCTTGCAGCGACTCAAACAAGTGCGCCCTCAAAGCAAAGTACTGATTCTGTCGATGCACACTGATCCTGCACTGATCATGCAAGCCCTGGAGTCCGGCGCTCATGGCTATTTGCTCAAAGACACGACGGCCACCGAGCTGGAACACGCCCTGGATGCCTTGCGCAACAACGAACGCTACCTGAGCCCTGCCATCGCCCACACCGTTATCAACCAGGCGCTGATCCGCAACCAGAAGCAGCAACCGGAAGTACCCGACTCACACAACCTGACGGCACGGCAACTGGAAATCCTGCGACTGATTGTTCGCGGAAAATCCACCCGGGAAATCGCCAACGGCTTGGGCCTTAGTATCAAGACCGTTGAAACCCACCGCTCGCAGATCATGAAACGCCTGCAGATCTACGACGTGGCTGGCCTGGTCCTGTTCGCGGTACGCGAGCAAATCATCAGCCTGGACGATTAGCTACCGCGATGCTCGCAATAGCGGTGAATTCTCCGGCAAGTGCACGCGCAATGCCGCTGGACGCGCAGAAAAACGCAAGCTGTCGCCTTCCAGAGGCTCGCCATCAAGGTTGATGTGCAGTCCTTCCGAAACCTTGATCTCAACCCAGGGCAATCGAGCGCGCACAAACATGTTGTCGATGCCAAAACCATCGGCCAGCAGGTTTTTCAAGGTCCCGATCACTTCCTGTGGCGCTGGCAAAATGCTGATATCCAGCAAACCATCGTCCGCCAGCGCTTCCGGGCATAGCACATGCCCACCCCCCGCTTGCCGACCATTGCCGATGCCGAGTGCCAACAGTTCGCCGCTCCAATGAAAACCTGGCCCCTGCAAATCGCCATAAGCGGCATGCAACTCACTGAAGCGTGAGAGACCGGTAAACAGGTAGGCTGCGCCGCCGAGAACTTTTTTCAACTCTTCCGATGTATTGGCCGTGACCTGACTGCCGAAACCGCCGGTGGCCATGTTCAGAAAGATTTGCCCCCCCACCTCCCCCAAATCGATAGCGTGCGGCGCAACATCCAGAAGTTCCAGTGCCAGTGCTGGCACAAGCGGCACACCGGCGGCGCAAGCAAAATCGTTGGCGGTGCCCAACGGCATCAAGACCAGACTGGCCTGATTCGGGTGCATCGACATGGCCTCGGCGATATCGCGCAAAGTGCCATCGCCGCCACCGGCAATCAGTTGCTTATAGCCTGCGCTCAACGCCTCTTCCACCAACCGCTGTGCGTCACCCGCCTCCCAGGTCAATCGGACGGCCAGATCCCAACCCTGCTCGCGCTTGCCTTCGACGGCCGCACGAACTGCCTCATTGAGTGCCTGCTTGCCATGCAGAATCAACAGCGCCTTGCGCTCA
Source organism: Pseudomonas sp. B21-040 (assembly GCF_024748695.1). Taxonomy (NCBI): domain Bacteria; kingdom Pseudomonadati; phylum Pseudomonadota; class Gammaproteobacteria; order Pseudomonadales; family Pseudomonadaceae; genus Pseudomonas; species Pseudomonas sp. B21-040. The sequence continues at coordinate 4,738,187 of NZ_CP087176.1, forward strand.
CCCATTGTTGTCGCTCCTGATTGGGATTCATTCTGGAGATGTTGACCTCACAGAGCCCTGGAAAGGTCGCAACGCATTGAGTTTTTTCGACGCGCACAGGTTTGTGTTCCTACAGGGCGGGATATTTTCTTACGACATGTGAGGAATCGGCTCAATTGACCAACCTGGACGATTGGTACACTTTGGTGTCGGCGAATATCAGCCATCAACAGCAATCACACAGGGATGTGCAAGCAATGAGTAGACACCCTTCAAGGGCCTTAAAAGACACAATCAATTCGAGTTTCGGCGACCCGAAGGGCATTGATGCAAGGAGCGCTTTTCTCCATGCAAGCTCATGACATCACGTTACCGATGAGCCCGGTGATGCCGTTCTCGGAAAGCCGCGCCAATCATCAGACTGAACTCAACAAAAACGCAAAACCCGCTGGAGCAGTTGATATGGAACCTCGCGTCATTGAGCTGGAGACCCATCTGAAATACATCCGAAGAGACATGGATGAAGTGCGCAGTGACGTCAAATCCATCAAGCACAGGCTTGCCTACTCGGCTGGCGGCGCAGCAGTAGTTCTCGGGTTGTTGGGTTGGGTCGCCAATAGCCGCTTTGACCAGGTCGTGACACTTCTGGTCCGTTAAGCGTTGGACATGCACGCAAGTCCCGGCCGTTTCACCGGGCTTGCGGCAAGAGCGTGCTTTGAGGTCAGTTCAGGATTTCGCTCAGCGGAATGAACACGACATATTCACCCGAGATCAACGTCCGCCCTTCCAACACCTCAACCAAACCATCGGCCCAGGCAGCACTACGAAGTACGCCAGAGCTCTGATTCTTGTAAATGATTGCCCGGCCGTTCTCCAGGCGCCCACGCAAGTATTCTCGGCGATTGCCAGCTTTAGGCCAGTCGAACCCTGCGGGCACCTGAAACTTCAATGGCTCGACCTCTTTTACACCTTGGCGGCGCAACAGATAGGGTTTTGCCAACAAAGCAAAAGTGACCAGTGTCGACGCCGGATTGCCGGGCAACCCGATCACAGGTACACCCCGGAAATGCCCGAATGTCAGCGGCTTGCCAGGTTTGATGGCGAGTTTCCAAAGCGACAGTTCGCCCGCTTCGCGCAGCGCCATGCCCAGGAAATCCGCTTCACCTACAGACACCCCTCCCGTAGAGAGGATCAAATCGACATCGTTCAACTCGCCCAAACGGGCACGGGTGATCGCCAGATCATCAGGAAGAATGCCGGCATCGATGACTTCACAGCCCAGCCGCTGCAACCAACTGCACAGCAACACCCGATTGCTGTTGTAGATCTGTCCCGGGCCCAGGGCCTGACCCGGTTCAACCAATTCATCTCCGGTGGAGAGAACCGCAACACGAACCTTGCGAACCACGTCCAGTTCAGCACAACCCAGCGATGCCGCCAGCCCCTGTTCGATAGCCCCAAGTCGCGTGCCGGCCGGCAAAATCAGTTCGCCGACCGTCGTTTCCTGACCTTGTGGCCGGATGTTTTGACCGGGGCTCATCGGTTCGATGAAGCGGATCCGTTCATTTTCCAGAACCTCGGCATTTTCCTGCATTTCGACACAGTCGGCGCCTGCTGGCACGGGCGCACCGGTGAAGATTCGGGCACAAGTACCCGGCTTCAACGGTTCAGGCGCCTGACCGGCATATACCTTCTGGCTGACCACCAACGGTTCTCCCGTCCAGTCAGCAACTCGCAAGGCGTAACCGTCCATGGCACTGTTCGGCCAAGGCGGCAGATCGAGCGTCGAGACCAGGTCATCGGCGAGCACACGCCCCTGAACCTGTGCCAGCGGCAAACGTTCACGGTCGTGGATGGGCGAGGCGTCCGCCATTTCCAGCAGACGCGCCAGCGCCACCTCGACAGGCATCAGGCTACCGCTTTTACCTGGCTTACCCGCGGGATTCACAGGGTGCCGCCTGCTTCAAGTGGGCCACGAAATTGCAGGGACGATGACGAGAATCCAGCTGTTCGGCGAGAATGCCATCCCAGCCGGTGCGAACGGCATTGGTAGAACCTGGCAAGCAGCAGACCAGCGTCCCGTTGGCCAAACCGGCCAGAGCCCGTGACTGCACGGTCGAGGTGCCGATATCGGCAACGGAAATCTGCCGGAACAGTTCACCAAAACCATCCACTTGCTTATCCAACAGGCAACTCACCGCCTCCGGCGTGCTGTCGCGCCCCGTAAACCCGGTACCGCCAGTGATCAGCACCACCTGAACCACTTCATCGGCAATCCAATTGGCGACTTGCGCACGAATTTTGTAGAGATCATCTTTAAGCAACACTCGAGCGGCCAGGTTGTGACCGGCTGCGCTCAAGCCGTCGACAAATACCTGGCCTGACGTATCGGTTTCCAGAGTTCGAGTATCGCTGACCGTCAGCACCGCGATGTTAAGCGGTGCGAACGGTACATCAGCCTTGGCTTTCATAGGCTCGTCCAGTTGTAGGAAAAACAGCTCGGTGTTATATCACAGCGCTTCAATTTTTCAGCGTCCCATGGAGACCTGCCATGACCTCGAATTCACCATTGCCACCCTGCTCCATTCTGCTCCTGGCAGGTGGTCGCGGCCAACGCATGGGCGGTCAGGACAAAGGTTTGCTGAAATGGCATGGCGAGCCGCTGATTGCGCACCTGCATCGAAAAACCCGTGGCCTGAGCGATGACTTGATCATCTCGTGCAACAGGAACCTGGACACGTACGCGCCGTATGCCGATCAGTTGGTCCATGACGACGAAGGTGATTTCCCTGGACCGTTGGCCGGGATTCGCGCGGGTCTCAAAGCTGCGCGCCACGCTCATCTGCTGGTGTTGCCGTGCGACGTACCTCGCATTAGCGCCGCCCTGCTCCAGAGCATGCGCGAAACTGCCAACCAGCATCCGGACAAACCGCTGATGCTGCGCCAGGGCGAACACTGGGAGCCGCTGCTGTGTATCATCCCGGTCGCGCTTTGCGCGGCGTTCGACTCCGCATGGAATGACGGTGAACGCAGTCCGGGGCGCATTATGCGCAAGCTGGGGGCCAGCGCTCTGCAATGCGCCGAAAACGACCCTCGCCTGGCCAACCTGAATACCCCGGAACTGCTAAGCACGCACAGCCCCGAGTCAGAACGACTCTAGCCAAGGAACTTGCGTGCGCTGTATACGTCTCAAGCTCAGTAATCAAAAGAATTCATATTTGGAGACACTCTCATGACTCAACGGATCCTCGCCACTTTCATGCTCGCCGCGGGCATCGCGACCCTCGCCGGCTGCGCATCGCCATCAGTGATTACCCTGAATGACGGTCGCGAAATCCAGGCCGTCGACTCGCCACGGTACGATGAAGAATCAGGCTTCTACGAATTCGAACAGCTGGACGGCAAGCAAACCCGCATCAACAAGGATCAGGTTCGCACCGTTAAAGAGTTGTAATCTTTGCCGCTCCAACCGGATACAAAAAGCCCGCTTAATGCGGGCATTTTCGTGGGCGGTATTTTTCACCACTGCAACGTGATAGTGCTTTCAAAGACTCTTTCCTGGCCGGTGACCGGGTCCAGAAACCGCAAGCCCTGCGCGAGCAATTTCAGCGGATTGGCATAGTCATCTTCAATGTCCTTGAGCACCTGCGGATAAAACGGGTCGTTGCAGATACTCGCACCCAGCGCAGTCATGTGTACCCGCAATTGATGTTTCTTGCCCGTCACCGGGTAAAGCGCATATCGCCACAGATCTCCGTTCTTCTCCCGAACCTCGACTGCTGTCTCGGTGTTGCAAATGCCTGGACCTTCCTGCATGCGAAAAAACGGTTCGCCATCGATGAGACGACTTTTATGAACCAAAGGAAAAGTCAGCCCAGGCAAGGCACGGGCGATTGCTTCGTAGCGTTTCTCGATTTGTCGTGTTGGAAATAACGACTGATACGCTGAACGGCTCTGAGGGTTGGCCGAAAACAGCACCAGCCCCGCCGTATGCCGGTCAATGCGATGCAACGGCACCAGATGAGGGTTATCCAGTCGACGAATCAGCCTGCGCAGCAGCGTCTGCTCCACGTATTCGCCAGCCGGCGTCACTGGCAGAAAGTGCGGCTTGTCTGCGACGACCAAGTGCTCGTCGGCATAGAGAATCGTCTCGACTACCGGGATCGGCTTCTCGTCCGGCACCTCACGAAAATAATGAATCCGCAGGCCTTCCTTGTAGGGTAGATCAAGCGTGATCGGCATTCCGTGCCCGTCCAGCACCCGACCACGCGCCACTCTGTCCAGCCATTGGTCACGGCCGATAGCGCTGAAGTGTTCGCACAGGCAATCGATGACGGTCTGCCACGAACCAGGCGGCAGATAGAGTGTGCTGGCCTGGTTGTGTGCCGCAGAAAAAGTTGAAGTGGACATACGAACGTTCTGACCCTCGATACAGGCCGGCATTATCCAACAGCAGCCGAGTCGAACCTAGCAGAGAATCCTCATGCCGGAATTTGTGCGCGCGCCGCCGCGTCGGTGAACTCCTTGAGCCAGCGCAATACATCGACGGCTTCCCAGCGAGCAGGATCGTAAAGCGCATACAACAACCCCTGATAGCCCACGACATCCAGCTGCCGGTGGTAACCCGCACGCTGGAACAACGCCTCGATTTCGGCAAAACAGGTATTGAAATGCACTTTATTGAAGGGCGTTTTGCCTTCCGTCACCAGACCGTCCAGACGCAATTCGAGGACGGCCTCGCGCACAACATCGACCGACATCCGGTTCACGCTGTTTTTCAGTTGTTCGACATTGACCACGATTTATCCCTCTCATACCCCGAACCACCTGCCCATCCCCGAAAACCCGGGACGGAATGGCAGCATTACGAATAGCTGTATGCGCATACAGTATCCGAAGAGTATCGATTAAGCCAAGGGGGTCAATCGCAAAGTTCGACGGGCGGGACCGCCGACCACACAAAAAACGCTTAACGCAAGAACGCCACTACCTCATCGGCACTGAATGGCCACCCCAATTCAGCGCCGGTATCGACTCGTCGCAACACCGGAATGCGCAGGCTGTAGGCGGCGAACCAGGTTTCGTCGTCAGCAATATCGACCAGCTCGACCAACAGGCCACGTTCGACAAACTCCATCAGCATGGCTTCGGCGACTTCACAGAGGTGGCACCCAAGAGTGCCGAACAGCTGACATTCAGGAAGCATGAGCGCTCAACCGAAAAAATTAAGTGTCTATTCTAGGCCTGCCCTGAAAAACCGTCGAGCCGTTGATTCCTCTGCTCTGGAACATGAACCGTAATGACGACGGTTTGACGCATATCACTCGTGATCGGTGCCATTTAAGCGATGCTGGTTTTTTTTGCTTCTACGCTTGAGTAGCCAGCGTCTATCAGCGGAGTTATTCGTGTTTGCCAATCTCTTGATAATCCTCGTTTCCTCTCTGGTGGTCATCGCGCTGTTCCAGCGCCTGCGATTGCCACCGGTTCTGGGCTATCTGTGCGTTGGGTTGATGATTGGTCCGACCGCCTTCGACTGGGTGAATGAAAGCGAAGGGCTGCCATACCTTGCCGAGCTCGGTGTGGTGTTCCTGCTGTTCTCGCTCGGTCTCGAGTTTTCCTTGACGAAAATGATCGCATTACGCCGTGTGGTGTTTGGTCTTGGCAGTTTGCAAGTGCTGGTCAGCGGACTCTTGCTGGGTGTTTTGTTGATAATGTTCGGGATGCCGACCACACCTGCTTTATTACTGGGCGCGGGACTGTCGCTGTCGTCCACCGCCATTGTCAGCAAGGAGTTGAGCAGCCTCGGCGAAATTTTCAGCAGTCATGGCCAGAATGCCATCGCGGTACTGCTGTTCCAGGACGTTGTGGCCGTCTTGCTGCTGACCCTGGTGCCCGTGTTCGCCGGCAGCAGCGATCAAGCCTGGTACTGGGCGCTGCCCCTGACACTGGTAAAAACCGTGGTGTTGTTTGGTGGTCTGATGCTGGTCAGTCGCTGGCTGCTGCCACGGTTGTTCCACGAAGTCGCTGCTGCCCGTTCTCCCGAACTGTTCGTACTGCTGGCGCTGGTCATTGTTCTGCTGACCGCCTGGCTGACTCACTTGCTGGGCCTTTCCCCGGCCTTGGGCGCGTTTCTCGCCGGCATGCTGTTGGGTGAAAGTCATTACCGACACCAGGTCGAGGCGGATATCCGTCCGTTTCGCGACATTCTGCTCGGGGTGTTCTTCGTCAGCATTGGCATGCTCATCGACTTGAATTTGTTTGCCAGTCACGCCCCGCTGATCCTCGCTATGACACTGGGGTTACTGCTGATCAAGGGCACCGTGGTGGCGCTGTTGGTCAAATGGCGTGGCAGCGATGGCGAAACCGCCTGGCGCAGCGGCATGGCGCTGGCCCAAGGGGGGGAGTTCTGCTTTGCACTGATGGCGCAAATGCAACAAAACGATCTGATTCCCGCACAACTTAGCGGCCTGCTGCTGGCCGCCACCTTCTGTTCGATGCTGGTCACGCCATTGATGCTACGTGCGGCCCCGACTATTGCCAAGCGCCTGCACCGCAAGTCCAACAGGGAAGCAAAACTTGAAGAAATCAGCGCCTTGAACGCAGAGCTGGACAAGCATGTCGTCATTTGTGGTTACGGTCGCGTTGGTCAGTCCATCGGTCGCTGCCTGCGCCAACAGCAACAACCTTACATTGCGCTGGACCACGATTCGGTACGGATCGAAGAAGCGGCCGTCAGTGAAAGCTGCGTACATTACGGAGACTCCCGACGCGGCGAACTGCTGGAGGCCGTCGGGTTGGCGCGCGCCAAACTGCTGGTGATCGCCGTGGACCAGGCTGAAATCGCGCTGGAGATCCTCAAGGAGGCCCGCCGGCTCAATTCAAGTGTGCCGATTCTGGTCCGCACCCGGGACGACAGTCAGCTGGCCGAATTGAAAGAGGCCGGCGCCAACGAAGTCGTGCCCGAATTGCTGGAGTCCAGCCTGATGCTCGCCTCCCATGCGCTGATCATGCTGGGACTACCCGCCCATCAGGTACAGGAACGAGTCGATCAGATACGGCACGATCGCTACCGGATGCTCCACGGTTTCTATCCCGGGGCTGTAGATGAAGAGAACTGATTCAGTCCTGACTGACGGCGCCAATCTTGTGCACCGACAAATCCGCGCCGTAATACTCTTCTTCCTGGCTCAAGCGCAGCCCGTGAAACGCCTTGATCGTCCCATACACGGCAAAGCCACCGGCCAGCGCCACGACCACACCCAAAGAGGTGCCGATCAACTGGCTGATCAGGCTCACCCCACCCAAACCGCCCAGCGCGGTCTGACCAAAAATGCCGCACGCGATGCCACCCCACGCACCACACAGACCGTGCAACGGCCACACACCCAGCACATCGTCGATGTGCCATTTGCCCTGCGCCGCGGTAAAACACCAGACAAACAGCGCGCCAGCGATGCCCCCCGTCACCAGCGCACCCACCGGGTGCATCAGGTCGGAGCCAGCGCAAATGGCCACCAGACCGGCCAATGGGCCGTTATGCAGGAAGCCAGGGTCATTGCGTCCGACAATCAGCGCCGCCATGGTTCCGCCGACCATGGCCATCAGCGAATTCACCGCCACCAGTCCGCTCACGCCTTGCAGCGTCTGTGCGCTCATGACGTTGAAGCCAAACCAGCCGACAATCAGGATCCACGAACCCAACGCAAGAAATGGAATGCTCGACGGCGCAAACGCCACCAGACGACCGTCGCGATAGCGCCCCTGTCTTGGCCCGAGCAACAACACCGCCGCGAGCGCCAGCCAGCCGCCCATGGCGTGAACCACTACCGAACCTGCAAAATCATGGAAGCTGGCCCCCACATGGACCAGCAACCAGGCTTGCAAACCAAAATTGCCATTCCAGATCATGCCTTCAAAGAAGGGGTAGATGAACGCCACGATCAGCGCTGTCGCACACAACTGCGGGACAAACCTGGCGCGCTCGGCAATGCCGCCGGAAATGATCGCCGGAATGGCCGCGGCGAAGGTCAGCAAAAAGAAGAATTTCACCAGTGCGTAACCATGGTCGGCGTTGATCACCGCTGCCGGTTGCAGGAAGGTAACGCCATAGGAAATCCAATAGCCTATAAAGAAGTAGGCCAGGGTCGAAATGGCGAAGTCGCTGAGAATCTTCGACAAGGCGTTGACCTGGTTCTTTTGCCGAACCGTGCCAACCTCAAGAAAGGCGAAACCGGCGTGCATGGCCAACACCATGACTGCGCCGATAAGGATGAACAATGTATTGGAGCTGTGGACCAGACTGTCCACCGCGCTTTGCAGATTTTCCATGGAGTTTGGCAGACCTTAAGGCTGAAAAAAGCACCAAAGCAGTTCGCGCAGGCAAACGATGCACCAGTTTGCGGCTCGCCTGGATCGAATCACTGATCCCTGCGAACCGTTTTGGCGCATAGAAGCGTCACCCTCGCGCGAGTTTTGATTGTTTGCGTCAGGGCTTTACTGAAATCATGCCCGGCAACGGCGCATCAGCACCGGCAAACGCACCACGACACAGCAAAAGTTGTACCAGTCATTTGTAATGAACCTTCGCGCAAGGCTCATACTCGAACCCATCAGAAGCCACAGACGGAGATCCACCCATGGCCAGCATCAAGGCAAAGACTGCTCAAGAAATCCTGATGAACGATTTTCAGACTCTGGTCAGCGACACCGAACGGTTGCTGGAACACACCGCCACCCTGGCCGGTGATCAGGCTGATGAGCTGCGTAACCAGATCCACGACAGCCTGTTGCGTGCCCGGGAAACCTTGAAGTTGACCGAAGATTCATTGAAAGAGCGCGGCCAGGCAGCGGTCACCGCGACCGAGGATTATGTTCAGGCCAACCCATGGCAATCGGTCGGGATCGCCGCCGGGGTGGGCTTCCTGATTGGCCTGCTGGCTTCTCGGCGCTGATATGTCTATCGGCGAATCCAGCTCGTCTGCGACGGGCACAAGCGCTACATCGCGACGCCTGGGCGCCGCTTTTCTTGGACTGTTGCACAGCCATGTCGAACTGTTCGGCATCGAGTTGCAGGAACAAAAAGCGCGCACCGTAAGCCTGCTGCTGTTTGCGGGCCTGGCGCTGGTCTTTGCATTATTGCTGCTGGTGGGGTTGTCGACACTGGTGTTGATCGTGTTCTGGGACACTTATCGCCTGGCCGCCATCATCGGGCTCTGCGTGTTCTATACCTTGGCCGCCATATTCTGTGGGCTGCGTTTGAAAGCAGCGGTCTTCGATGAGTCCTCGCCTTTCCATGGCACCCTGCAAGAATTGGCCAACGATCGGGAGCGTCTGCTGCCATGAGCCTGCCTGAACTGCCTCATAACAGCTCGCGCGCGGAAATGCGCAAGGCGTTGATTCGCCTGCGCATGGAAATGCACCGTCAGGAAATTCGCCATGAATCCAGGGAACTGCTGCTGCCCTTGCAGCGGATGCGCGGTATGACGCAAAACCTGCAGGAGAATTTTGGCATCAAGCATGCTCCGCTCTGGGGCGTGGCGGCTGTCACTTTGCTGGGCTTCCTGACCGGCAAAGGCGCCAGACGCGGTGGCGTCAGCAGCCTGACTCGCCTGGTACGGCTGGGCACCAGCCTGGCGCCCTTGATCAAACTGGTCCTGCAAAGCAATTCACGTAAAGACTGAATGGCATGCTTGCAACACCCGCGGGACGAACCTCTTTATCGAGAGGTTCGATCCTGCGTGTCCATCGACATCGACGCCGCCGGGCGCCAGTTCCACTTGCAGGCACCGGCGCGAACCCGGAAGCTAAGGGCTCAGTCACCTGACGGAGAGACCCGCCTTGGATTGGCAAACCCTGCTTACCCGCGAACGCCTCGGAAAACCTCTGCACAGCCCGGAAGAACTCGGCCGCAGCCCTTTCCATAAAGACCATGACCGCATTATTTTCTCAGGCGCTTTTCGCAGGCTTGGACGCAAGACCCAAGTCCATCCGGTCACCAGCAACGATCATATCCATACGCGCCTGACCCACTCACTGGAAGTCAGCTGCGTCGGCCGCTCACTGGGCATGCGTGTGGGCGAAACCATTCGCGACGCCCTGCCCGACTGGTGCGACCCGAGCGATCTGGGAATGGTGGTGCAATCGGCCTGCCTGGCCCATGACATTGGCAACCCACCCTTCGGCCACTCCGGCGAAGACGCCATCCGACACTGGTTCCAGCAGGCCGCAGGCCGTGGTTGGCTGGATGCCATGAGCGAAGTCGAACGCAACGATTTCCTCAATTTCGAAGGCAACGCCCAAGGCTTCCGGGTGCTCACTCAGCTTGAGTACCATCAGTTCGACGGTGGCACGCGGCTGACGTATGCCACGCTGGGTACGTACCTGAAGTATCCCTGGACGGCGAAGCACGCGGACTCACTGGGTTACAAAAAGCACAAGTTCGGCTGTTATCAGAGCGAACTGCCGTTGCTGGAGCAGATCGCTCACAAACTCGGCCTGCCACAACTGGAAGAGCAGCGCTGGGCGCGCCACCCATTGGTGTACCTGATGGAAGCCGCCGATGACATCTGCTACGCGCTGATCGACCTGGAAGACGGTCTGGAAATGGAGTTGCTGGAATACGCCGAAGTCGAGTCTTTGCTACTCAACCTTGTGGGCGACGACCTTCCGGAAACCTATCGCCAACTCGGTCCACTGGATTCGCGGCGTCGCAAACTGGCCATCCTGCGGGGCAAAGCCATCGAACACTTGACCAATGCTGCGGCGCGCGCCTTCGTCGAACAACAGGACGCCCTGTTGGCCGGCACACTGCCCGGTGATCTGGTGGAGCACATGCATGGCCCGGCCAAGCGTTGCGTCTTGAATGCCAAAGACATGGCCAGAAAAAAGATTTTCCAGGACAAACGCAAGACGCTGCATGAAATCGGCGCCTACACCACGCTGGAAATTCTTCTGAACGCGTTTTGCGGAGCGGCGCTGGAACAACACAACGGTCGAACGCCCTCGTTCAAAAGTCGTCGCATCCTTGATCTATTGGGGAACAATGCACCCGATCCTCGCGGGCCTTTGCATACGTCTTTCTTGCGCATGATCGACTTCATCGCCGGTATGACCGACAGCTACGCCAGTGAAATGGCCCTGGAAATGACCGGTCGTTCAAGCCGCGGGTGAATCCCCCTCGACCAGCTGTTCAGATTGCCTGAAGAGCTGGTTGATGTTCACTCGCAAACAGAATCGCCCTACATCGTGCGCAGCGCTGGCTGATCGACTGCCTGCCCTGCTGGCGCAATAATCACCGTCCACTCTGCTCGACACATGAAGCATGAAAAATGTCAGGTTCAAACACGATTGGCGCATCTTGCTGGTGGAAGATCATCCCTTTCAGCTCAAAGCGACCCAATGCCTGCTAGAGAGTTATGGCTTCACCCAACTCACCGCCTCGGACAGTGCCGCGAGCGCTTTACGCCGGATGCTCGAGTCTTCACAGCCCTTCGACATTCTTCTGTGTGATCAATGCCTGCCGGATCTCCCGGGCCTTGATTTGATCGAGTTCGCCAGCCACCAGGGAATGATCAAGCAAGCGATACTTCTAAGCAGTCTGACACCCCGAGAACTGGACGAGCTCAAAAAAACAGCCGACGAACATGATCTCCCCTTACTGGGTTACTTGATAAAACCATTGCAACAATCAGATTTTAGAAATCTGTTGACCCTGGCCTCACTATAAGTCCTTTAATCCAACACACTTAATACACTAACTATAGATTTAGAGTCCGGCTCACACATATAACATATCCATTGATCTTCATTAAAAACCTAGTTGAGGTGTAGTCCATATCCTCTTTGATTGTAGGATTTGTCCTATATCACTGCTATCGGCTTGTCAGTTCATGCGCCCCCTCAACTATCTGAGCTAAGGTGCGCGCTTTATTTGAGCTCGCATGGGATCTGATTATGAACTCCGTATTTATTGTCGACGATCACCCCGTTATCCGTCTTGCCGTCCGAATGTTGCTCGAACATGAGGGGTATAAAGTCGTCGGCGAAACTGATAATGGGGTCGACGCCATGCAGATGGTTCGCGAATGCATGCCGGACCTGGTGATTCTCGACATCAGCATTCCCAAACTGGATGGACTGGAAGTCCTCTCGCGTTTCAACGCCATGTGCACCCCGTTAAAAACGCTGGTGTTAACCGCTCAGTGCCCGACACTGTTCGGTATTCGCTGCATGCAATCCGGTGCCTCGGGGTATGTATGCAAACAGGAAGACCTCAGTGAACTGGTGAGTGCAATCAAAGCGGTGCTCTCGGGCTACAACTACTTTCCCAGCCAGGCATTGAACCCTGTCCGTAGCGATGACTCGCGATACGCCGATCTGGAACTCTTCAAGTCGGTCAACGACCGGGAGTTGATGGTATTGCAACTGTTTGCACAAGGTCGCACCAATAAGGAAATTGCCAAGGGCATGTTCCTGAGCAACAAGACGGTCAGCACCTATAAAAAGCGCCTGATGCAAAAACTCAAAGCCAAATCACTGGTTGAACTCATCGATATGGCAAAACGTAACGCCTTAGTGTGAGAGACCGGATGCCCAGTCGTTTAAAGGACTATCTAATACTGATAACCGCAGGCTTTTGTCTGAGCCCCTCAGTGTCTGCGGCACATTCCGCCAGCGAACATTTCACCTTGCTCAGTCGATCAATGGTCGGGCACATGGAAGTCCAACTGGATTCATCACAACGACACTGGATCAACAATAAACGTGAACTGATCCTCGGTACTTCAGCCCCCGACTACCCGCCATTCGACCTGACGCAAAGTGGCAACGACTATGAAGGCTTCACCGCCGATTATGCGGGTATCCTTGGCAAGGCCACCGGCCTGCCAGTCAAGGTTCAGCGCTATGCCTCCCGGGAAGACGCGATCGGGGCACTGGAAAGCGGCGCAGTCGACATGCTCGGCAGTGCCAACGGATTCGAGGCACGTAACGCCAATATTGTGCTTTCAGCACCTTACGCCGCGGATCAACCTGTTCTGGTGACACGGGAAGGTGAAACCCGATCCCTGACCGATGGCCTTGCCGGGTTGCGATTGAGCATGGTGTACCACTATTTGCCCATGGAAGAAGTCAAAGCCCTGTATCCAAAGGCGATCATCACGTCCTACCCCTCTTACCAGAATGCAATCAACGCCGTTGCTTTCGACCAGGCCGATGTCTTTCTTGGCGACACCATTTCCACCCATTACCTGATCAACAAGGGCTACCTGAACAACATCCGGATGGCGAACTTCGGTAAGCACGAAGTCCACGGCTTCAGTTTTGCCGTGCACAGGAACAACCCGGACCTTCTTGGGATTATCAACGCGATACTGATTGCCACGCCCACCAGCGAGCGAGAAAACATCGCCAAGCGCTGGAGTGCCGGCAGTGACATTCTTCTCACCGATCACAAGCTGCAACTGACCGGTCGCGAAGAACGCTGGCTGGCGCAACATCCGGTCGTGCGCGTAGTGGTCAATGAAGCGTTTGCGCCGCTGACGTTTTTCGATAATGACGGCAACTTTCGGGGAGTCACCGCCGACCTGCTGGAGCTGATCAGGTTACGCACCGGACTGCGCTTCGAGATCCATCGAACTCGAAGCGATGACGAGATGATCGAGCGAGTCAGTCACCATCAGGCCGACCTGATTGCCGCGCTGCTACCCAGCACACAACGTGAAACGCTGCTGAACTTCAGCCGTCCCTATCTGGAAAACTCCTTTGTCCTGCTGACGCGCAAAGGGGCTGGCAGCTCGACAAACCTCACACAGTTTTCAGGCAAGCGCCTGACGATTGCCCAAGGTAACCCGATGGTGGATTACCTGCGCCATCAGTATCCGCACATCAATCTGATCGAAACACCGGACACCTTCAGTGCCGTGCAACTAGTTGCAGAGGGCCAGGCTGACGGTGCGATCAATTCACTGGTGATCGCCAACTACTTTGTTTCATCCAGAATCTTCGAAGACACCCTTCAGATCACTTCCACTCTTGGCACTCAGCAGGCGGCGTTCTCTTTGGCGACCGGGCGTGATGCCAAGGAATTGAGTGCCATCCTCGACAAGGCGCTGCTGAGCATTACCCCGGAAGAGTTGGGCATCATCAACAGCCGCTGGCGGGGTTACGCGTCGACTTCGCAAAACACCTGGCAAAGCTATCACCGGGTGTTCTATCAGGTGGTCCTGGGGGTAGGCGTGCTGCTGCTGATTTCCATTGCCTGGAACGCTTACATGCGTCGTCAGATAAAACAGCGTCAGTCGGCCGAGCTAGCGCTGAATGATCAACTTGAGTTCATGCGGTCGCTGGTCAATGGAACGCCGCATCCAATCTACGTGCGTGATCGGCAGGGGTTACTGCAAAGCTGCAACGACAGTTACCTGGAGGCCTTTAGTGCGAAATACGAAGACGTGATCGGCAAAAGCGTCATTGAGGGCAAGATGAGCAATGCTTTCGAAGCGCGTGAATACGAGACGGATTACCAGCGCGTCATGAGTGAAGGGATACCGCTGATTCTCGATCGCACGCTGCACATCGGCAATCGCCAGATGACGATTTATCACTGGGTTTTGCCTTACCGGGACTCAAGCGGTGAAGTGCAGGGCATCATCGGCGGCTGGATCGATATCAGCGACCGGCGACAACTGTTCGATGAACTTCGCGCCGCAAAGGAACGTGCCGATGAAGCGAACCGGGCCAAAAGCACCTTCCTGGCGACCATGAGCCATGAAATTCGCACCCCGATGAATGCAATCATCGGCATGCTGGAACTGACCCTCAAACGTATCGAAGCGAATCATCCAGACCGACCCGCCATCGACGTCGCCTACAACTCGGCAAGAGACCTGCTGGAACTGATCGGGGACATTCTTGATATTGCGCGAATCGAATCCGGGCACCTGAGTTTGAACCCGGAACGCGTCAACCTGGGCGAAACGATGGCTTCGGTGGTCAGGATCTTCGACGGCCTTGCCCGCCAGAAAAACCTGCGCCTGCTGCTCGACTTCAACCCTGCCCAAATGCCAACCGACGTCCTGTTAGACCCGATGCGCTTCAAGCAGGTGCTGTCCAATCTGGTCAGCAACGCCATCAAGTTTACCGAACAAGGTCAGGTCCGGATTGTGAGTGAGTTGCATGCCACTGACGAAACCGATCGGGTTTTGTTGCGTTTGCAGGTTCAGGACAGCGGAATCGGCATCAGCGAACAGGATCAACAGCGCCTGTTCGAACCCTTCGCTCAGGCGACCCATAGCGCGCAGTCGACTCGTGGGGGGGCGGGGCTGGGTCTGGTGATCAGCCGCACGTTGTGCGAGATGATGGGTGGCAGCCTGCAATTGCGCAGTCAGCCCGGTGTCGGTACTCAGGTCGAGATTTCGCTGCAAATGGCCACGTTGCCGCCCGAGCCGGTAACGAACACCGCCGAAGCGCCTGTTCCCCCCACCTCATCCCCCTTGAATGTCCTGGTGGTCGATGATCACCCGGCCAATCGCTTGCTCATGTGTCAGCAACTGGAGTTTCTGGGGCACCACTACTGCGCTGAAACGGATGGCCAGACCGGGCTGGATGCATGGAAAAACGGAGGGTTCGATCTGGTGATTGTCGATTGCAACATGCCGGTCATGAACGGCTATGAACTGGCCCGTCTGATTCGCCAACACGAACGGCAACAGCCGCGCGCGGCCTGCACCTTGCTGGGCTTCACCGCCAACGCGCAGCCGGAAGAAATACAGCGCTGCAAAAATGCCGGAATGGACGACTGCCTGTTCAAGCCCCTCAGCTTGATGGCGTTGAGGCACTGGATTGAGCGCATCAAACCGATCGCCCGCGAGCCGGCATTCAGCCTCGAAGGGTTGCAACTGCTGACCGGCGGCAATCCGAAGCTGGACCAGCGTTTGTTGTCCGAATTGCTGAACAGCAATCGACTGGACCGCCAGGAATTGCTGGCGCTATCACAATGCAAAGACCGCCAGTCGTTCCTGGACGTCGCTCACAAAATCAAGGGCGCGGCCCGCATCGTCCAGGCGAGTCGAGTGATCGACAGTTGTGAGGCACTCGAAAGCGCCTGCCATGACGTTTTCCACCCCGAAGATGTCGCCAATTGCACCAAGGCGATAGAGCTCACCATGCTCGAACTGGAGCAGGCATTGCAGCAACAAATAGGGCACAACGACCGAAGCAGAAAGAATGAGCCTTAACTATGCTTGAGCGCTGAGCAGTGTGTTAACCATCACGGAGAGACCAGTAATGTCCAGCCCACTGCGCACCGATCAACGACGGCTTCCGCTGCACGTCCATATCAGCGTGATGTTTACTTTCCTGCTGCTGCTCACGGGCGTGGTGCTGGGCATTTTTAATTACCACCAAACCACGCAGATCATCCTGTCCAGCAGCGAAAAACTGTTCAACCGCATCGAGCAGGATGTCCGGCTGGACCTGCAAGGCACCTATGAACCGATTCGCCACCTGCTGAGCTTGTTGGTGGACAATCCGGCAACCGAGGCGCCCGCGCTGGAGCAACGACTCGCACTGCTCAAGCCCTTTAGCCAGTCGCTCAAAAGCAATCCCAACCTGGCCTCGCTGTACCTGGGATACAGCAATGGCGACTTTTTCATGGTACGCCCCCTGCGAACCCCGGCCCTGAGAACACTCACTAATGCCCCGGACTCGGCGGCCTATCAAGTCTGGAGCATTGAGCGTCCGGCTAGCGGTGAGAAAGCGCGGTCCCTGTCACTGTTTTTTGATCAGAAGCTGGCCCTCATCAACCGCCAGGATAACCCCGACGAAACCTACGATCCGCGCACTCGCGCCTGGTTTACCAGCGCGCGCCGCGATGAAGGCCAGATCACGACCGAACCTTATGTGTTTTTCTCCACCCACAATGTCGGCACCACCCTCGCCCTGCGCAGTGGCGAGAACGCGGTAATGGGCGCCGACCTTACCCTCGCCGAACTCTCCGCGACGCTGGCCAAGCATGTGGTGACGCCGCATACCGAGATCGTCCTCTTCGATAGCAAGGGCAATGCCGTTGCCTACCCCGATAGCAGCAGGCTGATCGTCGACGACCAGACTGCACGCTTGATCAAGGCGACCGATTTGAACCCGGCACTCGCTGCCTTGCTCACCCATCCACCCGAAGGTAGTCGCCTGGACACGGCCGGTCGCCAATGGATCGTGGCCCGCAGCAGCATGCAGGAAGGCGGGCCTGAAGGATTGCAGCTGGCGCTGTTGGTGCCGGAAGATGAATTGCTCGTCGATGCCTACCGCATGCGCTGGCAAGGGGCGCTGGTGACGTTGGCCACGTTGCTGTTGTGCCTGCCGCTGGGTTGGCTTACCTCGAGGATTCTGGTCAAGCCCCTGCGCGCACTGGTGCAGGAAGCCGATGCGATCCGCAGTTTCGATTTCAACTTTCCCGTCAGCCGGCGCTCGCCAGTACTTGAAGTTGACCAATTGAGCGTGTCGATGGCGCGCATGAAGGACACCCTGGCGAGCTTTTTCCAGATCACTGACAGCTTGAGCGCCGAGACCCGTTTCGCCCCACTGCTGCAACGAGTGTTGTTCGAAACCGTGAAAATCGGGCAGGCCCAGGCGGGTCTGATCTACCTGCGCGAACAGGATGGCGATCGCATGGAGCCTCATGGTCTGGTGATCAACGATACCTCCCAGGCGTTGCAGGCGTTCGGCATTGAAGGCCACGCACTTCATGACCCACAGAGCCCTCAGTGGATGCAGCAGTTGTCGAGCGCCGACAACGTCGTCACTAGCCTGGGCTACGAAAATGCCGCCGACCTGCAAAAAGTGATGCTCGCACTGGAATGTCCACGGGTTCATCTGATCGGCATCCGATTGCACAATCGCCACAACGAAACCGTAGGCCTGCTGATCTTCCTGTTGGCCGACAGCGGCACACAAAGCGACCTGGAAAAGCTTCGTCCTGACCGCATCGCGTTTCTCCAGGCAGTGTCCGGCGCAGCGGCGGTGAGTATTGAAAGCCAGCGCCTGCAGGCCAGACAAAAACAGCTGCTGGACTCCTTTATTCAACTGCTGGCTGGCGCCATCGATGCCAAGAGTCCTTACACCGGTGGGCATTGTCAGCGGGTGCCCGCGTTGACGCTGATGCTCGCTCAGGCTGCCGCCGCCAGTCAGGAGCCGGCCTTCAGTGGTTATCAGCCCACGGAAGATGAATGGGAAGCCCTGCACATTGCCGCCTGGCTACACGATTGCGGCAAGGTCACGACCCCTGAGTACGTGGTCGACAAAGCCACCAAACTTGAAACCCTGAACGACCGCATCCACGAAATCCGCACGCGTTTCGAAGTGCTCAAGCGCGATGCCTGGGTCAACTACTGGCAGGCCATCGCCCAGGGCGGCGACGAACGCCAGCTTAGCGAATTGCGCGATACTCGCCTGGCAGAACTGGATGATGATTTTGCCTTCATCGCCCACTGCAATCTGGGCGGCGAGGCCATGGCTGAATCCGACCTGCAACGTTTGCGCAGCATTGCTGAACGCACCTGGACCCGAACCCTGGATGATCGGCTCGGGGTTTCATGGGAGGAGAATCGCCGCCAGTCACGTACTCCGGCGCCGACGCTACCGGTCAGCGAGCCATTGCTGGCGGACAAACCCGAGCACGTGTTCGAACGCGCCGAAAGCGAGCTGATCCCGGCTGATAACCCATGGGGTTTCAAACTCGATGTACCGCACTACAAGTACAACCGCGGCGAACTCTACAACCTGAGCATTACCCGAGGCACGCTGACGCGCGAGGAGCGTTACATCATCAATCATCACATGGTGCAAACGATCCTGATGCTCAGCCACCTGCCCTTCCCCGCGCACCTCAACAACGTCGCGGAAATCGCCGGCGGCCATCACGAGAAAATGGACGGCACCGGTTATCCAAAACAATTGAAACGAGAAGAAATGAGCCTGCCGGCGCGGATGATGGCGATTGCCGATATTTTCGAAGCGCTGACCGCTGCCGACCGCCCCTACAAGAAGGCCAAAACCCTGAGCGAAGCGCTGGGCATCATGGCCTTCATGTGCCGTGACGCCCACATTGACCCAGAGCTGTTCGGGCTATTCATCAACTCACAAATCTATTTGCAGTACGCGAAACGATTTCTCGATCCGGCGCAGATTGACGCCGTCGACTCGTCAAGCCTGCTGGCCAAGGCAGGCCTGACAGCGTGATCAGCAATCGGTCAGGCGCAGGAATATCGCTGCCAACCGTT
Source organism: Pseudomonas sp. B21-040 (assembly GCF_024748695.1). Classification (NCBI taxonomy): domain Bacteria; kingdom Pseudomonadati; phylum Pseudomonadota; class Gammaproteobacteria; order Pseudomonadales; family Pseudomonadaceae; genus Pseudomonas; species Pseudomonas sp. B21-040. Next base: position 4,757,437 of record NZ_CP087176.1, read on the forward strand.
CGATACCGGCCTGATCTTCAGCGGTAAAACGCGCAAGCTTCGGGCTGTCGAGGTCCAGCACACCGATCAATCGACCGTCCTTGACCAAGGGCACCACCAACTCGCTGTTCGACGCACTGTCACAAGCGATGTGACCGGGAAATGCGTGCACATCTTCAACAAGCTGGGTCTGCAATGTTGCCGCTGCTGTGCCGCACACCCCCCTGCCGAATGGAATGCGTACACAAGCGATCTGGCCCTGGAACGGACCGAGCACCAGTTCTTCATTGCGATTGAGGTAGAAACCGGCCCAGTTCAAGTCATCGAGCTGGTTGAACAGGAATGCCGAGAACTGTGCCGCATTGGCAATGAAATCACGCTCATCGGCCAGCAATGATTCCAGCTGCGCCCACAACATGCCGTAACCATCCAGCCCTTGGCCGCTCTTCTGTAAATCAATCATGCTTTGTGCTCCAACAGCTTGAGCCCGACCCAATAGCGGGCAAATTGATAAGCGCAACGTCCATTGCGATTGCCTCGGCCGCCGGCCCAACGCACCGCGAGGATGTCCAGTGCTTCGTCACGCTGCCACTCAAGGCCGGCCTTGCCGGCCAGTTGACCGATCCAGTGTTCAACGACGTTGAGGAAATGTTCCTGAGTAAATGGATAAAACGACAACCACAAGCCGAAGCGGTCCGACAACGCGATCTTGTCTTCCACTGCCTCGCTGGGGTGCAGTTCGCCGTCGACGCGCTTCCAGTTTTCGTTATCACTTTCCTTCTCCGGTACCAAATGGCGACGGTTGGAAGTGGCGTACAGCAAAACGTTGTCCGGCGCTTGCTCGAGGGAACCGTCGAGTACACTCTTGAGCACGCGATAGTCGCCCTCACCCGACTCAAACGACAGGTCATCGCAGAACAGCACAAAGCGCTGCGGCAACTTGGCGATCTGCTCGACCACTCGCGGCAAGTCGGCCAAGTGATCGCGCTCGATCTCGATCAGGCGCAGGCCGGCGTTGGCGTGCTCGGCCAGCAAGGCACGCACCAGCGACGATTTACCGGTGCCGCGCGAGCCCCAGAGCAAGGCGTGGTTGGCCGGCATGCCGTCGAGGAACTGTTGGGTATTTCGACCCAACTGCTCCAATTGACGATCCACGCCGATCAGGTCGGACAGGCGCATGTCGAGGCTGACGTGCAGCGGCAACAGAAAACCGCTGCGCCCCTCTCGTTGCCAGCGCGCCGCCAGGCACTGATTCCAGTCGATGGCTTGCCGGTGGGCCGGCAACAGCGGTTCGATACGGGCCAGGACGGCATCGGCGCGTTCAAGAAAAGCATTCAATCGGGCGTCCACGTCTTCTCCTCGGGCACGTTCACAGTAATGATGGCGATACAGCGACGACTACACAGCGTTCGGTGCCCGGTTCATCCCAGGCTCAGGGGTTCGCGAGAACATCGGAATCCATGCATGATCGACTATGCTTGAGCAGCGAAAGGAAACGGAAGTGGTTCAACACCCCATGGATATCAAATTCACCCACCGGCTGTCATACAAGCAAGCCCGGCTGACTGTGCTGGTCGGTTTCATTCTGGGCACGCTGCTCAGCCTGCTGCAAATAGGCATCGATTATGCCAGCGAAGACGCCTCCATCAACCGCGAAATATTGTCTTTGCTGGAAATCAGCCACAACCCAGCCTCACGCATCGCCTACAACATCGACGCCGAACTCGCCCAGGAACTGACCCTGGGCCTGATGCGCTCGCCGGCAATCATCGGCGCGAAACTGACCGACAACAACAATGTCGTGCTCGCCAGCGTCAAGCGCCCGGGTCTGCAAAGCGGTTATCGAGTGATCAGCGACTTCCTGTTTGGGGCCAACCGGCAGTTCGAAGACCGCCTCTTTCTCGATCATCTGCCTGACGAATCCCTTGGGACCTTGCAACTTGAAGTCGATACCTATGCCTTCGGCAGCCGCTTCCTGCGTCGGGCCGAGGTGACGCTACTCAACGGTTTTGCGCGAAGCCTGATCCTGACAGGCATTCTTCTGGCGCTGTTCTACGTGATGCTGACCAAGCCCTTGGTGCGGGTTATTCGCGAACTCAGTGGCCGCGATCCGCGTAGCGCGCAGCCGACCTGGCTGGAATACCCGGCGGGGCATGAACACGACGAAATCGGTGTGTTGGTCAAAGTCGCCAACCAACAATTCGAAAACATCGCCACCGAAATCCAGCAACGACGCAACGCCGAAAACCGCCTGACCGACTACCTCAGTCAACTCGAAAACATCGTCTCGGCACGCACAGCGGAACTCAAGGCGATCAATGCCCGGCTCAGCCAATCCAATCAGGAACTGGAAACCGCTCGCACCACCGCCATCGAGATGGCAGAAGCACGCTCGGTATTTCTGGCCAACATGAGCCATGAAATTCGCACCCCCCTTAACGGCCTGTTGGGGATGATCGCGTTGTCGCTGGACGGTCCACTTACGGCCGAGCAACAGCAACAACTGTCGATTGCCCATGACTCGGGCAAAGTGCTGGTGGAACTGCTCAACGATATTCTCGACCTGTCCAAGTTCGATGCCGGTCAGCTGGAACTCGAACACATTCCGTTCGACCTTGGCGCGTTGGTCGAAGACACCGCCAACCTGCTGTCTCAGAATGCGGCGCCCAGTGTAGAGCTGACATGCCTGATCGAGCCGCAATTTCCGGCGCTGGTATTGGGGGACCCGACTCGCGTGCGGCAGATCGTCAGCAATCTGTTGTCCAACGCGCTCAAGTTCACCCGCTTCGGTCGGGTCGATTTACGCCTGTCCACGTTCGAAGACGGCGTCAGAATCGAAGTCTGCGACACCGGTATCGGGATCGCCCACGATGCCCAGGTCAAGATCTTCCAGCCGTTTACCCAGGCAGGCGCAGGTATTACCCGACAGTTCGGCGGTACGGGACTGGGCCTGGCCCTCACCTATAACCTCTGCGAAGCCATGCAGGGACGTCTGAGCATCAGCTCGGAAGCCGGTTTCGGTAGCCAGTTCTGCGCCGACCTGCCGCTGCCCGTCCACACCCGCGCCGTATCTCCGGCACCGCTGCCCGGGAAGGTCATTGCGATCACCGCCGCCAGCAGCGGTCTGGCTGAACTGCTGAAAGCCCTGTTACCCGCCTGGGGGCTCGACTATCAACAGCGCTCCATTGATGACTCGTTACTAGGGCTTGAGCCTGATGTACTGATCACCGACTGCCCCGAATGCCTGTTTGGCCTGCGCCCTACCCTTGCCGCGCCGATTCTGCTGGTGACCGCTTATGGCAACTTCATGCCCAGCGAACAGGTGAGCGCCCTCGCGCCGCTGCAGCAACAGGCACGTCCGCTGGCGCGCAATGCGCTATACCAGGCCTTGCAACGGGTTTTGTTTGCGCAAACCACGACAATCAACGGAGCGCGCACCGAAGCCCTTCCCCATCAGCGGCGCGGGCGCGTGTTGCTGGTCGAGGACAACCCGGTCAATCAATTAGTGGCCAAGGGCATGCTCGGAAAACTCGGCTGCGAGGTCATCGTCGCCGCTCACGGCGCCGAAGCGCTGGATCAGCTTGAATACAGCGATTTCGATCTGGTGTTGATGGACTGCAACATGCCGGTGATGGATGGCTACGAAGCCAGCCGGCAAATTCGCCACAGCGGACGCTGGCCACAATTGCCCATCGTCGCGCTGACCGCCAACGCCATGTCCGAAGAACGCGAACGCTGCCGTGCGGCGGGCATGAGCGACTACCTGGCCAAACCCTTCCGCCGCGAAGAGCTGGCCGCCCTGCTCGATTTGTGGATTCCCACTACGACAGCGCTTTGATCTGCCCCAGCAAATGGTCAAGCCCCTCGCGCAGATCATTCAGGCGGTCCAGATCCACTCCGCTGTCACACAGCAGGCTCGCCTTGAGTGGGCCGACTTGATCACGCAATGCCTTGCCAGAAGGCGACAGACTCAGGTGCACCTCTCGCTCATCGCGGGCCGAACGTTGACGCTGCACCAGTTGCAGTTGCTCAAGACGTTTGAGTAACGGCGTCAAGGTGCCGGAATCCAGCGCCAGACGCTCGCCCAGCGCCTTGACCGTCGGTTGCTCGGGGGCAGCCTCCTGCCATTCCCACAACACCAGCATGGCCAGGTATTGCGGGTAAGTCAGGCCGAGCTGATCGAGCATCGGCTTGTAGGCCCGGATCACCGCCCGGGACGCGGCGTACAGCTTGAAGCAGAGCTGGCTGTCCAGCTTCAACGAATCAACTGACACGCTGTTCATTTGAGCAGAGCTTCAATCTCGCGGCTCAAGTCCTGCGGTTTGGTCGCCGGAGCAAAGCGCTTGACCAGCTGACCGTCCTTGCCGATCAGGAACTTGGTGAAGTTCCACTTGATGCCCTGCGAACCCAGCACCCCCGGAGCACGTTTTTTCAGTTGAACGAACAACGGATGGGCGCCTGCACCGTTGACTTCAATCTTCTTGAACAGCGGGAAGCTGACACCAAAGTTCAACTCACAAAATTCGGAAATCGCCTCTTCGTTGCCTGGCTCCTGTTTACGGAACTGGTTGCACGGAAAACCAAGGACGACCAGCCCCTGGTCCTTGTAGGTTTGCCATAACTCTTCCAGCCCTTTGTATTGCGGAGTGAAGCCGCACTTGCTCGCCGTATTTACCACCAGCACTGCTTTACCGGCGAAATCAGCCAGGGTCTTTTGTTCACCCTTGATGGTGGTGCAAGGGATGTTCAGCAGGTTGTCGCTCATGGTTTCTGACTCTGTATGGGATAGATTGAGACAAACATAGCGAGCAATTGAATTGTGTGCAATTTAATAAATCAATGGGAGCACGAAAACCCTGTAGGAGCACGGCTTGCCGGCGATGGCGTCCTTGAGATTGCCATCGCCGGCAAGCCGTGCTCCTACAGGGCTCACATTATTCGCGCGGCACCAGGTCCAGGCACACCGAGTTGATGCAATAACGCAGGCCGGTCGGCGGCGGGCCATCCGGGAATACGTGCCCCAAGTGCGCATCGCATTTGGCGCAGACCACCTCGGTGCGGATCATGCCGTGGCTGACATCGCGGATTTCGGTCATCGCGCTGTCGCCAATCGGCGCGTAGAAGCTCGGCCAGCCGCAGCCAGAGTCAAACTTGGTCCTGGAGTCGAACAGCGGCTCGTTACAGCAGATGCAGTGGTAGACACCGTCAGTTTTGGTTGCGTTGTATTTGCCCGAGAACGGTCGCTCGGTGCCTTTGAGACGGCACACGTTGTACTGCTCTGGATCGAGCATTGCTCTCCATTCTTCCAGGGTTTTTTCCAACTTTTCCATCATCACACCTCAGCAGCTGAAAAAGCCCGATCTGTACCTTTTCCACGGATCGGGCGGCACGTATGATTGCGCCTCGTCAAACGCCAGTCTGGCAGCCAGACCACGCGCATTCAAACGGATTTATGAGTGCCGCCACTGAAGGCGTCAGGCCTGTGTGAATACGCAGGATTCCCAGCACGGTTGTTCATACGCCGCCTGGATCGTTCATTTTCGGGAACACATCGCCATGCAGGTCAGCAAATCGAACAAGCTCGCCAACGTCTGCTACGACATTCGCGGCCCAGTGCTCAAGCACGCCAAACGCCTGGAGGAGGAAGGTCATCGCATCCTCAAGCTGAACATCGGCAACCCGGCACCGTTTGGTTTCGAAGCGCCGGATGAAATCCTTCAGGACGTAATCCGCAATCTGCCGACGGCCCAGGGCTACAGCGACTCCAAGGGCCTGTTCAGTGCGCGCAAGGCCGTGATGCAGTACTACCAGCAAAAGCAGGTGGAAGGCGTCGGCATCGAAGACATCTACCTGGGCAACGGCGTTTCCGAACTGATCGTGATGTCGATGCAGGCCCTGCTCAACAATGGCGACGAAGTACTGGTGCCGGCCCCGGACTATCCGCTGTGGACGGCCGCGGTCAGCCTGTCGGGTGGCAACCCGGTGCATTACCTGTGCGACGAGCAAGCCAACTGGTGGCCGGACCTGGCCGACATCAAGGCCAAGATCACGCCGAACACCAAGGCCCTGGTGATCATCAACCCGAACAACCCGACCGGCGCCGTCTATTCCAAGGAAGTCCTGCTGGGCATGCTGGAACTGGCCCGCCAGCACAACCTGGTGGTGTTCTCCGACGAAATCTACGACAAGATCCTGTACGACGATGCCGTGCACATTTGCACCGCCTCCCTGGCTCCGGACCTGCTGTGCCTGACGTTCAATGGTCTGTCCAAGTCCTATCGCGTGGCGGGCTTCCGTTCCGGCTGGATCGCCATCTCCGGCCCGAAACACCACGCCCAAAGCTACATCGAAGGCATCGACATGCTGGCGAACATGCGCCTGTGTGCCAACGTGCCGAGCCAGCACGCGATCCAGACCGCATTGGGCGGCTACCAGAGCATCAATGATCTGGTACTGCCACAGGGCCGCTTGCTGGAACAGCGCAATCGCACCTGGGAACTGCTCAACGACATTCCGGGCGTGAGCTGCGTCAAGCCGATGGGCGCGCTGTATGCGTTCCCGCGGATCGACCCGAAAGTCTGCCCGATCCACAACGATGAGAAGTTCGTCCTCGACCTGCTGCTCTCCGAGAAGCTGTTGATTGTTCAGGGCACGGCCTTCAATTGGCCTTGGCCGGACCACTTCCGTGTGGTGACCCTGCCGCGAGTGGATGAGCTGGAGATGGCCATCGGACGTATCGGCGGCTTCCTCAAGACCTATCGCCAGTAAGCGGCGGGTCTACGTGCGACTTTGGGTTAAAGTCGCACGTTGATTGATTCAGCAACATATCTGCTGTCCCGGCCGGCTTTCACCACTCGAACCGACGGCTGATGACACACCTCCCGCTCTCGCCTAACAATGGCGGGGGTAGCGACTGCATTAGGCCTACAAAAATCTCCTGCAAAAAAGTCGGAAAAGCCCTGCAACTGACTAAAGTGTTGATGTAGGACACAGTTTGAAATAGTCACCCGGTTGAATAGCCCGGTGCATCACCTTATATACCCCGCAGTACGCTACATCTTTAGCACGAGGAGACTTCTACAACCATGATGCGCATCCTGCTGTTTTTGGCCACTAACCTGGCGGTCGTGCTGATTGCCAGCATCACCCTGAGCCTTTTTGGCTTCAACGGGTTCATGGCGGCCAACGGGGTTGATCTGAACCTCAATCAGCTGCTGATTTTCTGTGCGGTCTTTGGTTTTGCCGGTTCGCTGTTCTCGCTGTTCATCTCCAAGTGGATGGCGAAGATGAGCACCAGCACCCAGATCATCACCCAGCCGCGCACCCGTCACGAGCAATGGCTGCTGCAAACCGTCGAGCAATTGTCCCGGGAAGCCGGGATCAAGATGCCTGAAGTCGGGATTTTCCCGGCCTATGAGGCGAACGCTTTCGCCACGGGCTGGAACAAGAACGACGCACTGGTCGCGGTCAGCCAGGGGTTACTGGAGCGTTTCTCGCCCGATGAAGTGAAAGCCGTTCTGGCCCACGAAATTGGCCACGTGGCCAACGGCGACATGGTCACCCTGGCGTTGATTCAGGGCGTGGTGAACACCTTCGTAATGTTCTTCGCACGGATCATCGGCAACTTTGTCGACAAGGTGATCTTCAAGAACGAAGAAGGCCAAGGCATTGCCTACTACGTGGCAACCATCTTCGCCGAACTGGTCCTGGGCATTCTGGCCAGCTCCATCGTCATGTGGTTCTCGCGCAAGCGTGAATTCCGTGCCGACGAAGCCGGTGCACGCCTGGCCGGTACTGCCGCGATGATCGGCGCCCTGCAACGCCTGCGCGCCGAACAGGGCCTGCCGGTGCACATGCCGGACACCCTGAACGCCTTCGGCATCAACGGTGGCATCAAACAAGGGTTCGCCCGGATGTTCATGAGCCACCCACCGCTGGAAGAACGTATCAACGCCCTGCATCGTCTTCAGCGCTGATCGTTCAGCAATAAAACAAGGCCCGCAGAAATGCGGGCCTTTTTTTTGTCTATTTTATTCCTCGACTGGACACTCGATACACCCGCTCTTCAAGTCGAGTGACACCTGCCTCGAGAAACTTCCCGCTCTCACTCAACACGTCCTGATCTTCCAGAATCTTCAGTTTCCACGATCCGCCCAATAAGCGCTGCACTTCGTCATCCAGCACAGCAAACGGGGGGCCGTCCATTTGCGCCTGGTCGTAATCCAGGGTGATCAACAACCCCTGAGACTCCTTCGGCAAAATCCGGTTCAGGTGAGCGGCATACTGCTCGCGCATTGCCGGCGGCAGTGCAATCAACGCGGCACGATCATACAACGCGCTGCAGTCAGCAACGTCGCCGGCGGTCAATGCGAAGAAATCACCGCACCAGACCTCGATCGAACCAGCCCGATAGACAGTGAAGGGGCCTTGATCGCTGACGTCCGGATCTAATTGATGCTCGCGAAAAAAGTCTTCCACCGCCTTTTCGGACAACTCAATGCCCAACACCTCGTGACCGCATTTTCCCAGCCACAACAGATCCAGACTTTTCCCACACAGTGGCACCAATACGCGCACGCCCTCTTCCAGGCGCAATTGCGGCCAGTGCCGCTGCAGATAAGGATTCACTTCCGGCAGATGAAAGCCGATCTGATTCGTCGTCCACCGCTTGTGCCAAAACTCCGGCTGCATAATTAATCCCAAAAATTCGATCAAAAGACGCTAAAACTTATATTAGATTTAGATCAATGATCTGACTGAAGATGGAGCCATCTTACTCTCAGGAGCTGATTCATGTTCCCCAGCCTGTACATTTCCCACGGCTCCCCCATGCTGGCCCTGAAACCCGGCGCCAGCGGGCCAGCCCTTGCGCGCCTGGCCGCAGAATTGCCGAAACCCAAGGCTATCGTTATTGTTTCCGCGCACTGGGAAAGCCACGAACTGCTGGTGAGCGGCCATCCACAACCGGAAACCTGGCACGACTTCGGTGGCTTCCCACAGGCGCTGTTCGACGTTCAATACCCGGCCCCCGGAAATCCTCAATTGGCAGCGGACATCGTCGAATTGCTGAAGGCCGCCGACCTGCCGGCGCGCATCGATACCAAGCGCCCCTTCGACCACGGAGCGTGGGTGCCTTTGACCTTGATGTACCCGCAAGCCGATATCCCGGTGGTGCAAGTCTCATTGCCCACCCGTGGCGGCCCTGCCCTGCAAACCCGTGTTGGCCACGCGCTGGCCAGCCTGCGTGAACACGGCGTGCTGCTGATCGGCTCCGGAAGCATCACCCATAACCTGCGCGAACTGGATTGGCAGGCCGGCCCGGAAAGCGTCGAGCCCTGGGCCAAGGCATTTCGCGACTGGATCGTAGAGAAACTGGCCGCCAACGACGAAACGGCCCTGCACGATTATCGCCAGCAAGCGCCAAACGCAGTGCGCAACCACCCTAGCGACGAGCATTTACTGCCACTGTATTTCGCCCGCAGTGCCGGGGGCGAGTTCAGCGTTGCTCACCAGGGTTTCACCATGGGGGCGCTGGGCATGGACATTTATCGCTTCGGCTGATCACGCAGGCAAAAAAAATCCCCGAACCAGTCGGGGATTTTTTATGTGCGATCAATCAGCTCAAGAGCGGATTAATCTTCGCGATAGCGACGCAGCTTCAACTGCTTACCGGCAACGCGAGTGTCCTTCAGTTTGGTCAGGAGCTTCTCCAGACCATCTTCCGGCAACTCGACGAGGCTGAAGCTGTCGCGCACCTGGATGCGACCGATCGCTTCACGAGCCAGGCCACCTTCGTTCAGGATGGCGCCCAGCAGGTTCTTGGCAGCGATACCGTCACGCGCACCCAGCGCGGTACGGCAACGAGCACGACCTTCAGCCAATGGAACCGGAGCACGACGCTCACGATCACCACGGTCCGGACGATCACCAGTACGCTCTGGACGATCACCGCGCGGAGCGTTGTTCGGCACCAATGGACGTTCTTTCTCGATCGCGGCCAGGGTCAGCGCCTGAGCGTTGGTTGCCTTGCGCAGCAGAGCAGCGGCCAGTGCACGCGGAGTGCAACCGATGTCGGCAGTCAGGCGATCCAGCAGATCACCGTGAGTCGATTCGGCATCGCCAACCAGCGGCGACAGGCTGTTGGTCAGTTTCTTGATGCGGGCATCGAGAACGGCCTGAGCGTCCGGCAGGCGAACTTCAGCAACCTTTTGACCCGTTACACGCTCGATCACTTGCAGCATGCGGCGCTCACGTGGAGTCACCAGCAGCAGTGCACGACCTTCGCGACCGGCACGACCGGTACGGCCGATACGGTGAACGTAGGATTCCGGATCGTACGGCATGTCAACGTTGAACACGTGAGTGATGCGCGGAACGTCCAGGCCACGAGCAGCAACGTCGGTCGCCACAACGATGTCCAGACGGCCATCCTTGAGGGAGTCGATCACGCGCTCACGCTGGTTCTGGGCAATGTCACCGTTCAGCGCAGCGGCTTTGTAGCCTTTGGCTTCCAGGGCGCTGGCCAGGTCCAGGGTCGCTTGCTTGGTGCGCACGAACATGATCAGGGCGTCGAAATCTTCCACTTCCAGCAGGCTCAATACAGCCGAGGTCTTCTGGTCAGCGTGAACCAACAGGTGAGCCTGTTCGATCGCGGTAACGGTCTGAGTCTTGGTCTGGATCTTCACGTGTTGCGGATCGCGCAGATGGCGTTCGGCAATGGCACGGATCGACTGCGGCAGGGTGGCCGAGAACAATACGGTCTGACGGGTTGCAGGCAAGGCCTTGAAGATAACTTCGAGGTCGTCCATGAAACCCAGTTTGAGCATTTCGTCAGCTTCGTCGAGGACCAGGTGATTCACGGTCGACAGGACTTTTTCGTCACGACGCAGGTGGTCGCACAGACGGCCCGGAGTGGCGACAACGATCTGTGCGCCATTACGGATTGCTTTCAGTTGTGGACCCATAGGGGCGCCGCCGTAAACGGCCACAACGGTAACGCCCGGCATTTGCTTGGCATAGGTTTCGAAAGCGGTTGCTACTTGCAGCGCCAACTCACGGGTTGGCGCCAGGATCAGGGCTTGCGGCTCGCGCTTGGCAGGATCGATGCAATGCAGGATAGGCAAAGCGAACGCGGCGGTTTTACCCGTACCGGTTTGCGCCTGACCAATCATGTCCTGGCCGGCCATGATGATCGGGATCGATTGCTGCTGAATAGCCGAAGGCTCTTCGTAGCCAGTCGCAATGACGGCTGCAAGAATATTCGGATTAAGATTAAAAGCGGCGAAGCCGCCGGTTTCCTGGGTCATGGGTCTGCCTCTAAGTGCATCCGCAAAGACCCATGCTCCAAAGCTGCGCATGCCGTGTAAGACTCAAGAGTCGCCCTGGCTGCTTTGTCGGCGGGGATTTGCGAAAACGAATGAATGAAAAAGATTCGTCAAGGAAGAGTCCGCTGTGCGGACGTGCAGCCGAAGCTGACTTCGGGGAATTGCGCTACCTAAACGCGGCCCGGTTAAAGGCCGGCGCGCACTATACCGGAATTCGCCCAAAAAGGGAGCATTATTTGTCGGAAAACTGACGGATACACCGTTGTGTCACAGGCTTTGCGGATAATCGTGCAGCAGTCTATTTTTCAAAGGCCCGGCCCTGCTGGCGATGGCGCTAAAACGGTTCACTGTTATCACGCAGACCTGAGGTCTGACACACCCTTCCCTCCCGAGGAAATGCAGCATGAATCAGCCCTGCTCCAGTCGTGTAACCCGTGAACGACGTGACCATGTGCTGCTGATCGGCCTGGATCGGGTCGCCAAACGCAACGCCTTTGACCTCGACCTGCTCAACGAGCTGAGCCTGGCCTATGGCGAGTTCGAAGCGGACAACGAGGCGCGGGTGGCCGTGGTGTTTGGCCATGGGGAACACTTCACCGCCGGGCTCGATCTGGTCAACACCAGCGCGGCATTGGCCGAAGGCTGGCAAGCACCGGCAGGAGGCTGCGATCCGTGGGGTGTTTTTGCTGGCCCCCGCGTCAGCAAACCGGTGATAGTGGCCGCTCAGGGTTATTGCCTGACCATCGGCATCGAGTTGATGCTGGCCGCCGACATCAACCTGTGCGCCAGCAACACCCGCTTCGCCCAAATGGAAGTCCAGCGCGGAATCTTCCCGTTCGGCGGCGCCACTTTGCGCATGCATCAATTGGCTGGCTGGGGCAATGCCATGCGCTGGTTGCTGACCGGGGATGAGTTCGATGCGCATGACGCCTTGCGTCTGGGGCTGGTGCAGGAAGTCATGGCCAGCGAGGACTTACTGCCAAGGGCGATTGAATTGGCCGAGCGGATTGCCCGACAGGCACCGCTCGGGGTACAGGCGACGCTGATGTCTGCCCGGCAGGCGCGCTATGAAGGAGAAACCGCTGCGGCACAGGGCTTGCCGGCGATGGTGAAGAAGTTGTTGAACAGTGAGGATGCCAAGGAAGGTGTGCGGTCGATGATTGAGAAGCGACCCGGGATCTTCAAAGGAGTCTGAGATTTGTGTTGATGCGGATAATGCCATCACGGGCAAGCCATGCTCCTACAGGTTGCGCGTCCCCCTGTAGGAGCAAGGCTTGCCCGCGATGAGGCCATTGCAGACAACACATTATGTCGCCGGACGAATCGCCTTGATCAACGACTGCAACGAATAACCCAATTGCGGCGCCAATCCTTCCGCCCTGGCCATCAAGCCGTCCATGTCCAGCACCTGATCCAGCTCCGAAGGCACGATCAAAATCACATTGCCCTCCTTCACCGGCAGCTCCCAGTAGTGCCGGTGATAAAGCCCGCGCAGCAACGCCGCACCCAACGGTTTGCCGTCGTCGGTGGCCCACTGATTGATCACCAGCCAGCCACCCGGATTCAGGCGTTTCTGACAGTTCTCCAGGAAGCTCCAGGCCAGATGCCCGACACCAGGCCCGACATCGGTATAAAGGTCGACGAAAATCAAGTCCGCCGACTCAGCGGTATCGAGCAGTTCCAGGGCATCGCCGACGCGGATATACAGGCGCGGATCATCATCCAGCCCAAGGTATTCGATTGCCAGGCGCGGGACGTCGGGGCGCAATTCGATCGCCTCGACATCTTCCAGCGGCAGGAACTTGAGGCAGGCCTGAGTCAACGTGCCCGCACCAAGGCCCAGAAACAGCGCGCTTTCCGGTTGTTCGTGGCACAACGCGCCAATCAGCATCGCCCGGGTGTAGTCGTACTCGAGCCAGCTCGGATCAGCGGTAAACACGCAGCTCTGTTCAATGGCGTCACCGAACTCGAGAAAGCGGTAATCGGCCACTTCCAGCACGCGTATCACGCCGAACTCATCCTGTACCTCGGCGAGCAAATGCTCGACGCGCTCCTCAGTCATTTCGTCTCCTGAATCGTTACCGGGCCTGCATGCAATAAACAGCAGCGCACTTAAACCGCGAGGCGCGCGGCAAAGGCGCGATTGTCCGCGAAGCGACGGGAACAGGTCACGCACTAATTGCTGATAACATGACCGTCCGAGCGTAAAACACTAGAGAACGTGATGAGCCAACCCTGGAGCCCTGACAGCTGGCGCGCCTTGCCGATCCAGCAACAACCCCTCTACCCTGACGCTGCGCATTTGCAGCAGGTAGAGCAAACCCTGGCCAGCTATCCGCCACTGGTGTTTGCCGGTGAAGCCCGGGAGTTGCGCCGTCAGTTTGCCGAGGTCACCCAAGGCCGCGCGTTCCTGTTGCAAGGTGGCGATTGCGCCGAAAGTTTCGCCGAGTTCTCGGCCGCGAAAATTCGCGACACCTTTAAAGTCTTGCTGCAAATGGCGATCGTCATGACCTTTGCCGCCGGTTGCCCGGTGGTCAAAGTCGGGCGCATGGCCGGGCAATTTGCCAAACCGCGCTCCGCCAATGACGAAACCATCGACGGCGTGACGCTGCCTGCTTACCGTGGCGACATCGTCAACGGCATCGGTTTCGACGAGAAAAGCCGCGTGCCGGACCCGGAGCGCCTGCTCCAGTCTTACCACCAGTCCACCGCCACCCTGAACCTGTTGCGCGCTTTCGCTCAAGGCGGGTTTGCCGACCTGCATCAGGTGCACAAGTGGAACCTGGACTTCATCGCCAACTCGGCGCTGGCCGAGAAGTACAGCCACCTGGCCAATCGCATCGATGAAACCCTGGCGTTCATGCGCGCCTGCGGCATGGACACTTCACCGCAGCTGCGCGAAACCAGTTTCTTCACCGCCCACGAAGCGTTGCTGCTGAACTACGAAGAAGCCTTCGTGCGTCGCGACAGCCTGACCAACGATTACTACGATTGCTCGGCGCACATGCTGTGGATCGGCGATCGCACCCGTCAGCTCGATGGTGCGCACGTTGAGTTCCTGCGCGGGGTGAATAACCCGATCGGGGTCAAGGTCGGCCCGAGCATGAACCCTGAAGACTTGGTTCGCCTGATCGATGTGCTGAACCCGGACAACGATCCGGGCCGCCTGAACCTGATTGCGCGGATGGGTGCCAACAAGGTCGGCGATCACCTGCCGCAGCTGATTCGCGCCGTGCAGCGCGAAGGCAAGCAGGTGCTGTGGAGCTCCGACCCGATGCACGGCAACACCATCAAGGCGAGCAGCGGCTACAAGACCCGCGACTTCGCGCAGATCCTGGGCGAGGTGAAGCAGTTCTTCCAGGTGCACGAAGCTGAAGGCAGTTATGCCGGTGGTATTCACATCGAGATGACCGGGCAGAACGTCACCGAATGCATTGGCGGCGCTCGGCCGATTACCGAGGACGGGCTGTCGGATCGGTATCACACCCATTGCGATCCGCGGATGAACGCTGATCAGTCGCTGGAATTGGCGTTTTTGATTGCCGAGACGCTGAAGCAGGTTCGGCGCTAAACCGCGTTGAGCCCATCGCGGGCAAGCCTTGCTCCTACAGGTTTTGAGTTGACCTCAACCTGTAGGAGCAAAGCTTGCTCGCGATTGCGTCATCTCAAACACCACTGAATTGAGCCAATGCCACTCTTAACCTGCTGGCACTCTCCCGCTGACAATTCAACTGCACCTGCGCAAGCCCCAACCAATCCGCCATCTGCCGCAGATTGATAGCCAAAGCGTGCATCCCTTCGTCATCCAGCCCCGGCTCTTCTTCATGCACGGCGTGCACCGCCAGCCGCCCCAACGCCCGCTCAGCCCGCAGATCCACGCGTGCGGCAATCCGTTCGTTGTGCAGGAACGGCAGCACGTAATACCCGTAAACACGCTTGTCTTGCGGCGTGTAAATTTCCAGCCGATAACGAAAGTCGAACAGCCGCTCGGTGCGACTGCGTTCCCAGACCAGCGAGTCGAACGGTGAAAGCAACGCACTGGACTCGACCTTGCGCGGTACTTTCGGCTCAGGCAGGCAATAAGCCGGTTGCCGCCAGCCTTGCACCTGGCAGGTCAGCAACGCCCCGGCCTCGACCAGTTCCGCCAGACGCGGACGGCTGTCGGTCGGGCTCAAACGAAAATAGTCGCGCAGGTCCTTTTCCGTACCGACACCCAATGCCGTCGCTGCGTGCAATAACAGCCCACGCTGAGCCTCGGTTTCACTGAGCAATGGCTGCTGCAGAATCGCCGAAGGAATCACCCGCTCGGGCAAATCATAAAGTCGTTCGAAACCACGGCGGCCGGCAACCGTCACTTCTCCGGCGGCAAACAACCATTCCAGTGCATGCTTTTCAGCGCTCCAGTCCCACCACGGCCCTGCCCGTTCCTGACGGGTCGACAAGCTTCCCGCACCCAACGCCCCCAGTTGTTCAACCGAGGCCAATACCCGGCGGATCGTGTCCTGCTGCTCGCGCCCGAAACTCGCCAGTTGCTGATAGATATCTTCACCACGCGTTGCGCGCTGCATGCGCCAACGCATCAGCGGATACAGTGATAACGGCAGCAACGAGGCTTCATGTCCCCAATATTCAAACAGCGTGCGACGTCGACCCTGACTCCAGGCGGCCTGGTCTAGCAAATCGGAGGAGTAGTTACCGAGGCGGGAAAACAAGGGAAGGTAGTGCGAACGCACCAACGCATTGACCGAATCGATCTGCAGGATGCCCAACCGCTCGATCAGTCGGTTGAGTTGCACCGGTTTGATCGTCGCTGGCGGCTGGCGCCCGTTGAACCCTTGGGCAGCCAGTGCCAGACGTCGAGCCTGTTGGTTGGAAAAGGACAGCGTTGCGGGCATGAATACCTCCGTGTCTGCTCGCAACCTACCTCACCAGAGAGGGGTTTGTGTAGCAATGGCCTCATCATTTATGCATCGGATCATCCCAGAACGGCCTGACCGATTCATGTTCCACATCCGCACGACTCATACCGATGTCCTTCAGTGCTTCATCGCTCAAACTCGCCAGCAGCTCGCGTTCACGATGAAGTTCGTACCAGCGACTAAACTTGTGCAGCAGATCAGATACCACATGGGTTGAGAATTTTTGTTCCGTTACAACCTCGTTATGACCTTTCATCTCGTTGTCCTCCGTTGGGGATGGCC
This sequence comes from Pseudomonas sp. B21-040, assembly GCF_024748695.1. Classification (NCBI taxonomy): domain Bacteria; kingdom Pseudomonadati; phylum Pseudomonadota; class Gammaproteobacteria; order Pseudomonadales; family Pseudomonadaceae; genus Pseudomonas; species Pseudomonas sp. B21-040. Next base: position 4,773,941 of record NZ_CP087176.1, read on the forward strand.
CAAGTCTCGCGCCAGCGTTAAGATCAATCCAACGAATGTTTCTGATGGTAACCATCTCGGAGATTGATGGATGTCGGCGTACCCCAGTATCGATACCGATGTGCTGCGCACCTTTGTCGCGATCGCCGACCAGGGCGGATTTACCCGCGCCGGTGAAATGGTCAATCGCACGCAGTCGGCGGTGAGCATGCAAATGAAGCGTCTGGAAGAGGACGTCTTGCAGCGCCAGTTGTTCGAACGCGATGGGCGTCAGGTCAAGCTGACCGCCGAAGGCCAGGTTTTGCTGGGGTATGCGCGGCGCATCCTCAAACTTCACAGCGAAGTCTTCAATACGCTGCGCGAACCGCACATGATTGGCACCGTGCGCATTGGTACGCCGGACGATTACGTGATGCGCTTTCTGCCGGGCATTTTGTCGCGCTTCGCCAAGAGCTATCCGCTGATCCAGATCGAGGTTCACTGCGAATCATCAAAACAATTGCTGCAACGTCAGGATCTGGACCTGTCCATCGTGACCCGCGAGCCCGGCACCGAAATTGGCCAGTTGCTGCGCAAGGAGCGCTTCGTCTGGGCCGAGGCGCAATGTTTCAACGCCCATGAGCAGACGCCCCTGCCCCTGGCGATGTTCAACAGTGATTGTTTCTGCCGCTTGTGGGCGTGTAATGCGCTGGATGCCATGGGCCGCGAATACCGCATTGCCTACAACAGTTCGAGCCTGTCAGCGTTGATGGCCGTGGTCAGTGCCGGCCTGGCCGTGACCGCGCAACTTGAAAGCCTGATCACGCCGGACATGCGCATTCTCGGTGCCGCCGAAGACCTGCCGCTGTTGCCGGAAGCCTGCATCATGCTCGTGCGCAACCTGCACAACCCGTCACCGATCACCGAGTGTCTGGCCGAACACATCGTCGATGGCTTCAAACTTTAAACGCGAGCATCACCGCACAGCCCACCAGAAAACCGCAGAATAACCCGCGCAGCAGTCGCTCCGGCAGGGCGTGGGCGATTTTCACGCCCCAACTGATGCTCATCAACCCGCCGACGGCCAAGGGCACACCGATCAGCCAGTCCACCTGATGGTGCGCCGCGTAGGTCACCAGGGTCACGCCGGTACTGGGTAAGGCCAGCGCCAGCGACAAGCCTTGCGCCACCACTTGGCTGGTGCCAAACACACTGGTCAGCACCGGCGTCGCCACCACCGCCCCACCCACTCCAAACAAGCCGCCCATGGTCCCGGAGGCTGCGCCAAGCACGCCCAGCCATGGCCATGCGAAATGCATTTGCGTCGAGGCCGGCGTGCTGGCAGCGAACATTCGCACCAGGTTGTAGGCCGACAAGACCACCAGGAACGCGACAAAACCGATCCGCATGGTGTGCGCATCGATGCCGACCGCCCAAATCGAACCGATCCACGCAAAACAGAACCCCATCGACGCCAAAGGCAAGGCGTGACGCAATTCGATGCGATTGCGTTGGTGATAGCGCCACAGCGCCAGCATCACATTGGGCACCACCATCACCAGCGCCGTGCCTTGGGCGATCTGTTGATCGAGACCGAACAGCACACCCAACAATGGAATGGCGATCAAGCCGCCACCAATGCCGAACAACCCGCCGAGGGTGCCCAACGCCGCGCCAAACACCAGATACATCACGAACTCGATCACAAGCGATTTCCCTTTTGTCAGGGTGTTCATCCTACGCAGTCGGCGATAGCGCGGAAACGCACAGCAACGCACAATGGCTGTGCCAACTTCGCACAAGCGCGGACACCCCATGAACCCCAATCAATTGACCGAACAGCTCGGGCTTTTTCTGGATGTGCTGGAATCCGGGAGTTTTTCTGCTGCCTCGCGCCGACATCCGCTGACCCCTTCGGCCGTGGCGCGGCGCATCGACAGCCTGGAAAAGGCCGTCGGTAGCCAGCTGTTCATTCGCAGTACACATGCCGTCATGGCGACCCCGGCAGGCCTGGCCTTTGCCGAGCGCGCGCGGCGAATTGTCGCCGAGCTTCGGCTGGCCCGGGCCGAAGCGGTGTCCCTGAGCAGTGCGCCAGAAGGCTTGATCAGAGTGGATGCGCCCGCGGCGTTCGGACGCCGGCATTTGGCACCGGTAATTGCCGACTTCCTGATGCTTTACCCCGGCCTCGATGTGCAACTGCACCTGATCGACAGCTTTGTCGACATGCAAGGCTTGAACCTGGGCAAGGTCGATCTGGTGCTGCGCGCCGGGCAAATGGCCGACACCCGCCTGGTCGCCACACCGCTGGCAAGCATGGTGCGTATTGCCTGCGCCAGCCCGGAGTATTTACAACGCCGCGGAGTGCCGACCGAGCCTGCGCAGTTAGTCGATCACGACGGCCTCGATTGGGACGGCTTGGCCCCGCCCTTCGCCTGGCGCTTCGAACGCGATGGGCAGATGCATCTGCACCGCCCGGCGCGGATCCGCATGAGCGCCAACAATGCCGAGGCGCTGGTCTGCGGCGCATTGGCCGGACTGGGTATTGCCCACCTGCCGACCTGGCTGGCAAGCGAATACTTGCTGCGGGGTGAACTGCTGCCGCTGTTCTGCGAAAAGGGCCTGCCCAAACCTGAGTCCGCCGGCATCTATGCGCTGCGGCTGGCGCAACAGCCCAACTCACGCAGCCGTTTGCTGCTGGAATACTTGAAGACGCGCTTCAGCCCGATTCCACCGTGGGACCTGGCGCTGCAAAGCACGCTGGACCGCCACTAGTCGAAAATTATCTGGCGCATTAAAGATTCGCCCGCTAGATTCATGAAGATTACCGATCAAGGCTTTTGAGATGACCACCGAACGCGACACCCTGGATAACTGCGACCACCTGCTGCTGGATAATCAGGCGTGTTTCGCCCTGCACTCGACTTCGTTGCTGATGACCAAGGTCTACAAGCCGCTGTTGCAAGCGCTGGGCCTGACCTATCCGCAATACCTGGCGATGATGGTGTTGTGGGAACGCGATGGTCTGACCGTAGGTGAAATCAGCACGCGCCTGCTGACCGATCCCGGCTCCCTGACGCCACTGCTCAAACGCCTGGAAGTCGAAGGTTTACTCAGCCGCACCCGCAGTCGCGAAGACGAACGGGTGGTGATCGTCGAACTCACCGAACAGGGCCGCGCCTTGCGGGAAAAAGCGCGCAGCATTCCTCAGTGCATCCTCGGCGCCAGCGGGATGACGCTGGAGCGACTGCAAAAGCTGCAGGCGGAACTGCAAGTGCTGCGCAGCAATCTGCAAGACAGCCTCTAATTCCCCAGTCAACATAGATCCCCTGTGTGTGCGAGCTTGCTCGCGATAGCGGTCTGACATTCGGCATTGATGTTGACTGATACACCGCTATCGCGAGCAAGCTCGCTCCCACATTGGTTTTGTGGCGACCCTTCCAGCCACGTTCGCCCCCCTCCCAGAAAAAATTTTCAGCCCTGAAAATCCCGCCTCCAAAGCTCTAGCTCGGCCCTTCACATCATCCGCCAAAATTTCGAACACAACTTTTTCAAAATTTTATCTTGCGCACTAAATATTCGCGCGATACATTCACCTCGCACTTACTTAGCGCGCAAATATTTAGCGCAAAACACCCAAACCAAAATGAGGCTCACACCATGCAAACTCTCTACACCGCAATCGCAACTTCCACCGGTGGCCGTGATGGTCGTGCTGTTTCCAGCGACAACATCCTCGACGTCAAACTTGCCACCCCGAAAGAACTCGGTGGTGCCGGCGGCGCAGCGACTAACCCTGAACAACTGTTCGCAGCCGGCTACTCCGCCTGCTTCATCGGCGCACTGAAGTTCGTCGCCAGCCAGACCAAACGCAGCATCCCGAACGACGCCTCGATCACTGCCCATGTCGGCATCGGCCAAATCCCTGGCGGTTTCGGCCTGGACATCGACCTGCACATCAGCCTGCCAGGCCTGGAACAAGCCGATGCGCAAGCCCTGGTCGACGCCGCCCACCAGGTCTGCCCGTACTCCAACGCCACCCGTGGCAACGTCGATGTGCGCCTGCACGTTACCGTCTAACCGTTGATCCCAAGGCCCGTACAGGAAACGAACATGAACACTTTCAGCAAAGTCTTGACCGGCACCCTTCTCGCCCTGTCCATCGGTAACGCGTTCGCGGGCGAGGGTGTTGAACACAACACCCAGGCATTCCTCGACGTTCTGAATGCCGGCACCGGCAAACCGATGGAACAGCTCACCCCCAAAGACGCGCGCGCCGTACTGGTGGGTGCGCAATCCGGGGTAAAACTGACGCTGCCAAGAGCCGATGTCAGCGAGAAGACCATTCAAGTCGACGGCCAACCGCTGCGCCTGACCATCGTCCGGCCGGCCGGAGTCAAGGGCGAGTTGCCAGTGTTCATGTTCTTCCACGGCGGTGGCTGGGTATTGGGGGACTTCCCGACTCACGAACGACTGGTCCGTGATCTGGTAGTCGGCTCAGGGGCTGCGGCGGTGTTCGTCAATTACACCCCGTCCCCGGAAGCGCACTACCCGGTGGCGATCAATCAGGCTTATGCGGCGACCCAATGGGTGGCCGAGCACGGTAAAGAGATCAACGTCGACGGCAAACGCCTGGCCGTGGCCGGCAACAGTGTCGGTGGCAACATGGCGGCAGTCGTTGCGCTGATGGCCAAAGACAAGGGCTCGCCGGCTATCAAATACCAGGTGTTGTTGTGGCCGGTGACGGATGCGAGCTTCGAGACGGCGTCTTACAACCAGTTCGCCGAGGGGCACTTCCTCACCAAAAACATGATGAAGTGGTTCTGGGACAACTACACCACCGACGCCAAGCAGCGTAATGAGATTTACGCCTCGCCGTTGCGGGCTACCACCGCACAACTGAAGGGCTTGCCACCTGCGCTGGTGCAGACAGCGGGCGCCGACGTTCTGCGCGATGAAGGTGAAGCTTACGCCCGTAAACTCGATGAGGCCGGGGTGCCGGTCACGTCGGTTCGCTACAACGGCATGATCCACGACTACGGTTTGCTTAACGTGGTGAGTCAGGTGCCAGCGGTGCGCTCCGCGATGCTGCAGGCGTCGCAAGAACTCAAGCAACATTTGAAATGAAGTAAAGCATCGCAGCCTCGCTTCGCTCGACAGCTCCTACATGGGTTTTGCATTTCCTTGTAGGAGCTGTCGAGTGAAACGAGGCTGCGAATCTTATGATCTTCACCTTTCAGGCATAAAAAAACCCGGCTCAATGGCCGGGCTTTTTCATTCCTGAAGCAGTGCTTATTTAGCACGGCCTTTGTAGGAACCGCCTTCGCGGGTATCGATCTCGATCATGTCGCCGATTTCGATGAAGTCAGCAACCGACAGCTCGGTACCGTTCTTCAGTTTGGCAGGCTTCATCACCTTGCCGGAAGTGTCACCGCGAGCGGAACCTTCGGTGTAGTCAACCTGACGCACGATAGTGGTCGGCAGTTCTACGGAAACCAGACGCTCTTCGAAGAAGATCGCTTCGCAAACATCGGTCATGCCTTCTTCAACGAAAGGCAGAACGGCTTCGATGTCTTCAGCGTTCAGCTCGTACATGGTGTAGTCAGTGGTGTCCATGAACGTGTAGGCGTCGCCGCTGATGAAGGACAGGGTCGCTTCTTTACGGTCGAGGATTACGTCGTCCAGTTTGTCGTCGGCGCTGTAAACGATTTCAGTCTTGTAACCGGTCAGCAGGTTTTTCAGCTTGGTCTTCATGATCGCGCTGTTACGACCCGACTTGGTGAATTCAGCTTTCTGAACCAGCCAAGGATCGTTTTCGAGACGGATCACCATCCCGGGTTTCAGTTCTTTACCAGTTTTCATTACGAATATCCGAATTTGGATGGGATTTACAAAAATCTAGGCCGCGTATCATATCCAATTTACATAAAACTGTACCAGCGCTGCGGCAAGATCAGCCTGCAAGGCTTGTTCCAGACACCACGCCTCGGCGTGTTTTTGCAGCTCTGGCCAGTGTTTGCGGGCCATGCGCCAGTGGCCGGACATATCATGCCCCGCATTCCACGCGCGCCAAAGACCGCTGATCGCCTCGCTGGCAGGGGCGGACAGGCCTTTTGTGTACACCTCGAGAAAGGCTTCAAGCTTGTCCAGGTGGATGTCTTCCTCCTGCTGATAGATGTGCCAGAGCATTGGCCGGCCCGCCCACTGAGCGCGGACGAATGAATCTTCACCACGCACAGCGTTGAAATCGCAGCACCAGAGCAAATGATCGTATTGATCCTGTCGGACGAACGGCAACACCTGAACGGTCAATTCGTCGCGGACATGCAGAGCGCCTGCTGCCAACCCTTCAACACCGAGCCAGCGTTCGACATCGCCGAGAATGCGCCCTTCGGGCACCAGCAAATGCGTAGGTAACGGATCAGCCGCCATCACGTCCAGCCAACTCGACAGCCCGGTATTTTCATAGGCAAACAGCGAAATCAGTTGGGCATTCGGGGCCGGATCTATCCCCAGGCCTTGAAGGAATTCTCGTTGCGCCTCGCGACTTTGCTGAAACTGCCGTCGACGCTCAAGCAATCCTTTTTCACGCAACAAACCACCGGTGCCCTTGTGGAATCCCGGGAAGAAGAAGTACTTCTGCACCGTTTTGTATTTCACCGACGGTAAACCGTGGCAACCGCTCACCCAATCCTCGGCGCTCAGATAGTCGAGATTCATCCACAGCGGCGGTTTTTCCCGTGCGGCCATGGCGTCCATGTAGGCACTTGGCAACTGGCAGGCGAACGCGGCGATGACCACATCCGCCGCCTCGGTGGCCAACCACGCTGCCGGCCATTGGCGCACGTCGACACCGGCCTGCGATTGCTGCGCCGCATGGATATCGATCTGGGGGCACAGGCGTTCGAAGGCGCGCAGGTCGTCGACCCACAAACGCACGTCGACCGGGTACTCGGCCACCAGTTGTCGTGCCAGGCGCCAGGTCACGCCGATGTCGCCAAAGTTGTCGACCACGGTGCAAAAAATATCCCAGCGGGTTTTCAGTTCAGGCATTGCGGATTCCCGTTGGCAAAGGCACCAATTGTCCGCATAAATTACCTCGCGCAGAAGAGCCGACGGCGATTAATCTTCGTGCGACAATCGCCACTATCCCGCGACCATCCGCCAGGAGGCAGCCATGCCCTTTCGTCCCACTCCGCGCCGCACGTTGCAGATCCAGCCTAATGCCTTGCAACTGATCGGCAGCATTGCCCTCGGATTGTGGCTGGGATTTCTCGCCATCGCGCTGACCTGCTGGCTCGTCTCTCGCCTGTTTTTCAGCGAGCAACTGGCGCCAGTGGCCGCCGCCGTGGAGCAATTGGCCAAACCGCCCGTGGTGCAACCGGTACCGGACATTCCGCCGCAGAGCCCGCTGTTCGAACAATATGAAGAGAACCTGCGCAAGAACGAGCAGCAGGTACGCATGGATCAGGCCCGCAGCAGCAGCCGCAATCTGTCCAATCCAAAATGCCAGTTCTGGCTGCAACAGGACCATACCGCGCCGAGCGAAAAAAGCCGCGCCAATGTCCTGCAGTTTTGCGATTGACCATGAACAAACAGACCGTCCACCAATTGATTCTCGACAAGCTGCGGGTTGATCTCGACATCGCCGAACGTGCCGCGCAAACCGCGTACGAAACCGCGACCCACGAAGAGAACATCGCCGAAAACAAGTACGACACCCTGGGCCTGGAAGCCTCCTATCTGGCGGCCGGACAGGCCAGACGGGTGGAAGAAATCAGGCAGTCACTGACGCTGTGCCAGAACCTGACATTGCGCCCCTATGACGATCAGCGCGGCATCGAGGTCGGCGCATTGCTTGGCCTGGAAGACGAAAAAGGTCGCGAGCAATGGCTATTTCTGGCCCCCGATGCCGCTGGTCTGAAGGTCGATCTGGTGGGGCAATGGATTACCGTCATCACCCCCCGTTCGCCGCTGGGCAAAAGCCTGCTGGGCAAATACGAAGGGGATGACGTGGAGATTCTGGTGGCGGGTGCCCGGCAACAGTTTTCTGTTACAGAGGTGGTCTAGTGAACCGGTAGTTCGACGCCGTCGAACAGCTCTTCCAGTTCTTGCTTGTTGTGGCACGCAATGGCTTTAGCCATGACTTCGCGAGTCAGGTGCGGGGCAAATTTCTCGATGAAGTCGCACATGAAGCCACGCAGGAAAGTGCCGCGACGGAAGCCGATCTTGGTGATGCTGGATTCGAACAGCTCACTGGCATCGAGCACCACCAGATCGCTGTCGAGTTTGGCATCGACCGCCATTTTCGCCACGATACCCACGCCCAGGCCCAGGCGCACATACGTCTTGATGACGTCAGCGTCGGCGGCGGTGAATACCACTTTGGGTGTCAGGCCGCGATGGCTGAACGCTTCGTCGAGTTTCGAGCGGCCGGTAAAACCGAACACGTAAGTCACGATCGGGTATTCGGCGAGCGCTTCGAGGGTCAGCTTCGACAGCTTGGTCAACGGGTGGCCTTGGGGCACTACGACGCAGCGGTTCCAGCGATAGCACGGCATCATCACCAGGTCGCCGAACAACTCCAGTGCTTCGGTGGCGATGGCGAAATCCACAGTGCCGTCAGCGGCCATTTCAGCGATCTGCATCGGCGAACCCTGGTGCATGTGCAGGGCAACGTCCGGATACTGCTTGATGAAACTGCTGATCACCGGCGGCAACGCATAACGCGCCTGGGTATGCGTGGTGGCGATCGACAGGGTGCCCTTCTTCTCGTTGGAGAATTCCTGGGCGATCTGCTTGATGCTTTCAACCTTGCGCAAAATCTCGCCAGCGGTCGTGATGATGCGTTCGCCGGCCGGGGTGACACGGGTCAGGTGCTTGCCGCTGCGAGCGAAAACCTCAACCCCCAATTCGTCTTCCAGCAGACGGATCTGCTTGCTGATACCCGGTTGCGAGGTGTAAAGGCTTTGGGCGGTAGCGGAAACGTTGAGGTCGTGGTGCGCCACTTCCCAGATGTAGCGCAATTGTTGAAGCTTCATATGAATCCCTCAAAGCAGGTAGACGCCACGGGCATCAGCGACGGTATATAACTATATTAATGGCGTGAAGAATAAATCTAGAACTTTTTTGTCAAATTGCCACTATTCGTGTTCTAGCGATCACCTTGGCGGCGACGCTCCACCAGCGGCACCAGATAAACCGGCACTCTCGCCAGCTGCAACACGCGTGCGGCGGTCCTGCCCAAAGGCGTTTCCGCGCCGGCACCATGGCTGTGACTACCTACGATCAGTAAATCCACCGAGAGTTTCTGCGCCTGGTCGAGAATCACTTGCGACGGATCCCCCTGTAGCACCCGCACGGCTTGAATCCGCGCCAGGTCCTGCTCCCCTTCGTCCCCCAACTCTTCGCGAAAACTGTCGAGCACCCGCTGCTCGATACTGGCAATCACCGTGCTCAGTCCCTGGCTGTGAAATTCGTTCAACGCCTGCTCATCGAGGTAACTCTGAAGCACCGACTCGGCAAACAGGCCCATAGGTTCAACCGCATGCACCACATACAAATCGGCATTGAATGTCCGCGCCAGCGCCAAGGCGTGCTGCATTACAAACGGTGCGTACAGGCCGAGGTCAGTGGCATACAGCATCGACCGAATCATATGACCTCCTCGCGAGCCAACATGGTGGAGATTGATTCAGCTTAGCAGTGCCTTGGCGAGTGCGATGCTCTGCGTAACGCGTTGAACGATGGGCTTAAATCTTTTGCTCGTTGCTTATGCCATGCGGGACATGACCGGTGGCGACGACTTCGCGGGCCAATTCGCAGTGACCGGCCTGATCGTCGAAAAACACGTCGGCGGCAAAGGCTTCGAGAAAGGCCGATTTGGTCAGGCCACCCAGAAACAGCGACTCGTCCAGCCGGATGTCCCATTCGCGCAACGTGCGAATGACTCGCTCATGGGCCGGCGCCGAACGCGCGGTGACCAACGCCGTGCGAATCGGGCAGTCGTCGTCGGGAAACTCGCGCTGCAACAGATTGAGAGCTGCCAGGAAGCCTTTGAACGGCCCTCCGCGCAACGGCTCACGGGCGGCTTCGCGCTCGCTGGCCTGAAACGCTTCCAGGCCACCAGACTGGTAGACACGCTCCGACTCGTCGGAAAACAGCACCGCATCACCGTCGAAGGCAATCCGCAATTCATCGCTGGCCGCGCGGCTGGCACCGCCCGACAAAATGGTTGCTGCCGCGAAACCGGCGTCCAGCGCACTGCGCACGTCTTCGGCATGCGTCGACAGAAACAGGTCGCAGCCAAAGGCTTTGAGATACGGATAAGGACTGCGCCCGCCGACAAACGCCGCACGAGAAATCGCCAGCCCATAATGGTGAATCGAGTTAAACACCCGCAAACCGGTGTCGGCGCTGTTGCGCGACACCAGGATCACCTCGACCCGTGAGCGGCCGAGATGGGTATTGAGGTTCAGGAGTTTTTGCACCAGAGGGAAGGCATCACCGGGCTCGAGGATTTCGTCTTCGTGTTCAATCTGATATTGCCGGTAAGCCTCGACGCCACTCGACAGGTAAACCTTGTGGCTCTCGCTCAGGTCGAACAGTGCTCGCGAAGAAATCGCCAGCACCAGTTTGTCGTCTATGCCCTTTACCATGCCCTTCCCCCCAGATTGATCGACTCAGGTGTTACGTCGATCGATAAAACTCAAACTGCGATACAAGGCCTCGATAAGCGGTAACTCGCACCCCGCCGCTTTGGCCGCCGCCAGGGGCCGTGCGTAAATCGCGGCCAGCTCCAGCGGTCGTTTGTGCAGAAAATCGTGGTACATGCTCGGCCAGTAATCCGGCATTTTCTCGGTCACCATGAACAGATGGTCGGCGTAACCGGCCGGCACGTCGTGTCCACAGGCGGTTGCCCCCAGAACCACTTCGGCCATCAAGGCCTTGATCAGTTCCCGGCTGTCGGCATCGGCCATCAAAGGCGTGGTGCTGGCTCCCAGCAACACCGACAGGCCGTTGTAAGGGATATTCCAGACCAGTTTTTGCCAGCGCGCCTGGTGCAGGTTAGCCATGGCCTGGGAATCGATGCCGGCCGTACGGAACAGGCCAACACCCTCCTCGACAATTGCGGTGCGCGTTAACTCATCGGCCGCGAGGCCGCTGTGGTAACCGACATGCACCGCGCCAAGGGCTTGATGGGTAATGACACCCGGGCCCTCGCGATGTACGCAGATATAACAGAGCCCACCGAGCACATGCAGCGAATCGGGAAGCCTCTCACGCAGACTGTCTTCAACGTCCAGGCCATTTTGCAACACCAACACCTTGGCGTTGGGTGCTGCGGCTTGAAGGATCGCCGGTGCCAGGTCCGCGTTGCTGGTGGTTTTTGCGCCCACCAGCAACCAGTCGCAGGGCGGCATGTCTTCGGCCGACGAATAGGCCTGCACCGGGTTCAATGTCAGCGCGCCATGAACCGCGCTGTCGAGTTGCAGCCCACGCTCGGCCACCACTGAAAACTCACTGCGCAGCAAGAAGTGCACATCGAAACCGGCACGCGCCAGCATCATCCCGTAGAACCCGCCGATTGCACCGGTTCCGATTACACCGATTGTCGGCTTGGTGACTGCCCCCATCATGGCAACTCCTCTGCTGTTTTCATCAGCGCCCGCCCGACCGCTTCATTGAGTTCGGTACCGGTCAGGCGCGATTTTAGTGCCCCGAAAAACTCGCCGTCGCGCACGACAAACAGCGCTGGCAAATGAAAAACCTGATAACGCTCGACCACCCCGCCATTGTTCCCGGCATCGATCCAGCACAGTCGATCAACGTTTAGATCGAGCCCTGGCAGTTGCTCACGGGCAAATCGGCAACTGGCGCAACCGACGCTGGTGAAAATCACCAGGGATACGCCGCTCATCGCCAGCAGCCGTTGGTCGGCATCGAAATCGGTCAGTTCCAATTCGACCACTATACTGGGGGAAACAATGTCAGATGGCCGACACAGGGAGTCCGTGTTCATGGGACGTTTTATTCCTCATCCTGACGATGTGCCCGTCGAATTAACGTTACTGACGCATGAGTGCATCTCGCGACAGCGCTTGCACACTATCAGCCTCGGGGGCATGGCTTGCAATTATCACCGGGCCTGGCGCCACGGCACGGCGCTGGAAGTGCGCATGCCCACCTTAAACCCCGACATGCGTTATCTGGGCTATGTGGCCTGGTGCCTGCGACGCAAACGCGGCTATCTGGTGGGTATTGCTTTCGTCGATGAACAGATGCTGTTCAGCGCCCGGATGGGCGAGCAGGTGTGCCAGATCGAACGCTATTGCCGCCTGCATGACGCGCATGACGACTTGCAGGGTATTCAGGCGCTGGCCCTCGAATGGGTCCAGCAGCATGCCGACGAGTTCTCTCACGACACCGTACGCAAGGCATTTGCGCAGCCAATGCTGGATTAAACCCATTGTCGAGCAGGCGGATAACGCGCTAAGGTTCGGCTCCCCGACGCGCTTAATTTGCTGTGCTCCGCCGCGCGGGTTCGCTGGCGGCCGGCACCCGTGACCTGACGAGTAAACGATGGCTGATTTACCGATCAACGACCTAAACGTCGCCTCCAACGAGACTCTGATCACTCCTGATCAGCTCAAGCGCGATATCCCCCTGAGCGACGCTGCCCTGCGCACCGTCACCAAGGGCCGCGAAGTCATTCGCAACATTCTGGATGGCACCGACCACCGCCTGTTCGTCGTCATCGGGCCTTGCTCGATCCACGACATCAAGGCCGCCCACGAATACGCCGAGCGCCTGAAAGTGCTCGCCGCCGAAGTGTCCGATACCCTGTATCTGGTCATGCGCGTGTATTTCGAGAAGCCACGCACCACCGTCGGCTGGAAAGGCTTGATCAACGACCCCTACCTGGACGACTCGTTCAAGATCCAGGACGGCTTGCACATCGGTCGCCAGTTGTTGCTGGACCTGGCCGAAAAAGGCCTGCCGACCGCCACCGAAGCCCTCGACCCGATCTCCCCGCAATACTTGCAGGACCTGATCAGCTGGTCGGCCATCGGCGCACGCACCACCGAATCCCAGACCCACCGCGAAATGGCTTCCGGCCTGTCTTCGGCGGTCGGCTTCAAGAACGGCACCGACGGCGGCCTGACAGTGGCGATCAACGCCCTGCAATCGGTATCCAGCCCGCACCGCTTCCTGGGTATCAACCAGGAGGGTGGCGTGTCGATCGTCACCACCAAGGGCAACGCTTACGGCCATGTGGTCTTGCGCGGCGGCAACGGCAAGCCGAACTATGACTCGGTCAGCGTCGCGCTCTGCGAGCAAGCGCTGAACAAGGCGAAGATCAAGCCAAACATCATGGTTGATTGCAGCCACGCCAACTCCAACAAGGACCCGGCCCTGCAACCACTGGTGATGGAGAACGTCGCCAACCAGATTCTGGAAGGCAACAAGTCGATCATCGGCTTGATGGTCGAGAGTCACCTGAACTGGGGCTGCCAGGCCATCCCGAAAGACCTCGCCGACCTGCAATACGGCGTATCGATCACCGACGCCTGCATCGACTGGTCCGCCACCGAAAACACCTTGCGCAGCATGCATGCCAAGCTCAAGGACGTGCTGCCAAAACGTGACCGCAACTGATCAACGTTTAGCGCACACAAAAACGCCAGGCTTAAACCTGGCGTTTTTTTATGCGTTCGTTTTGATCACAGCTTGGCAGCGTGCCGTTGGTGACGCTCCATGTAGCGCTCAACGTAGGAGCACGATGGAATGACGGTGTAACCCATTTCGTCTGCGTACTCCAACGCCTTCTCGGTCAAGGCTGCTGCAATGCCGCGTCCCCGCAATGCGTTGGGCACGAATGTGCGATAGATATCCAGGGTCTGTTTCCCCAGATCCATATAGGTCAGGTAGGCACGATGACCGTCCACACTGGTCTCGAACTGATGACCAGCCTGGTCATGGTGGATGGACAACGCCTCGCTCATCACTACTCCTCGCGGGTCTTGAATTCTGACCCCTACCTTACCGATGTTTTTCCGGCGAAGGAACATCTACGCCACCCCGTGCCAATGGACACCGAGAAGAACTGCACCGATCTCGCGCAACCGAGCACGTATCAAATAGTAGGCACCATTGGCAAAAATGCTCAAGGTACGCTCGTCATCATGCTCAACTGGCGGGTGCTGCTTCAGGGAACGCAGGGACGGCTCGACCGGCGGTCTTTGCGGGTCGAAAGCCTGAACATTGCCGGATGTTGAGACTTAAGACGAACCCGCGATTTTAAAGTCACCTCTACATGGATAAAGATTATGAGGGCCGCTGCGCAAAATTCGAACGAAAGTATGGACGAGTTCATCTAGCCAGACTTTAGCCAAGACTGAAAAAAAACGCCGTGAGTGCCGGGAACTTTTCCTCACCGCTTCGCTCAGGCTCGGGCCTCGTAGCTGGATATTTTTTAAACAATGCAGTTAAAAGTTGCTCGAAAAAGAATCAACGCCTACAATTTTTTTTGCTTCTTGCGTTACGTCAGTTTACTTACGAGTAGTAATGAGTAGTATGTACGCCGGCTATTTCCTCACTCTGAGGAGACAGCTACTTAATTGAAAGTCCTTGAAGGGGAACACGATGAACAACGTTCTGAAATTCTCTGCTCTGGCTCTGGCCGCAGTTCTGGCTACCGGTTGCAGCAGCGCATCGAAAGAAACAGAAGCACGTCTGACCGCTACTGAAGACGCAGCAGCTCGCTCCCAAGCTCGTGCAGACGAAGCTTACCGTAAAGCTGATGAAGCTCTGGCTGCTGCTCAAAAAGCACAACAGACTGCTGACGAAGCTAACGAGCGTGCTCTGCGCATGCTGGACAAAGCTAGCCGCAAGTAATAATCCCTCGGGATTGTTATCAAGCCGACCCATTTTATGGGTCGGCTTTTTTGTTGCCGGGTGTTTTCTTCCGGCAATAAAAAACCCGCCGACGCAACCTGCGTCGGCGGGTTTCTTTCAAGCCTTACTGCAATGGATCGAGCGGTGCACTCGACATCATTGGCGCAGCCCCGTTCGGCACAGCGATTTCCACCGGCAGGCCATCTTCAGCGGCGACCACGTCGCGCACCACATCCCAATTCATACGTAGGTTGTTAGTGATGTCTTCACGCTTGAGCATCGCGTTGATAACCGCAGTGTGCTTGTCGACCACCGAAGGGTTGCCCTTGTCATCCAGTGGCGTGTGCGCTTCCAGATAAACCTTGCCGGCACTCACACCGAACTTGTACGGGTCGTTGATGATCCGCACCGACGTACCGACCGGCACCATGCCAGCCATTTCCAGCACGTTGTTGTTGAACATGCGGAAGCAGCCATGACTGGTACGCATGCCGATGCCAAACTTCTTGTTAGAGCCGTGGATCAGGTAGCCCGGTGTACCCAGAGTGAACTTGAACGGCCCCAGAGGGTTGTCTGGGCCTGCCGGCACCACATTAGGCAGCGGATCTCCGTCGGCGGCGTGCTCGGCCTTGATCGACGCTGGAGGCGTCCAGGTCGGGTTCGGCGTCTTCGCGGTGATGCTGGTGTGGGCAATCGGCGAACCCCAGCCCTCACGACCGATACCCAACGGGAACGTGTACACCACGTTCTTGCCTTTCGGGTAGTAGTAGAGGCGGTACTCGGCCAGGTTGATCACGATGCCTTCACGCGGTCCCGGTGGCAGGATGAAACGTGTTGGCAGAATGATTTCGGTGCCGGCGCCCGGCAACCATGCATCAACTCCAGGGTTGGCCGCGACCATTTCCGTGTAGCCCAGGTCGTAGGCGGTACCAAGGTCGGCGAAGGTATCTTCGTATTTGGCCTTGATCACTTGCACCTGACCGATGATGTCTTCACCGGGCGGTGGCAGGGGAAACTCCAATGCTGCAACTGGACCGGCCGCAAACAACGCAGCAAGAGTCAGGCAGCGGGTAACGGCAGGAAAACGCGGCAACATCCGGAAAGTCCTTCGCAGGTCGACTAGGGTAAAAGCGCGATTGTACACCGCCGCCCGTAAATTCGGGGAGTTGGTCGATAGCAAGCTATCCTTGACGCCTTAGAGCTCGAAGCGCAGCTCTGGCCAGATGGGCGAAGTGCCGCGCTTTTGCGATTCCAGAATGGCTCGGCACAGCGAGCACAGTCGCTGGTCCTGAAACACACGACGGTCGACGCTCGACCAGCGTGGCTGTGCCGGCAACAGGCTGCCGCACAAGGTTCGGTCCGCCGAGCCGCCCAGTTCCAGCTGACGCGTCACCAGATGCACCCGCACTTCCTGGCAGGCGAACAGATCCAGCTGTTCGTCAGGCTCGATCAGTTGGTAGGCAAAAAGTGACCAGGCGGGACGCGGCATCGGGGGCTCCAAATCGGGGGCGCCACCTTAGCCGAAAGCCTGCTTCTAGAAAAGTCTCATAACAGTGGTTTTAGCGTAGGCCAGACATTTTCCAGCAACTTGTCCTGAGCCCCGGCCGCCGGGTGTATGCCGTCGGCCTGCATCAGGTCTGGATGACCGCCCACACCGTCGAGAAAAAACGGCACCAGCGGGATTTTCTTCTCATTGGCCAGGTTGCTGTAGACCTTGGCAAAGGCCTCGGTGTATCGAACGCCGTAATTGGGTGGCAATTGCATGCCCAACAGCAACACCTTGGCACCGCTGTCCTGAGAGTTGTCGATCATCGCCGCAAGGTTTTGTTGCAATTGCGTCGGAAGCAATCCACGCAGACCGTCATTGCCGCCCAACTCAAGGATGACCAACTCAGGCTTATGCTCTGCAAGCAGCGCGGGCAGGCGTGCCTGGCCTCCGGCACTGGTGTCGCCGCTGATGGACGCATTGATCACTTTGTCGTCGAAACCTTCGCGCTTGAGCCGTTGTTCAAGCAGTGAGACCCACCCCAACCGGGTATCCAGCCCGAAACCGGCGCTGATACTATCGCCAACGATCAGGACAGTACCCGCCGCTGCGTTCTGGGCCATGCACATCAAGGCCAGGCCAGCACTCAAAAACCACACACGCATCGGATTCTCCATGGGCGCAAGCATTCTCACCGCGAAGAACCTCAGCAAAGTGGTCCCCAGCGCGGAAGGTGAACTGACTATCCTGCACGAACTCAGCCTGGAACTGAACAAGGGCGACAGCCTGGCCATCGTCGGCGCCTCCGGTTCCGGCAAATCCACCCTCCTCGGCCTGCTGGCCGGCCTCGACCTGCCCAGCAGCGGCGAAGTCACGCTGGCCGGGCAAGGGCTGAGCGCACTCGACGAGGATCAACGTGCACGCATCCGGGCCGAGCATGTCGGTTTTGTTTTCCAGTCCTTTCAGCTGCTCGACAGCCTCAACGCGTTGGAAAACGTCATGTTGCCGCTGGAACTCGATGGCCGCAAAGACGCCCGCGAGCGGGCCACCGAATTGCTGCAACGGGTCGGCCTGGGCCAGCGCCTGACGCACTCGCCGCGCCAGCTCTCGGGAGGTGAACAGCAACGTGTGGCGATTGCCCGGGCGTTTGCCGCCGAACCCGACGTGCTGTTTGCCGATGAACCCACCGGCAACCTCGACAGCCACACCGGCGAGCGCATCAGCGATCTGTTGTTCGAACTCAATCAGGAACGCGGCACGACGCTGGTGCTCGTGACGCACGACGAACGCCTGGCACATCGCTGCCGGCGTCTGATCCGCCTTGAAGCCGGCCTGCTGGTCGCCCCTCTGGAGCCTTGATGGCACGCCTGCCGCTGTTGCGCCTGTTCAGTCTTGCCATCCGCCAACTGCTGCGCGACGCCCGCGCCGGTGAATTGCGGGTGTTGTTCTTCGCCTTGCTGGTGGCCGTAGCGGCGAGCACCGCCATCGGTTACTTCGGCGCCCGCCTGAACGGCGCCATGATGTTGCGCGCCACCGAGTTTCTCGGTGCCGACCTGCTGCTCGAAGGCAGCTCACCGGCGCGTCCCGAACAGATCAACAGTGGCCTGGAATTAGGGCTCGAACACGCTCAAGTGGTGGAGTTCTCCAGCGTCATCGCCACCGACAATGGCATTCAACTGTCCAGCATCAAGGCGGCCGACGCGGTCTACCCACTGCGCGGCGAACTGAAAAGCGCCCCGACACCCTTCGCCCCGGAAGAACCCGGTGGCGGACCGAAACCCGGTGAAGCCTGGGTCGAAGCGCGCTTGCTGACAGCACTGGACCTGAAGATCGGCGACAGCATCGACGTCGGCCTGAAAACCCTGAAGCTGGCACGGGTGCTGACCTACGAACCCGACCGGGCGGGCAACTTCTACAGCCTGACACCACGCGTGCTGATCAACCTCGACGACCTAACCGCCACCGGTGTGGTGCAACCGGGTAGCCGGGTCAGCTACCGTGAACTCTGGCGCGGCAAAGCCGAGGCGCTGGAAACCTATCGTCAATTGATCAAGCCAGGACTGGCCGCCAACCAGCGGCTGCAGGATGCCCGCGACGGCAACCGACAAATTGGCGGCGCATTGGGCAAGGCCGAGCGCTACCTCAACATGGCGAGCCTGGTGGCCGTTCTTTTGTCCGGCGTGGCAGTCGCGCTGTCGGCAACACGCTTCGCTACCCGCCGATTCGATGCCAGTGCCTTGCTGCGCTGCCTGGGCCTGTCGCGCCGGGAAACCATGATGCTGTTCAGTTTGCAGTTGGCGGTACTGGGACTGCTCGCCAGCCTTAGTGGCGCTCTCCTGGGCTGGCTGGCACAGCTTGGGCTGTTTGCACTGCTGCATGACTTGTTACCAACCGATGTGCCACCGGGAGGTCTGCTGCCGGCCATCGCCGGGATCGGTACAGGGCTGGTGGCGCTGGCCGGTTTCGCCTTGCCGCCGCTCGCCGCACTCGGTCGCGTGCCACCGCTGCGGGTGCTGCGTCGGGACATGCTGCCGATCCCCTCCAGCACCTGGATGGTTTATGGCGCTGCGTTGGGTGCCCTAGGCCTGATCATGTGGCGCCTGAGCCTCGACCTGGTGCTGACCTTCGCTCTGCTCGGCGGTGGCGTGATCGCCGCGCTGGTGCTCGGCGGCTTGCTCCTGCTGCTGCTGAAAAGCCTACGGCGGCTGCTGGCCCGTGCTTCGCTACCCTGGCGCCTAGGGCTCGGCCAACTGCTGCGTCATCCATTGGCGGCCGCGGGACAAGCCTTGGCTTTCGGCCTGATTCTACTGTCCATGGCGCTGATCGCGTTGCTGCGGGGCGAACTGCTGGATACCTGGCAAAATCAACTGCCGAAAAATGCGCCGAACTATTTTGCGCTGAACATTCTGCCGGCGGACAAACAGGCCTTTACTGATCGCCTGATCGAACTGTCGGCGCAGTCCGCGCCGCTCTATCCCGTGGTGCCAGGGAGACTGATCAGCATCAATGACGTGCCCGTGCAAGACATCGTCAGCAAGGATTCGGCGGGTGATCGAGCGATTCAGCGCGACCTGAGCCTGACCTGGGCGGCCGACTTGCCGGCAGGTAACAAACTGAAGGCGGGCAACTGGTGGAGCGAACAGGCACCCGAAGCAGTACCTGGCGTTTCTGTTGAAGGCAAAGTCGCCGAAAGCCTAAAACTCAAGCTCGGCGATCATATGGTGTTTACCGTGGGCGGGGTCAACCGTGAAGCGAAAGTCACCAGCCTGCGAGACATCAACTGGGACAACTTCCAGCCAAACTTTTTCATGATCTTCCAGCCCGGCACTCTGAAGGATTTGCCGGCGACTTACCTGACCAGTTTCTATCTGGCGGCCGGGCATGATCAGCAGATTGTCGACCTGTCGCGCAGCTTCCCGGCGGTCACCATTCTGCAAGTCGAAGCCTTGCTGCAGCAGCTACGCAGCATCCTCGCCCAAGTCACGCTGGCGGTGGAATATGTGTTGCTGTTTGTACTGGCAGCGGGGATGGCGGTGTTGTTTTCCGGCTTGCAGGCAACACTCGATGAACGCATTCGCCAAGGCGCCCTGTTACGAGCACTGGGGGCCGAACGGCAATTGCTGGTGAAAGCCCGACGGATCGAGTTCGGATTACTCGGCGCAGTCAGCGGGCTATTGGCAGCACTGGGGTCGGAACTGGTGAGCCTGGTGCTCTACCGCTATGCCTTCGACCTGCCGTGGCATCCGCATCCGTGGTTGTTGGTGCTGCCATTGATCGGCGCAGTGCTGATTGGCGGCGCCGGTGTGTTCGGTACGCGTCGAGCCTTGAACGCCAGCCCACTGACAGTGTTGCGCGAGGGTTGATAGACTCAAGGCTTCTCCATCACAAGAAGTTGTCATGAGCCGCTATCGCCCTCCCCGCACCGCTGGCACCGCGCTGATCACCCCCGAAGGGGAGGCGCGGATGCGGGCCGAGTTTCACGAACTTTGGCATGTACGGCGACCGCAAGTAACGCAGTCTGTGAGCGAGGCCGCAGCTCAGGGTGATCGCTCCGAGAACGCGGAATACACCTACGGCAAAAAAATGCTGCGCGAAATAGACAGCCGTGTGCGCTTCCTCACCAAACGGCTGGAAGCGCTCAAAGTGGTTAGCGAGAAACCCAGCGACCCGAACAAAGTCTATTTTGGCGCCTGGGTCACCATCGAAGACGAGGACGGCAAAGAGTCGCGCTACCGCATCGTCGGCCCGGACGAGCTAGACCTGAAACTGGGGCTGATCAGCATCGACTCACCGCTCGCTCGCGCGCTGATCGGCAAGGCGCTGGACGCCGAAGTTCGCGTCCAGACACCTACCGGTGAGCAATGCGTGTATATCGTGGCGATTGAGTACCTTTGAACCTTAGCGTCGGGTAATCAAACCTTGCCGGGCAACGCGGGTCAGTTGCCTGATCACTTCAGGGGCGTCTTCAAGACTCGGCGATTGAATCACTGCCAGATCAAAGCTGTCGTTGGCAAATCGAGCCAGCGATTCACCGTCTTCGACAAACTGGATCAGAAATGCCGCAGGGCCGCCGGTACGGCGTGGCCAGCCATCGAGATAACGCAGAAGTGTCGGCTGATGTTGACCGCCAAGCAGGATTTTTGGATTGCGCTGGGTGAGATGTGCCGTGATCGGCGCGGGACGTACAACGGGGCTAAGTGCGTTCATCGAATCGTGTCTCTGCCTCAAAAGTCTGCATGGCAGGTGAGAGGCAACACCGAACCAGCGCTTTAGCGGTATTTCGAAGCCTGTTTCAAGCTTCTATCGGCAACTGAATGAGTCACCTGGCGCCCCGCAAGTAGCTGTTTAAATCGGCGCATGAGCAGCATCCTAGAGAAGCCGACACAGCAGTGTCAAGAATCACGCGCAACAAAAAAGGCCCGCGCAGTGCGGGCCTTTTAGTTGAGCCAGAGCGGTCAGTCGGTGATGGCACCGTCCAGCGACAGCTTGCCGGCACCTTCGATCAATACCGCGATACTGCCACCGAGCAGGGCCAGGGCGAATTCATAGCCGTTGTTGGCCATGAACAAGCCGTTGTGGATATGCACGGAGAAAATCGCAACCAGCGAGAGGATGGTCAGCCCCAGCGCCGCAGGACGTGTCAGCAGACCGATAATCAGGGCCAGACCGCCAAAGAACTCCGTCCCCCCGGCCAGAATCGCCATCAGATGACCCGGTGCAAGGCCCACGCTTTCCATGTATTGCGCGGTGCCGGCGATGCCGTAGCCACCAAACATGCCGAAGAGCTTCTGTGCGCCATGAGCCGCAAAAATGATCCCGACAACGATCCGTATGGCGGTCAGGCCGAAACCGGCGCGGGTAAACAGTACCTTGTTGATCAGTGAGCTCATGCTGTGTCATCCATTGTCAGTGTGTGTTCGTCGGGCGCCATATTAATCGATAAAACGAATGCTAAAAGCGCAATAATTGCGCCATAACAATCAGCTTAGTCGATCATTTACGAGAAACAACTTTTTGCCCCTGCGGCTCCAGCGATTCCCTCTCACGATCGAATGCCAAGTAGTACTTGTTGACGCTATTAACGTAGCTGACGGGTCCCATTCCCACCTGCTCCATGGCAATGCGCTCGACCTGGAAAAACCATTGATTAGGGTTAAGTCCACGCCGCCGGGCTTCGGCGCGCATTCCCTGAACCCGCTCCGGGCCAATGTTGTAGGCCGCCAGTACAAACGCCATGCGCTCACGTTCGTTGAGTTTGGGGCTGGCGAAGAACTTGCGACGGATCATGGCCAGGTACTTGGCACCGGCCTGGACATTGGCGTCGAGCTCCTGAATGTTGTTGACCCCGACCCGCTGGGCGGCGGACGGGGTGATTTGCATCAGGCCGGTGGGACCGCCACTGCCGCGGGCATTGGGCTGCAAGGCTGACTCCTTGAACGCCAGCGCCGCCAGGTTCAACCAGTCCATGCCTTGGGCATCGGCGTGTTTCTGCAGCACCGGCCGCAGTTTTTCCAGGCGTTGGCGATCGGCCTTGGCCAGTGGATAGTGCACTTGGTACAGACGCCGATAGATCCGCAGAAACGCCACGTCCTGGTCTGAAGGCTTCTTGTACGTCGTCAAAAACCGATCGATGCTCGCCCGCAGCATCGCCGCATCGCGGCGCACAAACCAGAACTCTTCGCCCGGATCGCTGATCAGCACCTGTTTGTCGAAGCGCAATTTGGGCAGGATCTTGCCCCAGCGCTCGGCAATCGGTTGCTCGACGATGGTCAGGTGAAAGATCCCGCCTTGAACCATCTCCAGCACATCTTCGACGGCAAGACTGGGATCGACCCACTCGATCGTTATCGGTGCCAGCTTGTGCAGTGCGAGTTTGGAATTGATCTGGCTCACCGCATCCCCGGCCGCACTGCCCGTGGGCAACGCCAGGGTTTTGCCGGAGAGTTGTTCGACCTTGGTGTAGCGACGCTCGCCTTTAATCCCCACCAGCACCAACGGGATGTTGCTGGCGATCGGCTCACTGCTGCTGACTGCGTGGCCCGGCTGTAAATCAAGCAACTCCCCCGGTGCGACCAGATCCCCCTCTCCACGCTGCAGGGCACCGAGCAATTGATCCTTGGCTTTGGGGATGATCTTGAGGGTGACTTCCTGACCGTCACGGGCATGACCGTTGAGGTATTGCTCGAAGGCGCGCAAGCGGTGGTATTCGACACCGATGGCCTGGCCCTGGACTTCGCCGGAGCTGTTGCGGCTCTGGTTGACCAGCACCCGCAATATGCGGCTGCTGCGTATTTCTGCCAGGTCGCGCACCTGCGCCGCCGGCACGGCTTGCAGCGGCCCGGCCAGACGCGCAACCGCCGGCATCGGCAGCAGCAACGAACAGCACAGCAATAGCAATATCGAGGGACGTATCATCCACTCTCCGGAAAGAATACTGGGCCGACTCCTCAAGTTTCATGGAATCGAACGACAGAAACAGGGCGCCATGAGCGCTGGCAAAGTGCGAAAGACTGGCACAGTGATGGCACCTTGACCACCCTGACCTGTCTCGCGGCATCAAGAGACAGCTTCAACTCGTTGTAGTTCTTGGCTTTTCTTATAAATCTACAGCTCTGATATGCTTTCCGGCCTTTGGTCCGAGGTAGCACCATGCAACTCATCGATATCGGCGTCAACCTGACCAACCCCAGTTTTGCCGACAAACACCAGGCCGTACTCGACCGCGCGTATGCCGCGGGGGTCTGCCAATTGGTACTGACCGGCACCAATGTCGAGGGCAGTGAACAAGCCCTGGAGCTGTGCCAACAACTGGACGAAACAGCTCAACGGCTGTTCGCCACTGCTGGCATTCACCCCCATGCGGCGACTGACTGGAATGCTGACAGCGCGCAGCGTCTGCGCAGTTTGCTCAAGGAGCCGAACGTGGTGGCCGTGGGTGAATGCGGGCTGGATTTCAATCGTGATTTCTCGCCCCGCCCACAGCAGGAAAAAGTCCTGGAAGAACACCTGGCGATGGCAGTCGAGTTGCAGTTGCCGGTGTTCCTGCATGAGCGCGACGCCAGTCAGCGACTGCTGGAAATCCTGCGTGATTACCGTGACCAATTGCCGGCCGCCGTGGTGCATTGCTTCACCGGCGAAAAGAAAGCCTTGTTCAGCTACCTCGATCTGGATTTGCACATCGGTATCACCGGCTGGATCTGCGATGAACGCCGCGGCACGCACCTGCATCCGTTGGTGAAGGAGATCAAGCGCGGACGCCTGATGCTGGAGAGCGATGCTCCGTATCTGCTGCCACGCAGCCTGCGGCCCAAGCCAAAAAATGGACGTAATGAACCGGCGTATTTGACTGAAGTTTTACGGGAAGTGGCGTTGCATCGCGGGGAAAGCGAAGAAGATCTCGCCGCCCACAGCACCGCCTGTGCACGAGCATTCTTCGGTCTGCCCACCATCGCCCAGTAACCACCACTCCTACAGGGGACGGTGAGGGTTGTTGATCCATATCAAATGCAGAACCCCACGATAGCGACACAATGCTGGCACCTTGCCAATGCTGTTTCCGCTATCAGAGAAGACCTCCATGGGTGCCTGGCTTAGCAACATCTCGCTGAAATACAAATTTTGGGCGGTCAACGCGGTTGCCTTCTTCACGACCCTGCTGCTGGTGCTGTACGCCGTGCAGCTCGAACAACAGGCGCGCAGTCATGCCGCTCAGGCGAGCGCTCAGGCGCAAGTGCGATTGCTCAGCGCCTGGCCATCCGGGCAACCGCTGCCCAAGGCCGACAACCTGTTGACCTTCGGGCACGGGCAGGCGCCGCTGCTGAACGGTCAGCCGCTGCTGGAACTGACGGATAGCCATGGCTGGGTCGAGATCAACTCAATGCCGCTGTTCGGTGATAACCCGTTGATGGGCGCCGAAGTGTTCGCTCGTCCCGATGGCCAGCAGGTGGCGCTGCTCGCTTTTGGCCCGAGCCTGAACCAGGTATTCAGCGAGCGATTCACCCACTACGCAGTCGCCGTTTTTATCCTGATGCTGGCAATGCTGGGTGCATCGCAACTGCTCATCCGCTTCCTGCTGAGTCAGCTCAACACTCTGAAAGATGTGATGCTTCACGTCGAGAAAACCGGCGACCTGTCAGCCCGTGTGCCACTGGCTAGCAAGGACGAAGTCGGGCAGATGGCGCATGCCTTCAACGCGATGCAGGCCGGTTACCAACGGGTGGTAACCACCGTCGCCAGCACGGCTCGGCAATTGGATATCGGCGCCGCACGCCTGGCCTCAAGCATGAACGACGTGCGCCACGGCATGCTCGGCCAGCAAAGCGAAACCGATCAGGCCGCCACGGCGATCAACGAAATGACCGCGACGGTCCACCACATCGCCCAACATGCCGGCGCGACCCGCGACCTCTCGCAAACCGCCGACACCTTGGCCGGCAGCGGGCAGGAAGTGGTCATCAGGGTACAGAAGTCGATTGCCGGGCTGTCCAGCGGCGTGCAGCAGACGGCCGAGATGATTCAACGTCTGGCCGAGGACAGCCAGAAAATCAACGGTGTGGTCAGCGTGATTCACAGCATCGCCGAGCAAACAAACCTGCTGGCCCTAAATGCGGCCATCGAGGCGGCACGGGCCGGTGAAATGGGCCGGGGCTTTGCCGTCGTCGCCGATGAGGTGCGCAACCTGGCCAAAAGCGTCCAGACCTCCACCGACGAGATCACCTTGATGGTGTCCGCCTTGCAGGCCGGGACCCGGGACGCGGTGGACTTCATGCAGGAAAGCTCCTTCAAGGCCGACGACTGCGTGCAGCAGGCTCAAGAGGCCGGCGCCGCGCTGGCGGAGATCACCGGCGCCGTGGCGCAGATGCGTGAAAGCAACACGCAGATTGCGGTGGCAGCTGAACAGCAGAGCCATGTGGCGGAAGAGATGAACCGGGCGGTGGTGAGTATTCGGGATGTGACGGAGAACACCGTGCAGCAGACCATAACCTCAGCCACCACCAGTCATGAACTCGCGGCGTTGGCCGGGGAATTGAGTAAGGCGATCGGACAGCTCAAATTGTAAGGGCCCCATCGCGGGCACGCCCGCTCCCACATGTGATTTCAGTGACCACTCGTTAGGTGACAACACACATACACTGTGGGAGCGGGCTTGGTCCGGGCGGCGATCCGACGATAGCGTCAGCCGGGGCACATCAAACCTGGCCATGCCCACCTATTAACCCTATAGCCAACCTCGATTCGCCGACCGTCCTCCCCCCGCCTATTCTTCAATCATATGGTCAACACGGATTGAGGAGTTCCAACATGGGCAAACGTCACCCCAACCTACCCGCCTGGCAATGGCGAGCGTACCCCAACAATCATCAGCACCCGACCAACCTGGTGCTGCACCTGATTGCCGTGCCGCTGTTCATTGTGGCGTTTCTATT
The DNA here is from genome assembly GCF_024748695.1 of Pseudomonas sp. B21-040. NCBI lineage: Bacteria > Pseudomonadati > Pseudomonadota > Gammaproteobacteria > Pseudomonadales > Pseudomonadaceae > Pseudomonas > Pseudomonas sp. B21-040. The sequence continues at coordinate 4,800,206 of NZ_CP087176.1, forward strand.
GATTGTTTCCGGTGTGTTCAACCTGAGCCTGGCAAACATCGCCATCGGTGTGGTCGGCCTGTTCGCGGCCCTGGCCCTGCAACGTCACGGTCACCGTCTGGAGGCGCAAGCCTCCGAGCCGTTCAGTGATCGCAAAGACGCGGTGTCACGCTTGCTGGTCGAGCAGTTCCTGACGTTCCCACGGTTTTTTCTGAGCGGCGGCTGGTGGCGCGCCTGGCGTGAGCGCCACGGTCGGCACTGATCAGGCGAAAATCGTGACCGTCTGCCGGCTCATGGCGATCAACTGACCGTCCGCGCTCCAGAGTTTTGCAGCCGCATGGCCGTAGCCGTCTGCGCCGTGCTCGGTTTCCACCCGGTATTTACACCAGTCCAGCGTGCTCAATGGCAGCAATGGCTGGACGAATTCGATGGTCCAGGTCAGCGTGCTGCCCATTGCCGGCTTTTTCAAATGAGGCAACAAGGACGGCGGCCAGGCGTCCACCAGCGCGAGAATATGTGACTCAGTGACAGCCTCCTCCTTCACGTCCCCACGCAAACGCACCCAGCCGCCCATTTCGCGAGAGTCGTTGCCGGTGAACGGCATGCCACCTACCGCCCAGCGCATCGCCAGATGCTGCATGAACTCTGGAATCACGCCGGGAATGAAGGGCAACTCCTGGCATTCGTCCCAGTGCTTCATGTCGGGTGCCGGTTTTGCCGCGATCGCCACTTCGGAGGGCCGCGAGGCACCAAAGCTGCCCTGAATCAACGTCACCACTTGCCCCTTCTGCATCGCCCGGCCGAGCACCTGGCTGACAGCCTTACCTTCGCGCAATACATCGACTTCAAAGCTGACAGGCACTTCAGGCTCAACGGGGCCGACAAAGGTGATCGCCAGCGAACGCACCGGCCGGTCTGCCGGGACTTTTGCGCGCATGGCTTCGTATTGCAACGCCGCCACCAGGCCACCGAAACTGGCACGCCCCTGCGCCCATCCGGCCGGAATAGACAGCTCCAGCGGTTGCCGGCGGACGGCGTCGAGCAGATCGCAAAAGCGCATGAAAACCTCAGAGACGGAAAAAAGTAGAGAGGGATCTTAACCAGCCAGCGACGTGGATACAGCACTTATTCCGGCCAAAAGCACTGACAGAAGGGCCGTGACTGGTGCGAACACGGATTGCACACCCGACACAAAACAAATGTGGGAGCGGGCTTGCCCGCGATAGCGGTCTGACAGTCACTATTAAGGTGTCTGTGCTGCCGCCATCGCGGGCAAGCCCGCTCCCACATTTTTGATCGGTTGTGCTTTCAGGATTTGAAACAGCGGGCGCTTAGTTTGTCGAGAACGCGATCGGCGCGGCTTTCGGCCTCGGCCAAGGTGGTTTTCCAGACGGCGACACACGGCTGCAAATCAGCTTCCTCTTGCGCCCTGGCCAGCCATTGCCAGCTGTCGTGCCAATCGCCCAAGGCACTCTGCGCCGACTTCAATCGGGACAACGCGGACTTCGGCAAACGGTCGAGCTCGGGATAGGCTTCGATGCCATAGCGCACGCGCTTGATCAACAGGCGCAAACGGTGTCGGTCATGGGCCGGATCGTGCAACGCCACGTCCAGTTTCTTCCACTGTTTGCCCAAGCGTTTTTCGATGCGCTTACGCAAACCCTTGAGCAAACCCTGACGCTGGGACGCGCGTAAAAAACGCGGAAAGGCGTCGAAGATCATCAGCAGCTGCGCCAGCTCGGGGCTGACCGCCACCGCCGGATAAGCCTCGACCATTTGCGCCAACCGCCAATGTGCGGCTTCGGACTGACCGTGTTCAAGCAAATAGGCCGCCAGTACTTCACGATCGCGCAACGGCGTGGTCAGTTCGCCGACCCGCGCCGCCGCTGCCTCTACCTGCTCGACGCCGGGCAGCCCACGCAAGGGTCGCAACAGGCTGCGCAAATGGCGAACCGTGGTGCGCAGGTCGTGTAACGCTTCAGGGTCAGTGCGAGCACTCAAGCGTGCCTGACAGGCCAACAAGCGGACTTCAAGGCCCAGGACATGAGCCACCAACCGATCAACCAAATCAGACATCGCTTGCTCCCTGAGTCGAACTTCCCCTCTTGCCTACGTCATGCCTTCAACGGCCGGCACGAGACTCACGAATATAGAACCGTGCTTTCTGGGCCTTGCTGGCACAGCCTTCGTAAGCTTCGAATTGTTGCTGGGTCTTGGCACCGGTCAGCAACGACAGAGCCTTGGAGTAGCTGACGGTCCCGGCGAAACCTTCGGCCTTGGCCAAGTCTAGCTCATGCCACGCCGCATCGATCTGGCTTCCACAGCTTTCGCGGTAAGCCGTTTTACCGGCACAACCGGCGAGCGCCAGGGCAATCAAAGGTACGCAAATCCAGGCTTTCATCAATACCACCTCAAGATAGGTCAACAGTCGTGCAGGTATGACGGTCCGGCACGTGAAAAGTGCCTTGGCCACACAAGGCAAACAAAACTATAGCGTGCGAAGAATAGCCATGTGCCGCCACGGAGTGTCGAAAAAACGACGCGCCCGGCCCATCGAGCGACCTTGGCGATTGAAGCCCGCCCTTCAATGGGTGCATTGTTGAACCTTGTCAGACGAGGGCGATTCATGAAAAAGCGTATCGCACTGGTACTGGGCTCAGGTGGAGCCCGAGGCTATGCCCATATCGGTGTCATTGAAGAGATCGAACGGCGTGGCTACGACATCGCCTGCATCGCCGGTTGTTCCATGGGCGCGGTGGTTGGCGGGATTTATGCCGCTGGCAAACTTGACGAGTATCGCAACTGGATCGAAAGCCTGGATTACCTCGATGTGTTGCGCCTGGTGGACGTCAGCTTTCGGCTTGGCGCGATTCGCGGTGAGAAGGTCTTCGGGCAGATCCGCAAGATCGTCGGCGAGATCAATATCGAAGACCTGCGCATTCCTTACACGGCCGTGGCCACGGACCTGACCAACCAGCAGGAAATCTGGTTCCAGGAAGGCTGCCTGCACCAGGCCATGCGCGCCTCGGCAGCGATCCCCAGCCTCTTCACCCCGGTGATGCAGGGCAACCGGATGCTCGTCGATGGCGGCATTCTCAACCCTTTACCGATCGTGCCGGTGGTGTCGAGTCATTGCGACCTGATCATCGCGGTCAATCTCAACTCCACCAACCAGCGCCATTATCAACTGCCGGTCATTCAGCGCCCGGCGGCGTTCAAGACCCGCTTCGACAGCCTGATCAATTCGCTGGGTTCAAAATTGCCCTTCCGCCGCAAACAGGCCGAACAATTGCTGCTGCTGGAGAAGGAAGCTCTGATGGCAGAAGCGGCCGAGATCAACCCTTGGGTCGAATCTGCCGAGCCCGCAGCGCAGCAACCGGCCGCGGCCCCTGAACGCGACGGTGCGCCGAAATCGGCCACCGGCTCATTCATCATCGACAACGTCGGCCCCGCCTCGCTGCTTGACCTGATCAACCAGAGTTTCGAGGTGATGCAAACGTCGCTGGCGCAGTACAAGATCGCCGGTTACCCACCGGATATTCTGATCAACGTGCCGAAGCGGGTCTGCCGGTTTTTCGAGTTCTACAAGGCGCCGGAGCTGATCGCGCTGGGACGGGAGATTGCGCGGGATACGCTGGACCGCTATGAGAATGAGCGCGAGCCCTGAGATTCTGAGGATTGTTCTCACGCGCTGCGTGGGAACGATCAGCGATCAGGTATCAAGCAACCGATACCCAACCCCCGCCTCGGTCACGATAAACCGCGGTTGTGTTGGATCATCCGCCAGCTTCTGGCGTAAATGCCCCACCACAATCCGCAGGTAATGACTGTCCTCGGTATGGGTCGGCCCCCAGATATCCTTGAGTAACTGCTGCTGCGTAATCACCCGCCCCGGATGTCGCGCCAGCTGCGCCAGCACTGCGTACTCCTTGCGGGTCAACGCGACTTCGCTGCCATCGAGCAGCACCCGTCGATACGCCAGGTCAACGGTCAACGGACCGAACGTCAACGCCGCTTGCTGAGCCTCCCCGACCGGTGCCTGACGCAACAAGGCGCGCACCCGTGCCAGAAACTCTTGAATACCAAACGGCTTGGTCACGTAGTCATTGGCACCGCCATCCAGTGCCTCGACTTTCTGCCCTTCACTGGCGCGTACCGACAGCACCAGCACCGGCACTGTCGACCATTCGCGAAACTCGCGCAGCACTTGCTGGCCGTCCATGTCGGGCAGACCGAGGTCGAGTACCAGCAAGTCCGGTTTGTTCAGCGCGGCTTGCGCCAAGCCTTCGGTGCCGGTGCCGGCTTCCAGCACTTTATAGCCTTGGGAGACCAGGCTGATACGCAGGAATTTACGGATTTGCGGCTCATCGTCGATGACCAAAATGGTCGCGGTCTGGCTCATGGTTTCTGATCGCGGCGTGAAGATGTCCAAAGGGTATCAGGCTTCACTTTCATCGCTCACCCTCAAATGCAGGCTGTTCCTGCAACGGCAAGTGAAGGGTGATGCAGGTCCCACGCCCATCGATGCCATCGCCGACGCTGATGCGCCCACCATGCGCTCCCACCATCCCCTGACAAATCGCCAGCCCCAGCCCGGTGCCCTGCCCGCCCCGATCACCGCGCGCGGCGGTGTAGAACATGTCGAAAATCTTCGCCCGCTCTTCCTGCGGAATCCCCGGCCCTTCATCACTCACCGAGAAAAACAGCTCACTGTCGGCGGCCCCGGCGCGCAACTGCAAACGCCCATGCGCCGGTGAAAATCGTGCAGCGTTTTCCAATACGTTGACCAGTGCCTGTTCGATCAACGCCGCGTGGACGAACAGCAATGGCAACTCTGCCGGCACTTCAGTGCTGACCTGCAATGGCGTCAGCACTGCGCGCAGTCGATTGAGCGAACTGCCGACAATGTCGGCCGGTGACACCCAATCGCGCGCCAGTTTCAGCGCGCCGTGACCGAGGCGGGTCATGTCCAGCAAGTTCTGGATATAGCGATCCAGGCGCTCGGCTTCGTCACGGGTGCCTTCGAGCAATTCCTGGCGATCCTCCAGTGGAATGGCTTCACCGAGGGCCAACAGGCTGTCGATGCTACCGCGCATGGACGTCAGCGGTGTGCGCAAATCGTGGGACACCGAGGCCAACAGTGCACTGCGCAGTTGCTCGGTTTCGCCATGCAGTCGCGCCGCTTCGAGGTCCTCGGCCAGTTGCGCACGGGCCAGCGCCTGCGCCAGCGGCTGGCTCAACGCGGTCAACAAACGCCGACGTTGGCCACTTAAAGTCTGGCCTTCTTTGGCGCACACGCCGAGCAACGCCAACGGCCCGTCTTCCACCGACAACGGCCACCACCACCAACGCCCCATTGGCAATGTTCCGGTGCCTGCACCGGCGGGTTGATCGTGCTGCCAGGCCCAATCGGCGGCCGCGCGCTCGGCTTCGGAAAACTCCAGCGGGCCGCCGGTTTCAACTTTCCAGCCACCCTGCCCGTCTTGATTGAGCAGGCACAATTGCAGGTCACTCCAGCCATTGAGGTGTTGTGCGGCGGCGCTGACCACGGCTTGACGGTCAGTGGCGGCGGTCAGTTTGCGCGACAGGTCGAGCAGTTCGGTGGTCTCTTCCTGAGTGTCACGCAGCGCCTGCAATTGCCGCCGTTGCCGGGCCGCGAGGTTGCCGGTGAGCGCCGCCATCAGCAGGAAGAACAGCAAGGTCAGCACGTCTTCTTCGCGCTGGATGGCGAAGGAAAAATTCGGTGGGATGAACAGGAAGTCATAGGTCAAAAACGACAGCGCCGCACAGGCCAGCGCCGGGCCGAGGCTGCTGCGCACCGCCACCAGCAATACGGCGGCGAGAAACACCAGCGAGATATTGGGCAGCGGCAAAAGACTCGCCACGCCCCAGGCCAGCGCACTGGCCAACACCGTTGCCACCACCGCCAGTGCGTAGTCGAACCACACCAGCGTCTGCGCCGACCGCTGGCGCGGCTGATGCGGTGTGTGATTACTGTCGAGGACGTTGATTTCCAGCCCGCGCGCATCGCGCAGCAGGCGTGACGCCAAGCCACCGCCGAACAACCGTCGACGTAAACGCTGCCGGGACTGGCCAACCAACACTAGGCTGGCGCGGCGTTCAGCGGCGTGCTGGATCAGCGTTTTCGAGACCTCGCCTGCCCGCAGCAACACCACCTCGCCCCCGAGGCGTTCGGCCAATTGCTGGGCGCTTTGCAGACGCAGGCGCGATTGCTCGTCGCGCACGCTGCCGTTGTCGACATGCACCAGGCTCCACGGTAAATGCCGGCGCTGGGCAACGCGGCTGGCGTGGCGCACCAGGCGCTCGGCTTGTGCATCGCCATCGACGCCGACCAGCAATCGCCCACGCACCGCTGGCGCCGCCTGACCGAGTTGGCGATAACCCTGGGCCAGGTCGTTGTCGACCTGGGCGGCGGCGGTTTGCATCGCCATTTCGCGCAGGGCGGTCAGGTTGGTCTGGGTGAAAAACGCATCGATGGCCGCTCGCGCCTGCTCCGGCACGTAGACTTTGCCGTCACGCAAGCGCTCAAGCAGCTCGCGCGGAGGCAGGTCGATCAGCAGCAGTTCGTAGGCCTCTTGCAGCACCCAGTCCGGCAGGGTTTCACGAACCTGTACGCCGGTGATACCACGGACCTGGTCATTCAGGCTTTCGAGGTGCTGGACGTTGACCGTGGTGAAGACATCGATGCCGGCGGCGAGCAATTCCTGGATGTCTTGCCAGCGTTTGGTATGGCGGCTGCCGGGGGCGTTGCTGTGGGCCAGCTCATCGACCAGCACCAGTTTCGGTTTGGCTGCGAGCAAACCGTCGAGGTCCATTTCTTCAAGCATTACGCCACGGTATTCCGAACGCACCAACGGCTGCTGCGGCAAACCGCCGAGCAGCGCTTCGGTTTCGGCGCGGCCATGGGTTTCGACCACACCGGCGATGACCTTCACACCCTGGCGCAATTGAGTGTGCGCCGCTTGCAACATGGCGTAGGTTTTGCCGACCCCGGGCGCGGCGCCGAGGAAGACCTTGAGCCGGCCTCGACCATCGCGGGGCAGGTCTGCTAACAGCGCGTCGGCGCGGCCGGAGTCACTCATGCTTGCTCTCTTTATTCAGGTGTTGATGGGGTGACCTTTCTACCGTCATCGCGGGCAAGCCCGCTCCCACAAAGGGTATACATTCCAATGTGGGAGCGGGCTTGCCCGCGATTGACAGCGCCACCGATTTACAACTTTTCCAGCGCAATATTCAGCGCCAACACATTCACCACCGGCGGCCCCACCAACGGCTGTTCAATGTGCGCGTCCAACAATTGTTGCAGCGTAGACACCGGCAGATTACGCGCTGCGGCAACTCGCGCCAGTTGATAGGCAATCGCGGCCGGTGGCAAGTGCGGATCGAGGCCGCTGCCCGAGGTGGTCAGCAAGGCCAACGGTACGGGTCCCTGCCCTGGCACCAGAAGCTTGTTGGCCTCGTCGATCACCCGAGTGGCCAGCGCCGGATTGCTCGGCGACAGGTTGCTGGCGCCGCTCGACACCGTGGCAAAGGCACCGGCCGATGGACGCGGGTGGAACCAGGCGTCACCGACAAAGTCCTGGGCAATCAGCGACGAACCCCGGACCTTGCCGTCGGCATCGCGCACCAGACTGCCATTGGCTTGATCAGGGAACGCGACCTGCGCGACGCCGGTGACAACCAATGGGTAGGCAACGCCGGTAATCAGGGTCATCAGCACCAGCAGGCTCAAGGCCGGACGTATCATTGTGGTCATTTCAAAATCCTCGTAATCAGTGAACAAGTCAGCGTTTATTCAGCTGCGCCGTGGTGCATTCATCGCGAGCAAGCTTTGCTCCTACGGGTTGGCGTCGCAGGTGCAAGGCTTGCCCGCGATCGAGCGCGAAGCGCTCGCCACGGTCAAACCAGATGCAACGCCGTCAGCAGCATGTCGATCGCCTTGATGCCCACGAACGGCACCACGATCCCGCCCAGCCCATAAATCAGCAGATTGCGTCGCAGCAACGCCGCCGCACTGGCCGCCTGCACGCGTACGCCGCGCAATGCCAGAGGAATCAGCACCACGATGATCAGGGCGTTGAATACGATGGCCGACAGAATCGCGCTCTGCGGACTGGTCAGGTGCATGACGTTCAGCACACCCAGTTGCGGATAGATCGAGGCAAACAGCGCCGGCAAAATCGCGAAGTATTTGGCCACGTCGTTGGCAATGGAAAACGTCGTCAGCGCACCGCGCGTCACCAGCAATTCCTTGCCGATCTGCACCACGTCCAGCAGCTTGGTCGGGTCGCTGTCGAGGTCGACCATATTCGCCGCTTCGCGCGCCGCTTGTGTGCCGTCGTTCATCGCCATACCAACGTCCGCCTGGGCCAGGGCAGGGGCGTCGTTGGCACCGTCGCCGCACATGGCGACCAGGCGACCGTCGTTTTGCTCGTGACGAATGCGCGCGAGTTTTTTCTCCGGTGTGGCTTCGGCCAACACGTCATCGACGCCCGCTTCGGCGGCAATCGCGGCGGCGGTCAGCGGGTTGTCGCCGGTCACCATGACCGTGCGAATCCCCAGTTTGCGCAGCTCGGCGAAACGCTCACGGATGCCGGGTTTAACCACGTCCTTGAGGTGAATCACGCCGAGCAATTTACCGTCGGCACAGACCAGCAACGGGGTGCCGCCGCTCTGCGCGATTTTGTCGATTTCCCGGGACAGCGGCGCGGCCAGGTCGGCGCGCTTCAGGTCGAGAAACGCCAGCAGCGAATCCACCGCGCCCTTGCGATACACACGGCCCTGATAGTCGACACCGGACAAGCGGGTTTCAGCGCTGAACGGTACGGCCGTCAGCAATTCGGTGGCGGGTTCAGGTTGAGGCTGAGTGCCGCGCAGGTACTCGACGATGGATTTACCTTCCGCCGTGTCATCGGCCAGCGAAGCGAACAACGCGCCCTCGGCCAGTTCCCTGGCGTTGACACCCGGTGCCGGATGCACCGCCGTGCAACGACGGTTGCCGAAGGTGATGGTGCCGGTCTTGTCCAGCAACAGGACGTGCACGTCCCCCGCCGCTTCCACGGCCCGACCGGACTTGGCGATCACGTTCAAGCGCACCAGACGGTCCATCCCGGCGATGCCGATGGCGGACAGCAAACCGCCAATGGTGGTCGGGATCAGCGTGACCAATAACGCCACGAGGAACACCAGCGGCAGGCTGCCATTGGCAAAGTGGGCGAACGGTTGCAGGGTGACGACCACCAGCAGAAAGATCAGGGTCAGGCCGATCAGCAAAATATCGAGCGCGACTTCGTTGGGTGTCTTCTGGCGTTTGGCGCCTTCGACCAACGCGATCATACGGTCCAGCGTCGACTCGCCGGGGTTGGCGGTGATCTTCACCAGCAGCCAGTCGGACACCAGGCGAGTGTTGCCGGTGACGGCCGAGCGGTCGCCCCCGGACTCACGAATCACCGGTGCGGATTCACCGGTAATCGCCGCTTCGTTGACTGCCGCGATGCCTTCAATGACCTCGCCGTCACCGGGGATCATTTCCCCCGCTTCGACGCGCACCACATCGCCCTTGCGCAGATTCGTGGCCGGCACGACCTGGAATGTGCCATTGCTGGTTTTACGACGGGCGCTCAAGCCTTCGCTGCCGGCCTTGAGGCTGTCGGCGCGGGCCTTGCCGCGACCTTCGGCCAAGGCTTCGGCGAAGTTGGCGAACAGCACGGTGAACCACAGCCACAAGGCGATTTGCGCGGCGACAAAGGTCGGCACGCTGCTGTCGGGAATGAAGCACAGCACAGTGGTCAGGATGGCCGTCAGTTCGACCACCAGCATCACCGGCGCACGCTGCAATTGGCGTGGGTCGAGCTTGACGAAGGCTTGCACCAGCGCCGGTCGCCAGAGGGCCGAGATTGCGGTTTTCGGTTGTTCCGGCGCCTTGACGGCAGCGGCTTTAGTTGCGGGCATATTCATCATTGATTCCTCAGAAGCCCAAGCTCAAGTGTTCGGCAATCGGACCCAGCGCCAACGTCGGCAAGAAGGTCAAACCACCCACGAGCAAAATGGTCACGGTCAACAACGTCACAAACAGCGGGCCATGGGTCGGGAAGCTGTTCGGGCCGATCGGTGCGGATTTCTTCATCGCCAGGCTGCCGGCCAGGGCCAGTACCGGGAGGATGTAACCGAAGCGACCGATCAACATGCCAAGCCCCAGCATCAGGTTGTGGAACGGGGTGTTGGCGCCGAAGCCACCGAACGCAGAACCGTTGTTGGCGCTGGCCGAGGTGTAGGCGTAAAGCAATTGGCTGAAACCGTGCGGACCGGGGTTGCTGACGGCGGCGACAGGACCGGGCAAGCTCGCCGCAATCGCGCCGAGCACCAGCACGCCGACCGGCATCACCAGCAACGTCACCACCAGCAACTGCACTTCTTTGGCTTGCAGTTTCTTGCCGAGGTATTCCGGCGTGCGCCCGATCATCAGGCCGGCGAGGAACACCGCGATCAACACGTTCAGCAACATGCCGTAGAGGCCAGCGCCGACACCGCCGAAGATCACTTCGCCGACCATCATGTTGACCAGCGCGACCATGCCGCTCAGCGGATTAAGGCTGTCATGCATGCCGTTGACCGAACCGTTGGACGCCGCCGTGGTGGTCACTGACCACAGCACTGTGGCGGTGGTGCCGAAACGCGCTTCCTTGCCTTCCAGCGGCGCGGTCTGTTCGACGGCGACGTTGTTCAGCGCAGGGTTAGGTTGGTACTCGGCCCACAGCGAAGTCGCGCCGCCAATCAGGAACAGGGCCAGCATGCAGGCGATGATCGCGCGGCTCTGACGCAGGTCTTTGACGTAGTGGCCGAAGGTGAATACCAGCGCGACCGGGATCAGGATGATCGAGCCCACTTCGAACAAGTTGCTCCACGCCGTCGGGTTCTCGAACGGGTGCGCCGAGTTGACGCCGAAGAAGCCGCCACCGTTGGTGCCCAGTTGCTTGATCGCAATCTGGCTGGCGGCGGGACCGAGCGGGATCACCTGATCGACACCTTGCATCGTCACGGCATTCACGTACTGAGCGAAGGTTTGCGGCACGCACTGCCAGACCAGGTACAGCGCCAGCAGCAGGCACAGCGGCAACAAGCCGTAGAGGGTGGCGCGGGTCATGTCGACCCAGAAGTTGCCCAGGGTCTTGGTCGACTTGCGACCAATACCGCGACACAGCGCAACCAATACCGCCAGGCCGGTGGCGGCGCTGACGAAGTTCTGCACGGTGAGGCCGGCCATCTGACTCAAGTAGCTCAGGGACGCTTCACCGCTGTAGGCCTGCCAGTTGGTGTTGGTCATGAAGCTGATGGCGGTGTTGAACGCCAATGTCCACTCCTGACCCGGCAGGTTTTGCGGGTTCAGCGGCAGGTGATCCTGGAACAACAGGATCGCGAACAACAGCAAGAAGCCCGCAAGATTGAAGGCGAGCAAGGCCAGCGTGTATTTCTGCCAGCTCTGTTCAACCTGCGGATCAACGCCGGCCACGCGATAACAGCCGCGCTCCACCGGCCCGAGAATCGGTGTCAGCCACGTGCGCTGACCTTCCATTACCTTGTAGTAGAAGCGCCCCAGAAACGGCGCCGGGACCAATACCACCGCGAAAAACGCGAGGATCAGCCAATAGTCATAACTGTGCATAGCCGCTCCTAGTTCCGGTCCGCGCGCAACAGCGCAACCAACAGATAAATGAACAGCCCCACTGCCAGTAGCAGTGACACTCCGTCCAGAACGCTCATGGAAGTTCTCCGTGTTACGGCGTATTGCCGCGTGTGGAGTCATTGTCGGAAGGAAGGCTGTAAAGGAACGAGATCGAGGGTGTGTGCGGGGCATAAAGAAAGCGTAAAGAGTGGGTTTATGGGTTTGTTACAGGCCGTTTTTTCGGTGTCTCGACGGGCCTCATCGCGGGCAAGCCCGGCTCCCACAGGTTCAGCGGTGGAACCAGATGATGCGGTTGGCTCAAATCCTGTGGGAGCCGGGCTTGCCCGCGATGACGGCAGATCAGACGACAACGCCCTCAACTGGCGCATAAAAAACGCTCATACGGTGGCGAACATCCCCCATACGACACCTTTTTGCGCTTTACGACTGCCATCACAACACTGGCACGCCCGCTGCACACGCCCTCCCCCGAGCATTCCAAACCGTTCAGGGAGAAAGCGCATGAACACACAACTCAAACCCACGTTGGGCACGTTGCACTTGTGGGGTATTGCCGTCGGGCTGGTGATTTCCGGCGAGTACTTTGGCTGGAGTTACGGCTGGGGCGTGGCGGGGACATTGGGCTTTCTGGTGACTTCTTTTATGGTCGCCACCATGTACACCTGCTTCATCTTCAGTTTCACCGAGCTGACCACGGCGATTCCCCATGCCGGCGGCCCGTTTGCCTACAGTCGTCGCGCCTTTGGTGAAAAAGGCGGATTGATCGCCGGGCTGGCGACGCTGATCGAATTCGTCTTCGCGCCGCCAGCGATTGCCTTGGCGATTGGTGCGTATCTGAACGTGCAATTCCCGGCGCTGGACCCTAAGCACGCAGCGGTCGGCGCGTACATAGTGTTCATGGGCCTGAACATTCTCGGGGTGAAACTCGCGGCCACCTTCGAGCTGGTCGTCTGCGTATTGGCCGTGGCAGAACTGCTGGTGTTCATGGGTGTGGTCGCCCCGGCGTTCAGCTTCAGTAACTTCGCGTTGAATGGCTGGGCCGGTTCCGACGTGTTTGGCGCCCCGGCAATAGCCGGGATGTTCGCGGCAATCCCTTTCGCCATCTGGTTCTTTCTCGCCATCGAAGGCGCGGCCATGGCGGCCGAAGAAGCCAAGGACCCGAAACGCACGATTCCAAAAGCCTACATCAGCGGCATTCTGACCCTGGTATTGCTGGCCATGGGCGTGATGTTTTTTGCTGGCGGCGTGGGTGACTGGCGCACCCTGTCGAACATCAACGATCCACTTCCGCAAGCCATGAAAACCGTAGTCGGCGAAAGCTCCGGGTGGTTGCACATGCTGGTGTGGATCGGCCTGTTCGGCCTGGTGGCCAGTTTCCACGGGATCATTCTCGGCTACTCGCGGCAGTTCTTCGCGTTGGCCCGGGCCGGTTATCTGCCGGCCTCCCTGGCCAAACTGTCGCGTTTCCAGACCCCGCATCGAGCCATTATCGTGGGCGGCGTGATCGGAATCGCCGCGATTTACAGCGATGGCCTGATCAACCTCGGTGGCATGACGCTGACCGCGGCGATGATCACCATGGCGGTGTTCGGCGCGATCGTGATGTACATCATGAGCATGCTCAGCCTGTTCAAGTTGCGTAAAACCGAACCGAACCTGGAACGCACTTTCCGCGCGCCGTGCTATCCGCTGGTGCCGATGATCGCGTTGTTGCTGGCAGTGGTCTGCCTGGTGGCGATGGCCTGGTTCAACACCTTGATCGGGCTGATTTTCCTCGGCTTCATGGCGGTGGGTTTCGTGTACTTCCTGATGACCGCGCAGTTGCGCGCGGATGCACCGGCGGACGCCATGTTGACCGGGCTATAAACGGCGCAGGTGCACTGGCCAGATCAGGCATAGAATGGAACCACGGCGAAACCTCATCGCTCAAAGTGGTATGCACGATCGATTGACGATCTCCGCCAATCGGCCTGCCCTCAAGGAGAGCCCTATGCCCTGGTATGCCTGGTTGATTCTGATCGTTGCCATCGGCTCGATCGTTGGCGGATTGATGATGTTGCGCGACACCGCCAACAAGGTCGAACTGACCGACGAACAACGTAAACGCGTCGCTGAACGCAATGCGGAAATGGATGCCAAGGAAGCGCAGGACCGTTAAACCAAAAACCCTGTCATTCTCAGTGAATGACAGGGTTTTACGTGCCTACTGCTCCCAATCGGCCTTGGCGATGTGCAAGCCATGCAGCCCCTTGTAGGCCGCACGCTCCGGCTGGCTCCAGCCTTGCAACAACGAATCCTCCAACCGATAAATTTCCACGCCCAGTGGCCGGCACACGGTCAGCGGATCCTGCGCATCCGGCCCCCACATGGCCAACGACAGGTCACCGCCGGGGCAGGTCGAGAGCGCACACAGCAAATCGATCTCGGCAAAAAACTCCAGATAATCGCCCTTCTGCGCCGGACAGGCTTTCATGAAGTACAGGTCGTCGTGGTTCAGGCCCGTGCACTGGAAAATATTCAGCACGTCGTGCACGTCGAACTCGGTCAGGCCATGGGGCAACACGGCGCGGGTCAGGTTGGAGTGGCAGTGATGATGAAAGTCCTCGCCAGTGAGCATTTTGTTCACATAAGGATCGCAGCGGGTGCCGAGTAAATCGTGCAAGCGCCCGCCATGTTCGTCGATGCCATAACTGGCCAGGCTGTCGTCGGTAATGGTCACCAAAGGGCGCAAAAAAGGCAGGTTCGACCAGAGCCGGTCATGGGTGCTGACGTGGGCACCTTGCAATTGACGGGTTCGCGCCGCCCACAAGCGCTCCCGTGGGTCGTGTGCATTCCACACATTGAAGTCTCCCACTTGCGGGCCCACCGGTGTGGTCACCCGAAACACATGCCCTGCCGGCACGTTCCAGGCGCGGCCGGTGCGGATGGGTACTTCGAACTGCTCAATCAGTGTGCGCCCCTCCTTTGCGTCACGAATCCGTTCGTAGAACGGCTTGTCCACCTGCAGTGCCGAGCCTTTGCTGACTTGATAGGCCGCCGGATAGTCTTTGTACATGGCACGAGTCCTCGATCAGTGATGGGATGAAGAGGCAAGCATTTGCAACAGGAGGTGTTCGGAGTCGTCGAGATAAAGGCTCATGGCCTCCATCGCCGCACGCTGGTCGCCTTCGGCCAGCAATTGATGGATCTGCTGGTCACGCGCAAGCCAAGGTGATTGAAAACGCGACTCATCGGGGGCGACGAAAAACACCAGGCGCAATTGCGCGACAACGTTGGTGAAGAACTCATCGAATAGTGGACTGCGCAACAACCCGACAATGTGTTGATGAAACGCCAGGCTGTGGGTGCCGACCGCACGCCAGTCCTCGCGCTCCCTGGCCAATTCAGTAGCTTCAAGGGCCAGGAGCATTTGGTCGGACTGGTCATCGCCCAACGGCTGACTGACGTTGATGGCCTGTAACTCCAGAGTGCGACGGACCTTGAACAGGTCCACTACATCCTTGACACCGAGCCTGCGCACCCTCACACCTTTGTTGCGTACATACACGGTCAACCCTTCCTGCCCCAACCGATGCAAGGCTTCGCGGATCGTGTTGCGGGACGCGCTGTAGGCAAGCACAAGATCGTTTTCGACCAATGCCATGCCGGGTAGCAAACGACCGCCAATGATGTCGGCGCGCAATTCCAATGTGATCTGGTCGGCCAGGGACTGTCCGTTGCTCATGCTCTTCGCCCTTGATTGTTCAACAATCTCCAGTTACCGAGTAATCACTATTCATGCCATGTTTTTGTCGCACTCAGGACGGAGTTGGACGCATCTGCATGCTTTTTAGAAGTAGAAGTACAGTCACCATTCAATTTTCATTGGTTAAGATGGCGCATTGTTGCGGAGATTTCACATGCGTTACTCGCAGGACCATAAAGCCCAGACCCACAAACGCATCATCAAGGAAGCTTCGGCGCGGTTTCGTCGTGACGGTATTGGTGCGACTGGCCTGCAACCACTCATGAAAGCGCTGGGGTTGACTCACGGCGGTTTTTATTCGCACTTCAAATCGAAAGACGAACTGGTGGAAAAGGCGCTCCAGGCCGCTGGCGATCAGGTCGACGTCAAATGTGCCGAGCTGTTCGCCCAGGATCGCCCGCTGGACGCATTCATCGACGCTTACTTATCTGAATGGCACCAGACCTCACCTCAAGAAGGTTGCCCGTTGCCAACCATGTCGTCGGAACTTGGCTTGCGCGGGCAGCCGAGCCCGACCAGTGATGTGGTGCTCCACGCCCGGCTCGATCAAATCCAGGGAACCCTGGACCGAGATGACGCCGCCGACCACAGCATTGTCATCATGTCGACGCTGGTCGGGGCGCTTCTGCTATCGCGCAGTGTCGAGAATCCGGAACTGGCTCAGCGGATCCTCGACGTGACTCGCGCCTACCTCAAGCGATCACAGGATTAACCCTGCCAGCGCTTGAACAGCACACTGGCGTTGACTCCGCCAAACCCGAAGCCGTTGGACAACGCATACTCGATCGCCATTGGCCGCGCCTTACCATGGACGATGTCCACGCCTTGAGCCGCCGGGTCCGGATTCTCGAAATTCAGGGTGGCCGGCACGATCTGATCGCGAATCGCCAATAACGTGAAAATCGCCTCAATCCCGCCGGCTGCACCGAGCAAATGCCCCGTCGCCGACTTGGTCGATGTCACCGCCACCTTATTGTCAGAACCGAACAACGATTTGATCGCGGCCAACTCGCCGAGATCGCCAACCGGCGTCGAAGTTGCGTGTGCATTGAGATGCTGCACCTGAGACGGTGAAATCCCGGCCTGCGCCAACGCCAACGACATCGCTCGGCGCGCACCATTGCCATCTTCGGGGCCTGCTGTCAGGTGAAAGGCGTCGGCACTGGTGCCGTAGCCGACCAACTCGGCTATCGGCTGCGCCCCGCGAGCCAAGGCATGCTCCAGCGATTCAATCACCAGGAGGCCCGCGCCTTCGCCCATCACAAAGCCGTCACGCCCACTGTCGAACGGCCGGGAAGCGCGCTCCGGGGTGTCGTTGTAACCGCTGGACAAGGCCCGCGCCGCCGCGAACCCGGCCAGACTGACCCGATCAATCGAAGCCTCGGCGCCGCCACACACGGCAATGTCCGCTTCACCACAACGAATCAACCGAGCGGCATCACCGATCGCTTGCACCCCGGCCGCACATGCCGTCACCGGGGCGCCCAGCGGGCCCTTGAATCCGTGCTGGATCGACACATGTCCCGCCGCGAGATTGACCAGAAACGAAGGAATGGTGAAGGGCGACAATCGTCGTGGACCACGACTGTCGGTGGTGCGCACCGCGTCGGCAATCGCGCCGAATCCGCCGACCCCTGAACCGATGATGGTTGCGGTACGTTCCTGGGCTTGCGCGTCCAGCGCCTGCCAACCCGCCTGCTCCAACGCCTGCCGTGCGGCCTCCATGGCAAACAGAATGAAGCGGTCCATCTTCTTCTGCTCTTTGGGTGGGGTCGCCCGATCCGGGTCAAAACCCGCCTCGGCATCCTCCTCGGCAGTTGGCACCACACCGCCCACCTTTGCCGGCAAATCGGCGACCACCTCGTCCGGCAAATTCCGCAGCCCGGAACGTCCGGCCAACAGACGCTCCCAGACAGCCTCTACACCGCTACCCAATGGAGACACCAGGCCCATGCCGGTGACAACTACTCGACGATCACTCATGCCGTAATTACCTCAATACGATTGAAGGTGTTTCATTTGTAACGCGCGGCGGCGGTACTTTTGGAAAGATTCGGCGCCATGACCAGGCGGGCCTTTACAAAGTCGTCCCAGTCCGAGGCGTTCGGCAACGATGGAATGGTGATCAGTTCACCTTGGTCCAGGCCGGATAACGCCGCATCAACCATTTCACCGGCTTCCATGACCATCTCCGCCGGAATCTGGCTGGCGTCGATGCCGGAGCGTTCCCAGATTTCGGTGCGCGTGACACCCGGCAACACGGCCTGGACCTTGACCCCGGTGCCATCCAGTTCGGCATTCAAGGATTGGGTCAGGCTTAACACATACGCTTTACTGGCGCTGTAGGTCGCATTGAAGCGCTCGGGAAACAAGGCCACCACCGACGCGATATTGATAATTGAACCCCGTCCCGCCTTGGCAAAACCCGCGGCTGCCGCCGATGCCAGGCGTGTGACTGTAGTGACATTCAGTTGGATCAGCTTTTCCAGATAATCCATGTCGGCATTCGCGAGGAGACCATCCGACGCGACGCCAGCGTTGTTCAGCAGCAGGCTAATACTCGAATCGCTGCGAAGTCGTTGTTCGATCTTCAGCACATCATCCTTTTGTGTCAGGTCTACCTTGAGCACTTCCACCTGAACGCCGTGCTCGGTGCGCAACTTGCTTGCTGCCGCTTCCAGTCGCTCTTGATCACGGGCGACCAATAACAAATCAAAACCACGCGCCGCCAACCGCTCGGCGTAAATCGCACCGATACCGGAAGAGGCGCCGGTGACAAGGGCCGTACCTTGGGACTGGGTGGAAGTCATGACTGTGCTCCAGGTAAATATTTGAGAAAGTGAGCGTCTGAACAGCGGCACGCTTCAGCGGCACGCGAATGAATTATAGGCATAATATTAGAGGCATATGATAGCCATAATTTTTTATCAGCCGATGAAAGGCGTCTCACCACCCCTATCCGAAAACAGAGGATCGAAGATCGGCGTGAGCTGTTGTAGCAGGGCCTGCTGGATCAGGCGATCCACGACGCTGGGGATGCCCAGCTGCCTTGTACCGCCTTTGGGTTTGGGGATGTTGACGGCGCGCACACCTTGCGGTTGATACTCGCCAGCCAGCAGCCGAGTCTTGAGGATCGGCCAATACTGTTTAACGTAGCCTGCCAATTTGTCGACCGTCATGCCATCGGCACCCGGCGCACCCTTGTTGCTGACCACGCGGTGATACGCACGCTTGAGGTTGGTCGGTGCAAGCACCCGCTCCATCAGCGTGTCCGGCTCCGCGTTCGTCCACGTCACAGACGCCGATGATACCTGTGCGCTGTCAGCCGTCGTCCTCGGACTCTGTCCGGGACTCGGAGTAACAGTCTTCTCTGGGAGAAATTTCTGCATTTCGGTATTCAACGAGACTCTGACGCCTACTGGCGACATAACCTCTTCGGCCCTTGGTGACGGGGTTATTCGTCACTTACTACGGCTTCGGCTGACTGCTGCACGCTCATCCCGTCGCCTCTCGACGCTCGGTAGCACAATGGCAGCGTGCAGATCTCCCAGGGTAATTCGCGCGACCTTCCTGCTTATGCCTGTCGGATCTACGTCGCAGCGTCCCGTGCAAGTATTGGGCTTTGAGGAAACATGCCCCCTTACCCCGCTGCGCCGCCTCTATCCGCTTCCTGTTCGTCAGGCCAGCATTTTGCCTCGGGCTTCCTTCAGATTCGCAGTCACCCGCGACACCCTTGCCTCTGGCTAACACATCCCCCCTTTCCGGGTGTGTAGAGGACTTGCACCTCCAAGTCACCAGCGTGGCCACCACAGCCAAGCTGGTTGCGCTTACGCGCAACGCGCCATGCATGGCGCACAAGCAAAAAGGCCGGTCAATGACCGTAATGCTGTTCACTTAAGTATTTGAGTCCCAGCCGGGCTTCCCCGAAAATCCGATGCCAGACCTCTGGCATCGGATTTTTTATGTCTGTTCAACAGGACCTGCTCGACCTCGGCGACCTTTTCAACTTCTGCGACCTGAGCACCTTCACCCAAAACATCCCCATAGAGTGGGTAGCGTCTGCGCTGGATCTATCCAGTCAGGCCACCATTCGCCGACGGCGCCTGCCCGCTGATCAAGTGCTTTGGCTGGTGCTCGGCATGGCGCTGTTTCGTGACGAGCCGGTTCACGAGGTGGCCAGACGCTTGAACATTTGCGCCCAAGGCCTGGCCTCCGACCACTTATTGGCTCGTAGCGGTGTAACCGAAGCTCGTAAACGGCTCGGTGCCGACCCCGTTGAGTGGTTATTCCGCAAGACCGGGACCCAATGGGGAGCGGAGCGCTATGACGGTGATGCCTGGCACGACCTGCAGGTGTTCGCAGTGGATGGAGCACTCTTACGTACCCCGGATACGTCCGAGCTTCGAGAACACTTCGGGTCGGGAAACACCCCGAGCGACCGCCAGACTCCGTTCCCCATGCTGCGTCTGGTCGCGCTGATGAATGTGCGCTCGCACGTGATCCTGGATGCTCAATTGAGCCCTTACCGACGCAGTGAAATGCGCTTGGCCGATGAGTTCCTACAGCAGATCCCCGACCACTCCGTGACGCTGTTCGACAAAGGGTTCTGGGGGGCCGAACTGCTGTCGAGCCTGAACAGAGCCGGCACCCACCGTCATTGGTTGATCCCGGCAAAAAAGGGACTGGTCTGTGAGGAAGTAGCCCGTTACAGCGAGCATGATCGCCTGCTGCGCATGAAGGTCTCGCCGCAGGCCAGGAAGCGAAACCCGACACTTCCAACGCACTGGGAGGCGCGTGAAGTCAGCTATGAAATTCAGGGCAAGCTAAAGACCGTCATGACGTCGTTGCCAGCCGATACCTATAACACCAAGGCCGTCGCCAAGCTTTATCAGGAACGCTGGGAGATCGAGCTGGGCTTCAGGGACATCAAGAGCTCGATGCAACAGAACGCAATGACTCTGCGCAGCAAAAAAGTCGACTTGGTCTATCAGGAGGTGTGGGGGCTTTTGTTGGCTTACAACGTCATTCGCCGGGAAGCCAGTCAGGCGGCAGTAGCATTTGGTCGAGCACCGTCGGATATCCGTTTCAAACCGGCCTGCCAGTACATTGCTGTTCAATTGATCGTGATGGCAGCAGCCAACCCGATTTCAGCCACAGGGAGACGATTGGCAGAATTGAGGGCGGGGGTTGGAGGGTTGTTTCGTAAGCGCTCCATGAACCCCACATTCAAAGCGCTTAGTTGATCCCGGATGCTTTGCTCCCGATTCCCTCAGGAGCCAGCCCGCCATGATGCGACCCGATGCCAAAGTCGAAAAAGTCTATCTCTACCCCAAACCCGTGGACTTTCGAAAATCCATTGATGGCCTTGCCGCGCTGGTCGAACTGGATATCAAAGTCGCTGTATTCGACCCTGTGCTTTTCGTCTTCCTCAACAAGCCACGCAACCGCGTGAAGATTTTGTATTGGGAACGCAACGGCTTCTGCCTTTGGCTCAAGCGCCTCGAATCCGAACGATTTAAAACATCGCCCGATGCCAACGATGAAGCGATCATCCTGACTGTCCAGGAACTGAACTGGCTACTTGATGGTTTTGATCTGTGGCGCAACCGTCCTCATCAGGTTTTGACGCCTCGATACGTGGCCTGATTCGGTATAATCCAGGGCATGATTTCCATGCCCGAAAACCTCCCCGATGATCCTGAATTGCTCAAGCAGATGCTTGCGAAGATGCAGTCCAGAGTCGGTTTCCTCGAAGAAGAAAATGCGCTGTTACGTCAGCGCCTGTTCGGACGCAAGTCCGAGCAAACGGCTGATCCGGCAACGCCGCAGTTGGCCCTGTTCAATGAGGCGGAAAGCGTCGTCGAACCCATTGATGAAGCCGCAGAAGAAGAGGCTGTTGCGCCGACCCAGCGGCGTGGCAACCGCAAGCCGCTGCCGGCCGATCTCCCCCGTATCGAAATCATCCACGAACTGCCCGAGCGTGAACTGACTTGTGCCTGCGGCTGCCGCAAACACGCCATCGGCGAGGAGGTCAGCGAGCAGCTTGAAATCGTGCCGATGCAAATCCGCGTGATCAAACACGTCCGTAAGGTTTACGGTTGCCGTGCCTATGAAACGGCACCGGTCACTGCGGACAAGCCCGCTCAGTTGATTGAAAAAAGTATGGCCAGCCCAAGCGTGCTGGCGATGCTGCTGACCACCAAATACGTGGACGGTTTACCGCTTCACCGTTTCGAAAAAGTGCTGGGCCGCCATGGCATCGATATCCCGCGCCAGACCCTGGCCCGCTGGGTTATCCAGTGCGGCGAACACTTGCAGCCACTGCTGAATTTAATGCGCGACCAGTTGCTGGAAAGCCGAATCATCCACTGCGATGAAACCCGCGTGCAGGTGTTGAAAGAGCAGGATCGGGAACCCAGCAGCCAGTCCTGGATGTGGGTGCAAACCGGTGGCCCGCCCGACAAGCCAGTGATCCTTTTCGACTACTCCACCAGCCGGGCGCAGGAGGTGCCGACGCGCCTGCTTGATGGCTATCGCGGATATGTGATGACCGATGATTACGCCGGTTACAACGCGCTGGGCGCGCAGGACGGGGTTGAACGTCTAGGTTGCTGGGCGCATGCACGGCGCAAATTCGTCGAAGCGCAAAAAGTGCAGCCCAAAGGCAAGACGGGACGTGCCGACATCGCGCTGAACCTGATCAACAAGCTTTATGGCATCGAACGCGATCTACAGGCCGGCAACGACGGCGAGCGTAAAACCGGTCGTCACGCGCACAGCCTGCCGGTGCTGGCTCAGTTGAAAAACTGGATGGAAAAGACACAGCCTCAGGTCACAGCTCAGAACGCCCTGGGCAAAGCCATCAGTTATCTGGCCAACAACTGGAACAAACTTGCGCGGTATGTCGAGGAAGGCTACTTGCCGATCGACAACAACCCTGCCGAACGCGCCATCAGGCCCTTCGTGATCGGAAGGAAGAACTGGTTGTTCAGCGACACGTCCAAAGGCGCGACGGCCAGTGCCCAACTTTACAGCCTGGTCGAGACAGCCAAAGCCAACGGCCAAGAGCCCTATGCGTGGCTGCGCCACGCACTTGAGCGCCTGCCGACGGCTTCTTCGGTTGAGGATTACGAAGCTTTACTGCCCTGGAACTGCTCGCCGGTATCGCGTAGTTAAACGCGCTATTTATCTTGATGGCTGGCGGGGTTTACGGTGAGCTTAAAGAGTACGAACGGAGCAACGATCATGGAATACGACGATAAACTGATTGAAGAAGCCGTGCTTGCCCTGTTGGCAACCTTCAGCTTTGATAACGGCAATGCTTGGAAAGGGTTCGACTTCGAGACCATGAACCGATTACATGAACATGGTTTCATCAGTAATCCGGTGAACAAGAACAAATCGATTTGGTTGACGGCTGAAGGGTTGGAGCGAGGTCGGCAGATAGCCGACCGGTTGTTTGGGGTAAGAACTCAAGTGGAGCATGTATCCGACTCGGATATCTGACTTCATACCGCGGCCATACGGTAGGTGGGGTTTATGGATCGCATACGTTGTTTCTGGATCACCGCCCAAGGCCTTCAAGGCCAAGGACGGTGAAGATTTCAAAAACCCGGTTTCCGGTGGACCGTAAGGCTGCTCCGCTTAAGTGAACAGCATTACGGTCAATGACCGGCCCCTAGCGTTGAGTTACAAGCTTAGTTCACCTGAAGCTTTTCGCGGTTCTTGTCCAGAATCGCTTTGCCTATCCCTTTCACTTCAAGCAGTTCGTCTACAGACGAAAATGACCCATTATTCTCACGATAAGCAACAATCGCCTTGGCTTTGGCCTCACCGATACCGGACAGCTCACGCTGCAACGTTGGTGCATCGGCTTGATTGAGATCGACTTTGCCGGACTGTGCCTTAGGGGAAACTTCCAGCACCGAAGGTGCATTGCCCACTTCGGGTTTCGCCGCAGGCGCAGCAATTGTGGCAACAGAAACGCTGGTGAGCAGGGCAAAAACCAGAGAGTAAAAATAGCCAGTACGCATAGATGAAGCTCCATAACATCGTTTGAGAAAGCAGCTTTTCCGAAGCTGCCCTCTAAACTTAGGCGATTGGATGGAACTGTCAAAAGTGTGTCGGTTACAGGATGTGAAACAATCAGGGGTCGAGGCGGCGTTGCTGGTAGATCCAGTCGACGATATCCCCGTCAGGCGTATATCCGCTGACGGTTTCGCGCAGGAGCTGACGCACGCGAGCGTAGTCGTCCTGATCAACTGCCACCAATAACTCCGTTAAACGTCCCTTGAGGACGTCCCAGGGCAGATGGTCTTCATTGGCACTCATGATCATCGGGTGCTGGGTGGCCGCGACGTTGTCACCTATCAACAACTCCTCATAGAGTTTCTCGCCGGGACGCAGGCCGGTAAATTCGATAGAGATGTCGCCTTGTGGATTTTTTTCCGACCGAATGCTCAAACCCGACAGGTGAATCATTTTCTCTGCCAGTTCGACAATCTTCACCGGCTCGCCCATGTCCAGGACAAACACATCGCCACCCTGCCCCATCGAACCGGCCTGGATCACCAATTGGGCGGCTTCGGGAATGGTCATGAAATAACGAGTGATCTTCGGGTGGGTGACCGTCAACGGGCCACCGGTCTTGATCTGGCGGTGGAACAGCGGAATGACTGAACCCGACGAGCCCAGCACGTTGCCGAAACGAACCATGGTGAAACGGGTTTTGTTAACGCGTGACACATTAGCCTTGTCGCCGAACAGGACGGGGGCGATTTCGCGGCTCAGGGCTTGAAGGGTCAACTCGGCAAGACGCTTGGTACTGCCCATCACATTGGTAGGGCGAACAGCCTTGTCGGTGGAGATCAGCACGAAGTTGGAAACACCCGACTGCAATGCCGCCTGGGCTGTATTGAGTGTCCCGATCACATTGTTCAGCACGCCTTCGGCGATGTTGTGTTCCACCATCGGCACATGCTTGTAAGCGGCAGCGTGATAGACGGTGTCCACGTGCCAGGTCTTCATGACATCGAGAAGTTTGTGCTGATGACGGATGGAACCAAGAATCGGCAGCAACTTGATCGATACCGACTCACGAATGCCACGCTGTTCCAGTTCCGAGAGAATGCTGTAAAGGTTGAACTCGCTGTGTTCGAACAGTAGAAGCGTGGTCGGTCTTAACG
The DNA here is from genome assembly GCF_024748695.1 of Pseudomonas sp. B21-040. Lineage (NCBI taxonomy): Bacteria > Pseudomonadati > Pseudomonadota > Gammaproteobacteria > Pseudomonadales > Pseudomonadaceae > Pseudomonas > Pseudomonas sp. B21-040. The sequence goes on from NZ_CP087176.1 coordinate 4,824,819, forward strand.
AGAAGATCTGACGGCAAAGCTCTGAACCAATCGAACCGCCGGCCCCGGTGACCATGACCGTCTTGCCTTTGATGCAACGTACAAGCAGATCCGGTTGCGCCGGCACGGCATCGCGTCCCAGCAGGTCTGCGATGTCCACTTCCTGAATGTCCTCAACCTTCACCCGGCCGCTGGCCAGATCGGTGAAGTTAGGCACGCTGCGCACATGCAGCGGGTAACCTTCCAGCAAATTGAGAATTTCCCGGCGCCTGGCTCGCGTCGAAGATGGCAGCGCCAGCAGAATTTCCTGCGCACCGGTCACGTCGATCATCTGCTGGATATGCTTGGGTTTGTAAACCTGCAGCCCGGAAATAGAGCGGTCGGCAATGCTGGAATCGTCATCGATAAACGCGACCGGACGCATGACCCGGCCCATGCGCAGCGCGGCTACTAGCTGATTGCCTGCAACCCCAGCGCCGTAAATTGCGACTTTAGTCAAACCGTCATCACGACTGGTGAACGGGACATGCTGGGCAGCGGAGAACCAGTCCCCCACGAAATACTGGCGCATGCAAAGGCGCAAGCCGCCGATAATAACCAGGCTCAGCCACCAATAATTGAAGATGATGGAGCGAGGTACAACCGCTTCGTGGTTGCTGTACCAATACACTACGAGTGCGAGAATCAGGGAAGAAAGACTGACCGCCTTGATAATCGCAACGAGGGCGTCGTTTCCGAAATAGCGCATAACGGCCCGGTACATTCCGAACCTGATAAACAGAGGGATGGCGATGACGGGTGCGCTGATAAAAAGCCAGAAATGAACCCTGAAAGGGTTATACATATCATCCACACCCAGGCGAACAATAAAAGCCAGCCACAACGCGGCCCAGACAAGCAGCACGTCCGTAAAGACCTGGATCAACCGTTTTTGCCGCCGAGGCAGCCCCACCAAAAAAGCTCTCACTCTATCCATATGCCTTTCAACCACCTCAGCTTGCTCCGTTCAACTGAAACTGAAACTGAAACTGAAACTGAAACTGAAACTGAAAACGATATTCGGAGAGCCCAATCAGTGCAGATCATCACTCCAAACCTAAAATGAACCAAACGGGCCGGGCTCCGCGAGCACCTTCAGTTGAAATCTGGGATTGTCCTTGGCTAGCGAAATCAAATTCTAAGCCAATCCCATAATACAAACGACAAAAATCGTCGCTACTGCTCTAGCACGAGACTATGCCGCCAGATTTGCGCATGACGCCTTCCTCGCCGTAAGGCCACGGTCGGTCCCAAAGACAGCGCTGTTAGGCGGCTGACTCCACAGAAAGATCGGGAGCACAGCATCCAGCATCGAATTGCATCCTTGTATGTGGGGTATTGGAACAACTACAAAAAGCCGCTATGTGCATGTTGAGTTCATTAGTAAAAATATCCTTTAACTCAGCAATTGATAAACAAGAATCATGCGGGAAGTTCCCGCCACCAATCAGGAGCCTGCCCGAAAAACTTGAAGATGAATATCGTTCGGCAGTGACTGCCTAATCAGTTCACCCTAAAATAAAAACACTAAGAAAAGGCAAAGTATCAAATACCATAAACTGACAAACCAGAAAACGAAATATTTGAGCAGGCCTCAGGATTAGAAAGGTCAAATCTCAAACCTTTCAAAAAACCTTCCCCGTGATACTGCTTGAGTTGAGGAATGGCAATCAAGTTTAAACCTTTATGCAAACTCAACATAATGCTGTCTTCTTCGACCGGACCACTTTTTTGTCCGCCCCACCAAAAAATTTGCATACGTGGTTCTACCCCGGTGCCTTTACATTCAAAGTCAAAAGCAATGAGTGTACGGCCTTCCGTGCGAGTATCATTTGGCGTGATATTGTAAATAAATTTTGGATCAATACCTGTTACCGAGTAGCTATTCGACGATGTCTTGTCCAACTGATAACTGATACTCGGTTCCTTAAGCGAAACGGGCGCATCAGAAAGACTCCGTAAGACTAGAGCATCCGTATTCACAAAGAATATTTTATCGAAGTTCAAGATTAGCATCGTCCCTAAAACAGCAATGAACAAACCAGCCGCATGTATCCAAGGGCCCACTTTAACAACTCTGAGCCTACAGCCTAATAGCATAATAATGAAAGCAACAGTAGTGGCCAGCACACTCCAATAAACGTATCGAAAATCCGCCATTGCAGTTAGCGGCACATACCCGCATATATAAAATATTGCCGACGACAGCAGAGCTTGAGAAATAGCACGCGCCCTAGAGCGCATCATGTATAAACTGGCTATTAATAGAATACTAGCAAACCACAACCACCAAAAAGGCTTGAACAAAAATGGAAAATAGTCTGCCGATGTCGATACGTAGCTATTAACAAAGGACGTTGCGTCGCTCGCTTCGCGAACAATCCCCATTGAATTTGAGTCCACACCGGGTTGCCATATAAAATAAGGCATCATTCCGGGTGACCTAATTAAATATGAGAAAGCCGCCAACCTAAATTGTAAGTAGTCGAGAGGATGGGTCGTTACCTGAGCAATCCATTCTTTTTTGACCTTCTCATTATAAATATTGGCACTTTTTGAATCCGCAGAGCCGGGAAGACAAAAACTTCGGCCGACCAATTTACCCTGCCCAACGACCTGGGTTGCACAGCGCAGAATATCCCCAAATTCGGTATCAGGAATAAGACTGACACCCTGCTTAATCGACATAAAAGCAAGGTCATCTACCATCATATAACTTGACGGATTAGTCTTTTCGGCAGCCAAATAGTTATAATTAAATAAACCCCCAATAAAAACCACAAAAATCAAAGTACAAAAGGAAACACAAACATTCCGCCACCACGCTAAGTTTGGCCACCACCCATTCACTACCATCAGCATCAATGGGAACGCTGCGAAAATACCGTTATATCGAAGATTGATGGCATAAAACATTAACAACAAAAACAAAAAAACATTAACCAGCGTTCTTTTCTGAATGCCAATGGCGACAGCCAACAACAACGAAAATGCCATACCGACATCTTTCCAAAGCACTCCGGAAAAATTGAGGACCCATGGCAAATAGAAAACTATCCAAATTGCCCATGCATATCTGTATCCCGAAAAAAAAAGATTAATCAGATACAACCCTGCGCATAATAAGGATAAATGTAAGAATAGAAGACCTTGAGGCCCGTTAAAAAAGAGGTTCAATCCTGACCAAACCCAAGACATAACCGGAGGATGCCAGTCACTATAATTATGGGTCTGCGCGATATCATACTGAGAGAAAGAATCGGCGGACATAAAACCCGGGGAATAAATCGCCCACCCTACAATCAGGCTGAACAAAAAAAGAAACCCACCTTTGATAACAAAGCCTCGATTCATTTTTCTCAACCTTTGTTCATTGGTTTGCTTGGGTTATATCTACCCAGACAAGCATTTATCAAAACCTTCATCAGAGAGTAATTCCCTCGTATACTAGATATCTTAGTAGGAACCTCGCCTTTGGGATATTTTCTAATCGTTGCTATTTCTAAACACTTATACCCAATCGACGGTGCCCGATAAGATAGATAAGCTAGCAATTCATAATCGAGAAACACGTCCCTGAACGGCGCGACTCTCTGATCCAGCAATAAAGATTTGCTATAACCTCGAAAACCCTGGGTTGTATCAGTCCATTTGAAACCCGATGCTAAGCTTAACAAAGGCGCATGAATAAGGCGTATTGCAAGATCTCTGATTTTTGGAGTGTTTTCTGCAATTCCTCCGGATACAAATCGAGAAGCCTGAACAAAATCAACCCCACGCTCGATTTCTTGTATAAAGCGGGGAATCGCTTCTGGGTCATCTTTGTCATTCCCGTCGATACTGACAATCCCTTTGTAGCCTTGATCGAGCGCGAAGGAGTAAGCACAGCGCAATTGAGAACTAAGTTTCCCCGGACCTGTTTTACGTAGCAGACCTTGAACACCTTTCGCTTTCAATATTTCATGCTTTAAAGAACCATCTGTACTTCCGCCATCTACAATAATAATGTCTGCCTGCTCATGAATACGCAGAGCGAACATTTTATCCAACAAGCTCCTGATACGATCACCTTCATTTATAACCGGGATCACAACGCAATAAGAATGCAATTTCCCGAGAAAAAACTCTGACACAAACTCAGGAACCTGCCACTGATCCCTTGGCACTTCATCTATCTTTAAACCCATATCACTCACCTAAATTTTTTAGACAACACGAACCGTAATTAGTCCAACTCCGACAACAACCATCACAATTCCCAATATTGTTGTCCAATGAAAAGTCTCGTGAAAAAGAAAGGCGGAAAAAACTGCGACCGTCGCAATAGCGCCAGCCGTCAAAACAGGGTGAGCAACATTCAATGGTAGTCGTGACAATGATGCCGCATATAATAAAAAGGCAGCACCATAAAGAAACAATCCTATCCAAAATGGTATGTTACTAAGCGCCCCAATTGGATCACTAAGGGAAGGAAATTTCCTTGGCGGCATCATGGCCATTTTAACAAGTACACTAGCCGAAGCATTTGCCAAAATTCCAAGTAGGAGAATTGCCCATTTCATCTTTTGGGTACCTTTTTAGGAGCCCGATAGTAGCTAGAAGCCACCTTAATTGCTCTTTCCACAGATTGAATATGGGACTCCTGCGTAGTAGCAAGCATCTCAATAGTCAATGTATGATCAGGAAGGTGCTTCAGGACAGCGGCTGCAATGTCTTCATGCTTGGTGTCTAGATCACCGATGGGAACCAAGTTCGGCTCACTAATATGCACGTGGCCAATGAGCTCTGCACAATGTTCGAGAATATCCGCAGCCGACTCTTGATTTATAGTCAAAGCCCCAATATCCAATTGCATTTTTATGTTCTTATGAGCAACAGCCCTAACCACGTCCGCGGTATCAAGGCTTGTGGTCATAAAGTTCGCGCCGTAACAAGGGGGATTAGGCTCTAGGCATACCGTAACCCCATGAGACGCGGCAACATCACCCATGGCCTTAAAAACATCAACAGCGATTCGCCTAGCCGCATCATCTTTTATGCCAGATCGATCACGATTCTTTGGAGACCCGAAAACCAGGTGTTTCGCTCCGATACCTGCACCAATTCTACAAACAGAAGCGATATGCTTTATCAGGCAATCTCGACTATGTGAGGATCCAAAGACATTCAATCCTGTTGTACCAAACAACAAAGCCTGCATCCCTGATATTTTAATATTACGCTGGCACCACCAATCCTTGACGAAAAGTATCTCTGTATCCGATGCCTGCTCCGGATATTGAAAGTACTTTCCTGGCGCAATATCAATAGCGTCAATCTCATGACGCACTAACAGCTCGGCGATTGAATTATCTTCTGAGACATCCCAAGCTATATTTGAAATAGCTAGACGCATCAAACTACTCCCTTGCTAACCAACACCGGTAGCTCCGACTGTGCATAAGCACGAATTGCCTGCACCGTCTCGCGTTGGCTGTACTGGTATCTGCCAGTTCCACCAAATAACCCAGCGTGTTTTGTTTGTACATCATAGATAGCAGTTAAATCAGCAATCCGATTCACAAAGCTTTTTCCAAAACCAAGCTCTGATACTTCCTGAACACTAATAGGGCTGGCAGAAAGATGAATCAATTTCAGATTGTAGCCCATCGCTATTTCGATATCGGGCCAGAGATTTACCATAGGATAAAACTGAAATATGCCCCGACTATCAACAGAATGGACATTGTTATCATGAAGAAAATCAAAAATCACATTCTTTTTCAATCCGGGGCCTACCAAACCTGGTAACCGAACGATTAGGCTATTAGAAAAATTGTTCTCAACAAACTCTTCCAATAATCGACGATTATTTCCGTACGCGTGAAGCCCGTCAACATCAACAATAGTATCTTCATCGACCCCTACAGGATTTTTGAACACATCGACGGTACTAATAAGAATAAAATGCTTACACGTTATAGATTTCAAATGAGATATTAATTCAGCTATTTTTTGATGGTCTGCTTCAGGGTCACGATTAGCAACCCATTTTTGCGCAGGAGCACCAGCACAAACCACCGTATCAAACGACTTGTTACGGATTTCACCGATATTTGTAGATCTGTAAAGGTGAGTGAACGACGTTTGCTTTAGCAGAGTTCCCCCTACAAAGCCGGAAAAGCCAATAAGTGCTTTATTCATATTTTAACACCTCGAAGACTACAGGCATCGCTTACATCAAACTGTTCGGAATCCAGCTTCTCGAGCACGTCATAGATATTGTCTATTTTCCCGCCAAGAATTGAGAAGCAGCCTGGCATATCAGCATGTTTTTCAAATAATATCGGACGCCCATCATCCACTTCACTTTTCATCAATACCGTCTTAACTTCGAAAAGCGAGTCAACAAAAGTCGCAGATTTAAAACTAGGAATATATCGGGTTACATCACGTACCATACGATCTACTCTTGTTGCCTTTTCATACTCATGTAATCGCAGATATGGATCTGAACCCACTCTATCTTCCCAGTTAAAATGCGGGGTATAACGAACATGAGATAACGTATGCAACGATCGAGAAGGAAACGGCATAACCGAAAAAAAAGGACCATCCATGACGGTAATACCCACTTCACTCAATACACCGGACAACTTAACTAAAGCCATCTCAGTAACCTCGTGCTTCAACCCGCTTCTGATTCCTGGAAAATCACCCTTAATCTGATTCAAACCACTGTATGTACAATTGAATATATATTTCGCGGAAACTTCTGCCTGAATACCTTCACCATCTAGAGTACGGACACACAGCACCCCGTCGGTTTTTTTACCGATTGAAGTTACTCTGGTACTTAGTTTAACATTAACCGAATACTTAGCGAGCTGTGACTTTGCCCAAGACGCAAGTTTAGTAGAGTCAAATGCATACTCTTCAACCTCAAATATATCTTCTACTAATCGCGGTTCAAAGAGGCTGCGAAACTGAGCTTTCGCCGGTCGAAAATCGGCACCTATGTCCCGACAGAATCTTTCAAACTGTTTTGCGGTAACCTTCGAATTTCTCCGAGCAATTGCATAGAGTTTGGTAAAGTCACCGTTAATAATGCTTGGCCAATCCGCCAAAAATTTTGGCAAATTTATGCGACTACGATAAGCGGTCGTAAAGCTTCTTGGATAGTGGTAACCATTATGGACTCTTGCTTGATTGTTGTATGACGCCCGCGCTAACAGTTTGCCCTCACGCTCAACCAACAAGACATTTTTCACGCCTCTTTGCTTTGCAAGGTAGACAGCAATGGCGGTTCCATAAAACCCCCCACCGATCACTACTGCGTCCACATCAGGCGTCAATTCCAGCATCAAAAATTCCCCGACACATCGGGGGTAAGACGAGCGTTCAATGGCTTGTCTTCTTCGATGTTTAGCTTTTCCCTACGGGTCATGCAAGCGCTCGTAAACTCTTGGGCTACATGATAAGGAGGTCCCTCGTTTGATAAGCTGACCATATTTAATATGTACTCACCCAACACAAGTAGCACCAACGAAATCAAGAAAAACATTCCTGATTGTTGTAGTGAGAAACTAATCCACCCTGGGGCAACGTTGGATTTGAACAGTGCGATCGCAACTACATACACCGAGTAAAAAAGGTTCGCGACAGCACCAAACATCGATAATGTTGTGACTAGTCGCATTGGAGCTCTTGTTGTAGAGACCAATAACCGCATTCCCCTATCGACACTTTCAGCTAGCCTCTTAACCGTTTTTGACTTAGGTACAGAGTGATAGCTGAGATTCACACGAACAAAACCACCTGTCGCGGGCAAGTGCCTATAAGAAATAGCCGGTTGAGGGTGCTGCAATATAAAATTTATGACTCGCTTACTGAGTAAGCGATACTGTGGAGCTTCATTTTCCAAATGAACGCCATTGAAACGGCTATACATCTTATTAAAAATAGAATATGCAAACCTATAAGCTAATGTTTGAGTAGTCTTTTGTTCATTTTTTGCGAAAACTACATCAGCACCACTGACGGCATGATCGAGCATTTTTTCGACATAGCGTATATCGTCAGTTAACGGGTCGATTACAGCAACGAAGTCACCAAGAGCATTTTCGAGTCCAACCCAGGAAGCTGTATCCCAATCCACTTCCTTGGTCAGCGCATAAATCTGTAAATTTGGAAGTCCTGACTCCCCTGTCAGCCCTTTTAACCTAAGGACGCTATCGTCGTCAGAAGCGTTATCAATAACAATCAGTTCATAGTCACTGGTAAGAGGTCGTATGGCAGCAGTAGCTTCTTCAAGAAGACTTTGAAGATTTTCGCCCTGGTTGCGTAAAACACATACAACGGATAGAAACACGGGGAAACTACTCATATAAATCTCCTGACTACAAGATGCCTGGCGGTAGAGTTTTCAGCGTACTTCTACAGACAGGTAACAAAATACAAAAACCAATTTAACTCTAAACGATTAGCTAGTTTAACGTACGCTGCGCCTTCGCGTAGCACTTCAAAAGTTGCAAAGAAAAGTCGAGAACCGTATGAAAGCTTCAGGCTATAAGTTGAGTTTCGTCACTCGCACTCTCTTGATTCTCTACTAAACCCAGCTGACTGCATGATCTGCGCCCTTTTGTCCCTGCAAGGAAAATACTCGTTATTTTGCCACAATGTGACCTAGACAAAAAGCTTCAGGTCAGAGGCTAGGCCACGAACGAGCGAACCAGCCGCGGGGGACCGATAATGAGAGGTCGATTCCATTGATTTAACCAAGCCAGAACTCCGTTTGGCTCCATCACTTGGTGAATCATTCGAATGAAAAATCATCAAGCGTCACCCTTCAGCTCTGTCCCACCGGCGTTGAGCCTCCATGCAAGCACACTTAATGGCGCATAGGCGATGAGCAATCCAACAGAACCATCGAGCCCATAACACGTAACAAAAAGTGCTAAGGGTAATAACCAAAAAATGTTGATAAGCCCTACGCCGATAGTTACGGGCATATGGCCACCTGATTTACGTGACGCAAATTGGTAAGCATGACTCCTGTGGGCTTCGTAAACTTTTTCTCCACGGATCAAGCGACGTAGCAAAGTGACCGTCGCATCGACAATGAATACCCCCAACAGGATAAGCCATGCCCAAAAAAAATCAGGCGCAACTCGAGCGGCTTGAAGAGAAAGCAAACCAAGCATAAGCCCAAGAAATCCACTTCCGGCATCTCCCATAAAAATACGAGCCGGAGGGAAATTCCAGAACAGAAATCCAGCCACACCAGCGGAAAGGAGGAGCGGTCCCCAAATCAGATTTTCAGCTCCGGCGATCCAATACAGTGCACATGTGCTCAAACATACGCTAACGGCCTCAACACCTGCAATTCCATCAATGCCATCCATAAAATTATATAGATTCAACATCCATATTAAATAAAGAACGCCTAGAATCTGTCCCAACCAACTAAAATCAAATACTACTCCACCTAGTGTTATTGATGGAAAACCGCCCACCCAAAACAATATCCAGATGGAGGCAATGGCATGTGCCAATAGACGCCAACGAGCAGCAATGTGACCATGATCATCCATGAAGCCGATTACCGAAACAACTGACCCACCTATGACTCCGGCCAACATCGTTTCATATGATATAAATTGGCACCACTGCATAAAAAATAAAGACAGTATAAACGCTATAACTATAGACAGACCTCCCCCGCGCGGTGTTGGGATTGCATGTGAACTACGCTCGTTAGGTATATCCATAAGACTTTTTGAAAGCGCATATTTCCGTAATAGCATAGTCAGAAAAAAAGATATCAAAAAAACAAATAGTACTGACCATCCAACATTCATCATTTATTCCCCCTAAGAAAATGCTCAGCTGTCAATTCCAAAGCCTTATCCACATCAACGGGCGGAGACCAACGGAGTAATTTTTGTGTTTTACTAATATCGACCTGTAACGAATCAAACAACCGAACAGAAAGAGAGCGTTTTCTCAGTAAAACTAAAACTGGTTTCATCAACCAAACTGGAACAGGGACAAGTCTTGCTGGCTTTCCCAAGGAGCGTCCTAAATGACGGAGTAGTTCGGTAGTAGACAAATCTTTTCCGTCACTAACCAAAAAAATCTCGTTCGCAGCGTTTGAATGTTCAAGACAAACCTGAATCAAATCAACAAGATTATATATTGCAACAAAACTACGCTGATTGAATATCGCTCCGAAAGGTAGAGGATAACCTCGGTTTAACCAGTTCATCATCGAGAGAAAGTTTGCCTTTACTCCAGGACCATATACCAATGGAGGTCTAATAATTACTACTTCCATTCCGGTTTCTTCAGAAATTTTTAGCAATGCAGACTCGGCTTCAAACTTGGAAATACCGTAAGGATCAGAAGGTGCAGGAGGGTCTTCCGGCGTAAAGGGAGTACTTCCTCCACTCTCACCGTTAACCTTTATAGAACTTAGAAAAATAAATCGTTTAACGCCACAATCTGCAGCCTGAAGAGCTAAGTTAACTGTACCCGCGACATTTACTAACCTAAACATTGCGAGAGGATCGGATTCCTGATCACTCATTACATGCACGCGAGCGGCCGCGTGCACTATCACATCGACATCAGCCAACGCTCCACGATATGAAGTACCAGAACGCAAATCTCCTACTGTACGCGTTGTAATATTAGGCGGGAACGTTACACCATTAGATCTAACAGCCGCAAACACATCATATCCAGAAAACTTTGCCAAGCTCGTAACGAGTGCTGAACCAACAAGTCCCGACGCACCGGTCACTAGAATTTTGGTTCGTTTCATCGTACTTTAGATCCACGTTAGAATACTTAAATATGTTCGCGTTGGGTAGATCCCATAAGTCTATAGAACGCCGTAACAGCATCATTCAATCATGATCTATTACAGCGCCCCAATAAAGCATAAAACTATCGAGCGATTATTTTCTTTATCAAACCAAGTACACCATCTCGCTTGAGTACCCGAATCACCGCCTTAACGTTTTGGGTCGCAACTTTCCGCGACATCAAACTCTGCTTAACCAAGCTACCGACACTTGGAGAACCTACACCACTATCTACAGGTTGATTCATACCACTATTCGTTTCCGCCTTCCACCAACTAAAATAGCTAGGCTCTTCTGAGCTATAAGGAAAAGGAAAGACTTTTTGTACATCAACTCTTTGCTGATAAAGGCGACGAGCTTTCGCCGGGATAGATTCGCCATTATCAAACTGGCCAAAATACCAACCTTTGAGGGCGATATCCCCCTGACCTTCTGCTTTTATATCCTTCGCATATATATCCCACAACTCTTGAGCCACAGCCTGGCTTGATGCATAACGCGCTAGCATGCCAAATCCTGCACCGCTGTCATAACCAGTGAAGTGGTAGAAGCGAAGTGGGACACCGGCAACCAGAAAGGTACCATTATCATCTTTGCTCAAAGGGCGATGCGCAATGTTCCAAGTAGCCACGTTGCAGCCACGATCTCTTACTATATGCAAACTGCTGAAAAATGCCGGGGCCAAGTCACACCAGCGTTGATCTGTAAAGATCCCTGCTGGAATATCATCACGGCAGAACAGGCGAAGTCGATTAGCCCACCATTGAATAAAACCTAAACCCTGACCATTTGTGCGCGCGGCAAAGAAACCCAGGTTATAAACACCGTGTTTCAATGCAGACAGTTCATTATCACAAATCGAAGCTACGTCAGACTCCATATCTAACAAATGAGGTGTAAGTAATATTTCATGCTTATCTAGAAGTTCGTCAAGAACAGTTAGTGAGTTGAATACTTTGATATCTGGATCAAGGTACATAATCTTATCTACGCCGGGGCGCTGCGCCATAACTTCTGCCGCAGTGCCTTTGACTGCAGTGCATAGTTCAACAACCGTATGGCCGAATGCCCAACGTTTCCAATCGGGAATTCCAAGATTTTCGATAGTCAACACTTCATCGAATGGCTCTGCAGCCAAGTCAAATCCTACTGGAAGATCATCGGAGTAAAGCAAAACAAACGTCCAGTCAGGATGGAACTTCTTGACCGACTTTGCGAGTACTCGAGCTTTGGGCAGATAACTTTTAGTAATGGAAGTATAGACAAGCATGATTTACTCCTTCGCAGCTTGATGAATAGAGTTAACGGCGGCCAGTATCTCTGCAGGCGACGCACCGACGGGCACTACCTTGCCCAGGCGATATTCTCGAACCCGCCTTCCTTGAGCGCCTATATCAAACGCTACAATCGGCATTCCCATCTCTATTGCTTCTGAAATCGTATAGCTGAATGTTTCAGGAACGATGGACGCCATAAATACGACGCTAACGCCCAGAGAATCTATGAGCGATGGTAACTCACTCGGAGAATAGCGCCCATGAATTATCGCGCTAGGGGGTAACTGAGTATAGCTTTCACCAATGATATTTACAGGGACGTGCAGTTTTTGTTGATCAATGTAGGAGCACAATTCACTTATAACATTCCCACCCTTGATATGGGAAAGAGTGCCGATGACACCGATACTCACTGCGCTCGTAATATGAGTCTTCTCTGCACAGCGAAAGTACTGCGACGCATGAGGTACCACCTTAATTTTTTCTTGATCAATAGAAAAATCTGTTCGCAAAATATCAATGGAAGAACTATCAAAGCAGGTAATCACACTACATGCATCAAATAGGCGCTGAAAGGGACTGCGCCACACATCAATATCTACAGCCAAATCGCTTTTATCAAACCAAGTGTGGTACCAGCTCAAATTTCTAGGCAGGCATTGCTTACAAACATTATGATCAACGGGAACAGCGCAGTATTTCTGCTCGTAGTCCGACAAATGCGGAGACGGGCAAAGAGAATGAAAGTCATGAACTTTAAAATCCAAAGAACTTTCCAACTTACGTTGAAGCCCTATAATCAGATCGATTGCTTCCTCAATATGCTTATAGCCGTACAGAGAATTAATAATTATATTTTTGGCATTAGAATGACGGAGACATCCGAACAGCTCATCAAGGCCGGACGATATATAGATGCTGTTATCAGACGACAAACTATTCCGAAGCTGAACGTACCAGTCTCCGTCCCAGCAATAAACCCTTAAAATAGAAATATCCGCAACTATAGTAGCGGAAATCAATTCGGCAGTGTATGTATTTGACCCACCGCCTCCATTATGATCAAAAATGATTGTATCAATACAAAGTTCCGAATGCTCCAGCATGCTCTTAAGCTGCTCCAACTCGCCTGCTTGCTGTTTAGCTACCACGTTAGCAATTTCAACTGGCGAGTTTTCTGCCTGGCGAAACATCTGAAATTTATTTTTCAACGACGGCAAACCGCCACTACGAAGCTCGTTCCAGATGGTTTTTAGAAGTTTAATCTGGCCATTCAGGCCTGGGTTTTTTTCCCCGTAACTCAATAAAGTACTGAATAGCGTCCTGACTTTATAAAGAGCTCGACCGATACGCCGCAAAGGCTTCGTCATGCGCCAAGACGTCGATGTAACCAGTCGTTGTATATCTGAATGAAGCGAATAAATCTCTTGTTGTCGCGACTCAACATCGACAGACAGCAAGTCGATCCTTTGACTTAGTTCATATATCTGGGACTCTAACGTTTTTAACTCATCCTCCTTTTCAACTAACTCAGCATCACGCTGCCACAGAATCTTGACTATCGCGGCATTACTCTTCTCCGCTTCCTCTAGAGCTTTTTCATTATCCGAATTTTGTTGAACCGCCAAAGGGGATGGGTAATAAATACCAAGTTTTTCAGCAGGGTTCGTATGAGCCAGCACTTCATGAGCATATTGTGGTTTATGCAGCAAAGGCAAAACGAAGTCCTCTAGACTCCTCAGTTCAATTAGATCTTCGAAACCTTCCAACTCAAGCGTTTGTACGCTTGAAGTGGAGGCCAGCAGCAGCGAAACCTCTTTGCCACTACCAAAAATATTATTAGATACGCCATTGAAATTATTTGGATTATAGGCTGCCGACAACATACCGAACACACGATAATTTAGCGACTGACAGAATTCAAAAATTTCATAACCAGAGAATAACGAATTACATTCACAAAAGATCAAGGGTTGATCTTTTTCAATCACTTTAATCGCGCCCTCCAAGACACGCCGCTCCATTCCCTCGACGTCTAACTTTATAAAGTCAACGGTAGACACACCCAATGAATCAACTGTAGAAATTTCGACCTGATATACGTTGTTAATTTTTTCAGGAATCAGGTTGTCTATTGATAGACCGCCAAAATTAACTGACTCGGTAATATCAATTGCTTCAAGGGCAATGTAGCCAGTAGTTTCCGCGAGCCCTTTATTGAATGCAGTGACATGCTTTAAGTGATTGGCAAGAATATTAGAGCAAAGTACCTGATAAATTTCCTTGCGCGGTTCAAATGAGTACACTCGCCCGCTTTCGCCCACAAACTGAGCAAACGCCAGCGTGTGGGTACCGATAAATGCACCCACATCAAGCACATTCATTCCGGGTTTGATAAGTTTACTCAAAAAATCAAGTTCGTCGCCCGCCCACTCTCCATAAAGTGATAACGAGTGAGAAACAATTTGGTCTGCGGCTATTACGTTCATTTTGCCGTATTTAGTGGAAATCACTTCAATTCACTCCGAACCGGCGACAGAACTTATAACTATATTCATATTTAGGTCCTGCAACCCGCAAATTCCATGCACCAGTCGACTGTTCAAGCTATGCAAAGCCATAGCATCGTTCAACCAATGATGCTGTATATGTTCATCGCCCACACCATCGGCAACGGCAATATTGATAGAGTAATCGCCCTGAATCAGAATAGGCATTCTGAATGAGAAGCTCACCCTTACCTCTTCCGTTGGTCGCACACTCAATCCCGAGTTACGGAACGCGAGGTCCGTCCCCTCTGCAAACACATACTGACCCAATCGATCTTTTAGCATGATGCCGAAGGCAGGATTTTTAATATGTTTGGCGGCTTTCGCAAGTATCGTGAATCTGACGGACTCTCCCCCCGCCAAGGTGCTGACTCGGTCGCCCATTTCATTTTCAAACCAAGCATTAACAATGGTTATGCCTTCGCTTCCGAAACACTCAGCTTGATCTCTGAAAGGAGAAGCTTTGATTACGTTTTCAGGCAATTCGCTTGCATTATAGTGCTCGGCTCTGCCGTCAGTGGAATGTAAGATCAGATGTTCGGTATCTTCTTCATTTACAATATTTTGTATGTCTTTTTCAGCATAAAGGTCTTTTATATATGTCCTACATATAACATCTGTTGTATCCACGATCGGCGGGCCATTTTTGGTTAGAAGCACGCCCCGCTCACACAAATTGACAACGGCGCTGGTGTCATGGCTTACAAATACTACTGTACCGCCTTTTTCCTGGTGAGCACGCAAGAAGCGCATACACTTCTGCTGAAAGAAAACATCACCAACCGCCAATGCTTCGTCAACAATCAAGATATCAGCGTCTACATGAGCAATAACCGAAAAGGCAAGACGAACATACATTCCACTGGAATACGTTTTTACCGGTTGATCTATAAAATCAGCGATTTCGGAGAACGCTACTATGTCGTCGAATCGGGACTCGGCTTCCTTTCGACTCAACCCCAAAACGGCAGCATTTAGAAAAACGTTTTCTCTTCCCGAAAACTCTGGATTGAACCCCGAGCCCAACTCAAGCAAGGCTGCAATTCGCCCGTTGGTTTCTATACTTCCTTGTGAAGGATGAAGCGTGCCACAAATAATTTGAAGCAATGTTGATTTTCCGGCTCCATTTCGACCAATAATGCCTACCGTTTCGCCTCTTTTTATTTCAAACGATACATCTTTAAGAGCCCAAAACTCTTTGTAGTACTGCCTACCAGATTGACCAAAAATTTTCCGAAGAACCGGCAGAAAAAACTGTTTCAATCGATCCCTTGGACTGGCGTAAACTTCGTAGAACTTACTGATATCAGTTACACGAATGGCATAATCATTAAAGGACATCCGCAAACCCCTTCCTAGTTTTTTGGAACCAGACGTACCCAATATACGCAACAACCGCCGACGCCAGAAAATACAACAGCAGACCTTTCCAATCGGGGAGAGCCCCCCATATAAGCACAGTTCGGCACTGCTCTATAATAAACGTTAATGGATTTAATAGAATATAGGAACGAAAGCGTTCTGGAACAGCATCAAGGGGATAGAAAACAGGAGACAAAAACATCAGCACTGTTGTAACAATCGTTACAGTCTGCCCAACATCTCGAATGAAGACACCCAGAGCAGCAAGAAACCATGACAATCCCAAAATCAAGATTACCAAAGGAAGCATAACGAAAGGAATGAAAGCAGCAGTCCACGGAATATGACCATTGAACGCAAGAAGCGCCACAAGCAGGACACCTACGTTTATCAAACTGTTAAACAACGCTGCAAATACTGTGACGAGAGAAAGTATTTCTACAGGAAAAATAACCTTCTTTACAAAGTTGGCATTGGCAACTATTAAAGAGGGAGCTCTGTTGATCACATCGCAAAACAAATTCAGCACTATAATACCGACGAACAACACTACCGCAAACTGAGTCTTACTATCGTCGCCTCCCGCCCCTCCCCATCGAGCTTTGAAAATTTCAGAAAATACAAATGTATAGACAACAAGCATTAGAATCGGATTAAAAAGTGACCACAGCAAGCCTAGCGCAGAGCCTTTATACCGACCAGCGACTTCACGCCTTGTCATTTGAGAAATAATTTGCTTATTTCGCCACATATTTTTAATAAGTGCTACTGGCGAAATCGAATGAGCGGAATGAGGGTTCGTGCTTATGTGTACTTGAGTCATAACCGACCCTTCCTATCTGGATATTTTACGCATGAGTTAACGTCGCACATAACCGCAAGTAATATCTGGTCAGATTGCATTGCATAATACCGCTAACATGAGCGCGCAGCCTCCTAACTTTGTTTGCCGATACACACCAGATCGTTTCAAATTCAAAAACCGCTTGGCAATACTACCGTTTCGAGCGCGCTTGAAGTCATTAAGTATCGACCTATTACTAGTAGTGAGCAGCGACTGCATCGACTCCAAAGCAGTAATATTATTCTGATTCCACTCCTGAAAACGGCCGCTAAACATCATACCTAGACGTTTTAGACGAGAATATAAATCAGAGTTGGAACCGACAAGATTACTGCCATGTTGCCGGTAGCACACAAATGGACGCTCATCATAATGAACGATGCCGCCAACCCCACAAATTACTAAATATGCCCACCAATCGTGGGAGACTATCGGAAAACTCCTTCCAATATTTTTTAGTACCTGCTGAGCGGCACGATTGAATACCATCGTATTCCCCCCTGCCAAACTCTGTACCAACGAATTGTTAAATGATGGCGGACGTTTGAATAACGGCGATTTACCAACCGATTCGCCACTTGCTGTAATAGTTTCGGTACGCCCGCAATAAAGCGCAGGTACGTGATCAGGTACAGTTTTGATCCATTCTAGGGCTTTTGCTATTTTTTCTTCATGCCAGATATCATCTTGGTCCGCCCAAGAGTAATAATCTGACGTGTCCGCAAGATCGCACACAATAGACATGAAGTTTTGTGCGAAGCCATTACGAGGCCCATCAAGAATTTTAAGTTTTTCGACGCCCCAGCGGGCCTGGTAACTTCGTAGAATATCAAGTGTTGCATCCGAGGATCCATCATCTGATACCACGACCGACCATCTTGAATGTGTTTGATCCGCGATTGAATCAAGCTGTTGCGCCAAAAAACGCTCACCGTTGAAGGTACAGAGCATAACTGTAACGTGATCTAATCCAGCGGACGACGGGCTATCTTTCCCTTCCTGGGGCATAACCGAACTCTTTTGAGAGCCAGACGTAAAACGGCTTGTCACTCGACACAGCTCCCTACAATTCTCTTGCTCACCGAGCTAGAGCTTGATTCTGAATTTCTCCCGTTCGCACGCACGGTGAGACAGGTATAAATGTACAATTATAGCCACTCCCCTCCCTAATTAATAGCCACTTGCCATCAATCAAAGCCCGCAGCCGCGTGATGCGGAGGTAAAAACTGGATGCGCAAATCAAAAAACCAAGCAGCACCCCAGCAGCTTGCTAAGGATACCAAGTTGTTGGTAGAAGAACAAAAGGATGGCACTCTGCCCACCGTCCCCGGCGAAAACGGAGGGCAGGCTGGGGGGTTATTTCACTGGATTATCTGATGTTCCAAATCGAGCGGAAATACTCACAAAACAAATGAGGATAAATAGCACTCTATCTCGATAACGACGTCGGCACTTGTGAGCCTGTGCTGCCAAGTAGAGTAGTTGGGGCGCGCCTAGCGTTATCCACCGTTTTACAAAAGCATGATTCGTTTTATTGAAAACTTGTACCATCAATAATACTTGAGAGAACCACCAACCACTTCTGATTGATTTATAACGAGAGGCAAGGGATTTCAACCCGACGTTGGCACCAACCTGATTATTCGAATGCTGACGATAAAGCACACCCGACTGAGAATCGATAAACCATTTGTAATTATTAGCGCGCGCGTAACCATAACAAAACCAATCATGTAGAGTTATTGACTGGATGATTTCCCAGCTATCGCATAACGTACTTTTTATACCCGCTGCCAGGCGCTTATTGAAAACATACGTACACCCAGGTCCTGCAGCTTCGAAAAGATAGTCCCACGCAACCTGCGGCTGGGCTTTATTCAGCAAGCAACTTCGCCCATCTGGCCAAAAAGCGGTAACACTACTTGAGTAAGCATCACACACCCCGCTTTGCAGAAAGTGAGTAGCCCGCTTAAGTTTGTCAGATAACCAAATATCATCTTGATCAGAGAATGCTACAAAGTCGTAATCGCTAAACTCCACATCTCTAATCAGGCGGTAAAAATTCTTTCCCGCGCCACCATAGCTTCCGGCGAAAGGCAACAAGACGATATTCGTGTTTCTTTTACAGAGGGAAGCGCACCATTTTTCTGTACCGTCCGTAGAAGGATCCACACTTATAAAAATGGTTACTTCTACGCCTACCTGATCTTGAATTGAATTGATCTGGGCCTCAATCCATAACATCCCGTTATAGGCAGCCAGTAGCACTGCAATTTTTGGCTTAACCACTGACTGCTTCTCACGTAAGAACGAAAAAAAGGTGCTCAATACACGCTGGAAATCAAAAGCTTCGCCAAATATTGACCGTAGCCAGTCTTTTTCAAAGCTTCCGCTTGAGCGACTAACTGCTCGGCTGTAATCCAGCCATTGTGATAGGCAATTTCTTCCAGGCAAGCAACTTTCAGACCCTGGCGCTGCTCGATGGTATGAACAAAGTGACTCGCCTCCAGAAGCGAATCGTGGGTCCCAGTGTCCAGCCAGGCGAAACCGCGGCCGAGCATTTCAACATTAAGAGTTTTCTGCTCAAGATAGGCGCGGTTCACGTCGGTAATTTCCAACTCACCTCGCTCGGAAGGCTTGATGTTCTTGGCGATCTCGACAACCTTATTGTCGTAGAAGTACAGCCCCGTCACAGCGTAACTGGACTTTGGCTTGAGCGGTTTCTCTTCAATACTTAGCGCCCGGCCGCTCACATCAAACTCGACAACACCAAAGCGCTCCGGGTCCGAGACGTGATAACCGAATACGGTCGCACCGTGCTGTTGAGAACTGGCGGAGCGCAAGTTATCCGAGAAGTGCTGACCGTAAAAGATATTGTCGCCCAGGATCAGGCAGCACGGGTCTTTGCCTATGAACTCTTCGCCGATGATAAACGCTTGTGCCAAACCGTCCGGGCTAGGCTGTTCGGCGTAAGTCAGCTTGATGCCATACAGGCTACCGTCACCAAGCAACTTGCGGAAGCACGGCAAATCTTCCGGAGTGGAGATGATCAATATTTCGCGCATACCTGCCAGCATCAGCACCGACAGCGGATAGAAGATCATCGGTTTGTCGTAGATAGGCAACATCTGCTTGGACACACCGAGTGTCAACGGGTGCAAACGTGTACCCGAGCCGCCGGCGAGGATGATGCCTTTACGATTTGTCGTGGTCATTTGTTCAGAACTTCCCTAAGCATTCGGGTTACACCACTTTGCCAATCCGGCAAGTGTAGAGAAAAATTGTCACGCAGTTTCTGAGTATTCAAACGCGAATTCAAAGGACGACGAGCCGGTGTCGGATAAGCGGTCGTTTCGATCGGATGGATCGATGTTACGGCGAGTTGCTCACCATTGGCCTGAGCAAAGCTGATCACATGACTGGCATAACCGTGCCACGAAACTTCACCACTGGCCGCCAGATGATACAGCCCTGCTAGCTCTTGGCGCAGTTGTACCTGCTGAACGGCTAGAGCCGTGATGTCGGCAATCAGATCCGCACCCGTCGGAGCTCCGATCTGATCAGCGATGACACTCAAGGTTTCTCGATCCTTGGCCAGACGCAACATAGTCTTCGCAAAATTGTTGCCACGAGCACCGTAAACCCAACTGGTACGAAAAATTAGGTATTTGCAGCCAGATTCAATAATTGCCTGTTCACCGGCCAGTTTACTGGCCCCATAGCGGTTCACCGGCGCAACAGCGTCAGTCTCTTGCCATGGCGTCGAACCCTTCCCGCTGAAGACGTAGTCAGTCGAGTAGTGAATCAGCCAAGCCCCCAGGGACAAGGCCTCTTCAGCCATGACCTGACTCGCCTGGCCGTTCACACGATCGGCTAGCTCAGTATCTGACTCGGCCTTATCGACGGCAGTATAGGCCGCGGCGTTGACAATGAAGTCAGGTTTAACCTGACGAATCGTCGCACGCAAAGCGTCGAGATTAAACAGATCGCCGCTCAAGCCATCGACGGTTTGACGATCGAGAGCGATCAAATCGCCTAACGGCGCGAGAGAGCGTTGCAACTCCCATCCGACCTGACCGTTTTTTCCAAACAGAAGAATTTTCATGCCTTGCTCGAGCGATCCGCGTAATTCTCGTCGATCCACTGTTGATAGCTGCCGCTTTTCACATGCGCTACCCACTCTGTGTTGCTGAGGTACCACTCGACAGTTTTGCGAATGCCGGTTTCGAACGTTTCTTCCGGCGTCCAACCCAACTCACGCTGGATTTTGCTGGCATCGATTGCGTAACGCTGATCATGGCCGGGGCGATCTTGGACATAGGTAATCAGGCTCGCGTGCGGGCGATGGGCGGAGTCTGGACGCAATTCATCCAGCAACGCGCAAAGGGTATGCACGACTTCGATGTTTTGCTTTTCGTTATGGCCGCCGATGTTGTACGTCTCGCCGATGACACCTCCGGTCACGACTTTGTACAGTGCACGGGCGTGGTCTTCTACATAGAGCCAGTCACGAACCTGGTTGCCTTTGCCGTAAACCGGCAACGGCTTGCCTTCCAGTGCATTGAGAATGATCAGAGGGATCAATTTCTCAGGGAAATGGCATGGTCCGTAGTTGTTGGAGCAGTTGGTAACCAGGGTCGGCAAGCCGTAAGTACGACTCCACGCGCGCACCAGATGATCGGAACTCGCCTTGCTTGCCGAATAGGGCGAGCTCGGTTGATACGGCGTAGTTTCGGTGAAGAGGTCTTCTGGACCTTCCAGGTCTCCATAGACTTCGTCAGTCGAAATATGGTGAAAGCGGAATTTGCCCTTGCGCTCATCATCCATAGCAGCCCAGTACTGGCGTGCAGCTTCCAGCAGCGTGTAAGTGCCAATGATGTTGGTCTGGATAAATTCAGACGGACCAGAGATAGAGCGATCAACGTGAGACTCTGCGGCCAGATGCATAATCGCATCGGGTTGGTGCTCACGCAGGACGCGGTCGATCTGGTCACGATCGCAGATGTCGACCCGCTCAAACACATAACGCGAGTTCTGGCTAACTTCTGCCAAGGACTCGAGATTGCCGGCATAAGTCAACTTATCGACGTTAACAACGGAGTCGGTAGTGTTGGAAATAATGTGACGGATGACTGCCGAGCCGATAAACCCGGCGCCGCCGGTAACTAGAATTTTCACGCGAAACCATACCCTTGAGGTGCTGACAGGGCCGCCAACCGAGCGCTGTCTAATCCATAAATGCAAAAGCCATCAAGTTCGCCGAGGCTTCTGACAGAGTCAACCTGAACCGACATGGGAATATGCCACTATCGGATAAGCGCAGCATTTTACAGCTTAATGAAGGTTTTACTAATGGATATAGACAAGCTGTGGCGCAAAATCGACGTGCGTCATGCGACTGACGAAATCAGACCAGCCGCTTGCGTAAAGCACGGGCCGCGCGCCCCAGAAACCAGCCAAGCAGCGGACCGATGACCATGCCGACCAGCAACGCAAGAACCACCACCAGCGACACTGGTAGTTGCGGCCCTGCCCAGCCAAGAAATAGCAGGGAAACCGATTGTTGATTCTCTAAAACAAACGCCAGAATCACCAATACGAGCAACAACACAAACAAGGCGAGCAATACACGCTTGAGATTACGCATAAGTGGCTCCTTGGATTACGGCAGCCGTCAAAGCCCCTCCTCCTCATCCTCGTTCACACGATCACGCAGCTCTTTGCCTGGTTTGAAATGTGGAACGAACTTGCCGTCGAGGCTGACGGACTGACCGGTTTTTGGATTGCGACCTACGCGCGGTGCGCGGTAGTGCAGGGAGAAGCTGCCAAAACCACGGATCTCGATACGATCTCCAGTGGCCAGACATTGGGACATTTGCTCAAGCATGGTCTTGATGGCCAACTCCACATCCTTGGATGAGAGCAGCCCTTGATGGGTGACAATTCGTTCGATCAACTCCGACTTCGTCATATTTTTCCCTTCTTTTTCAAGCAGCTAGGAAAATCGCTTCAGAGGTTTTAGCATGCCCGGAGGAATTTGAACAGTCCAGGACTTGACATATCGCCATCAAAATTGAGCCGTTCAATTTCAAGTCACCTCAAGACACACAGCCTCACCGGCAAATTACCAGCATGGTCCGCGTGAAGTATCCCGCCGGGTTGAAACCAAAGGGGAATTCATCTTCATCCTTGACGTCATCGGATCGAGCCAGGACCTTGTACCCCTGCTTTTTGCACTCCTTGTCCGCTCGCTTGCGACACTTCTCCCATCCGGATCCCATCCCGGAACAATCAATCTCGATACCACTAACCCCGCGCACGACGTGAGTCTTGGCATTAGTAGTACAACCCGCCAATGTCAGTACTGCTATTGCGACAATGAGCTTGTTCATTCACTTCCTTATGCCGGACGCTCTGCCCGGCTGTCGTTCACTTCAGGCTAAAGGTTAGCTGCAAACAAACGGTTTGATCCGACCAAAGTAAGAGACCGCTTATAGGAGATACTGGTTTCACAAGCAATCACGTTGCCGCAACCCAACTACATCGGCAATCTCACCAAATCGCAGGCATAAAAAAGGGCGACCGAAGTCGCCCTTTTTCTATGGTCTGACAGAACTTAGTTCTGTTTTTCCATTTGTGCACGCAACAGGTCGCCCAGAGTGGTAGGACCAGCAGCGACGTCAGCAGCAGGCTTGTCTTTCAAGCTCTGGATTGCTTCTTTCTCGTCTTCAACGTCTTTCGACTTGATCGACAGCTGGATTACACGGCTCTTACGGTCAACGCTGATGATCTTGGCTTCTACTTCTTCGCCTTCTTTCAGAACGTTACGCGCGTCTTCAACGCGGTCACGGCTGATTTCGGAGGCTTTCAGAGTCGCTTCGATATCGTCGGCCAGAGTGATGATGGCGCCTTTAGCGTCAACTTCTTTCACGATGCCTTTAACGATTGCGCCTTTGTCGTTCTCTTGAACGTACTCGGAGAACGGATCGCTTTCCAGTTGCTTGATACCCAGGGAGATACGCTCGCGCTCTGGGTCAACCGACAGGATAACGGTGTCCAGCTCGTCGCCCTTCTTGAAGCGGCGAACGGCTTCTTCGCCCACTTCGTTCCAGGAGATGTCGGACAGGTGAACCAGACCGTCGATGCCGCCGTCCAGACCAATGAAGATACCGAAATCGGTGATCGACTTGATGGTGCCGGAGATTTTATCGCCCTTGTTGAACTGGCCAGAGAAATCTTCCCATGGGTTAGATTTGCACTGCTTGATGCCCAGGGAGATACGACGACGCTCTTCGTCGATGTCCAGAACCATAACTTCCACTTCGTCGCCGACTTGTACGACTTTCGAAGGGTGGATGTTCTTGTTGGTCCAGTCCATTTCGGAAACGTGTACCAGACCTTCAACGCCTTCTTCCAGCTCAGCGAAGCAGCCGTAGTCGGTCAGGTTGGTTACACGAGCGGTAACGCGAGTGCTTTCTGGGTAACGGGCTTTGATAGCAACCCATGGATCTTCGCCCAGTTGCTTGAGGCCCAGGGAAACACGATTGCGTTCGCGATCGTACTTCAGAACCTTGACATCGATCTCGTCGCCAACGTTGACGATTTCGGAAGGATGCTTGATACGCTTCCAAGCCATGTCGGTAATGTGCAGCAGGCCATCCACGCCACCCAGATCGACGAATGCGCCGTAATCGGTGAGGTTTTTGACGATACCTTTGACTTGCTGACCTTCCTGCAGGGATTCCAGCAGAGCTTCACGCTCGGCGGAGTTCTCGGCTTCGAGGACGCTGCGACGGGAAACGACAACGTTGTTGCGTTTCTGGTCGAGTTTGATGACCTTGAATTCCAGCTCTTTGCCTTCCAGGTGCGTAGTATCGCGCACAGGACGGACGTCAACCAGAGAACCTGGCAGGAACGCACGGATGCCGTTAACGTCGACAGTGAAGCCGCCTTTAACCTTACCGTTGATAACGCCCTTGACCACTTCTTCGGCTGCGAAGGCTGCTTCCAGAACAATCCAGCATTCAGCGCGCTTGGCTTTTTCACGGGACAGCTTGGTTTCACCAAAGCCGTCTTCAACCGAGTCCAGAGCAACGTGAACTTCGTCACCGACGTTGATGTTCAGTTCGCCAGCGTCGTTGTAGAACTGCTCAAGCGGGATGAGTGCTTCAGACTTCAGGCCAGCGTGAACGGTTACCCAGCGAGCTTGGTAATCGATATCAACGATAACACCGGTGATGATGGAGCCTGCCTGAAGGTTCAGGGTTTTTAGGCTTTCTTCAAAGAGTTCCGCAAAGCTTTCGCTCATTTTAATTCCTGTTGATGAGGGCGAAGACTACGCCCATCTCCACACCCCAGACGGTATGGGTTAGTTTCATTTAAAAGAAGCCACCGCAGGACTATGACTGGTCCCCTGCGGCCTTCTTGGTCACCCGGCGATATCGCGAATGGCGATCTCGCTCATGATGCGTTCCAGCACCTGATCGATGGATAATTCCGTGGAATCCAGCTGTATGGCGTCAGCCGCCGGTTTGAGCGGGGCTACCGCTCGCTGGGTGTCACGCTCATCGCGAACACGTATCTCATCTAGCAGACTCGACAGACTAACACCATCGACTTTGCCCTTCAACTGCAAGTATCGACGGCGCGCACGCTCCTCGGCACTGGCGGTGAGGAAAATCTTCAAGGGCGCGTCCGGAAAAACCACCGTGCCCATGTCGCGGCCGTCAGCGACCAGGCCCGGCATTTCCTGGAATGCACGCTGGCGCTGCAGCAGCGCCTCGCGCACAGCGGGCAGCGCCGCAACCTGGGATGCGCCGGCGCCGACACTTTCAGTGCGAATCACATCACTGACTTCATCGCCTTCCAGAATGATTCGCTGCAACTGACCGTCGGTCGCAGCGATAAATTGCACGTCCAGATGAGCGGCGAGTGCTTTCAGCAACTCTTCATTGGTCAGATCAACACCATGATTGTGCGCAGCGAACGCCAGCAATCGGTACAACGCGCCCGAATCCAGCAGATTCCAGCCCAGACGCTTTGCCAATATCCCGGCGATGGTGCCTTTACCGGAACCGCTCGGACCATCGATGGTAATGACTGGCGACTTGTTGATCACGACTGAGCCTCTTCAGCAACCCGGATACCGACCTGTGCGCACAACGCGAGGAAGTTCGGGAACGACGTCGCAACGTTGGCGCAGTCATGAATGCGGATCGACGCAGTCGCGCGCAGCGATGCAACGCTGAATGCCATGGCGATCCGGTGGTCACCATGACCATGCACCACACCGCCGCCGATCTGGCCGCCGTCGATGATGATGCCATCCGGGGTCGGTTCGCATTTGACGCCCAGCGCCAGCAAGCCATCAGCCATGACCTGAATCCGGTCCGACTCTTTGACCCGCAGCTCTTCAGCGCCTCGCAGCACCGTGCGCCCTTCGGCACAGGCTGCAGCCACGAACAGCACCGGGAATTCGTCGATAGCCAGTGGAACCAGCGCTTCGGGAATCTCGATACCTTTCAGTTTAGCTGCACGAACGCGCAAATCTGCAACGGGCTCGCCGCCGACTTCACGCTGGTTTTCCAGCGTGATATCGGCGCCCATCAGACGCAGAATATCGATAACGCCAGTACGCGTCGGATTGATTCCAACGTGCTCAAGCACCAGCTCCGAACCTTCAGCGATCGACGCCGCCACGAGGAAGAATGCGGAGGAAGAGATATCGCCCGGCACTTCAATGTGGGTAGCAGTGAGTTTGTGACCGGATTCGACCGACGCGGTCGCGCCATTGACAGTAACCGGGTAGCCGAAGCCGCGCAGCATGCGCTCGGTGTGGTCACGAGTCGGTGCCGGTTCGGTAACAGTGGTCTTGCCTTCGGCATACAAACCGGCCAGCAACAGGCAGGATTTCACCTGAGCACTGGCCATCGGCATGGTGTAGGTCAGGCCTTTGAGCTTATTGCCGCCACGGATGATCATCGGCGGGCGACCTTCAGCAGCGGTCTCGATCACCGCCCCCATTTCACGCAGCGGATTGGCCACACGATTCATTGGGCGCTTGGACAGCGAAGCATCGCCCGTCAGGGTGCTGTCGAAGTTCTGCGCAGCCAGCAGGCCCGACAGCAGGCGCATCGACGTACCGGAGTTACCCAGATAGATCGGGCCTGGCGCAGGTTTCAGGCCATGCAGGCCAACGCCGTGAATGGTCACGCGACCATGGTGCGGACCTTCGATCACAACGCCCATGTCACGGAAGGCCTGCAGGGTCGCCAGAGCGTCTTCGCCCTCAAGGAAGCCTTCGACTTCGGTGACGCCTTCAGCCAGGGAGCCGAGCATGATCGAACGGTGGGAAATCGATTTGTCACCTGGTACGCGAATCCGACCGGACAAGCGGCCACCAGGTTGAGCCAGGAAAATCAGATCGTTGGAATTCATAGCGTCCACATAGGCCCGGCGGGCCAGGATTTTACTGAAATGCTCGCGGGCAACCCGGGCGCGCGTGAACACGCCCAACAATTGGTGCCCATCCCCTGCATCGACCGCGTCGCGCAAGGCGTCGAGGTCGCTGCGAAATGTATCGAGTGTGCGCAGGACAGCTTCGCGGTTGGCGAGGAAGATGTCGTGCCACATGACCGGGTCGCTCCCCGCGATTCTTGTGAAATCGCGGAAACCGCCGGCAGCGTAACGGAAGATCTCAAGGTTTTCATTGCGCTTGGCCAACGAATCGACCAAACCGAACGCCAACAGGTGTGGCAAATGGCTCGTCGCCGCCAACACTTCATCGTGGCGTTCGACCTGCATGTGTTCGACATCGGCGCCCAATTCGCGCCACAAACGGTCGACCACTGCCAGCGCGGCCGGATCGGTTTGATCCAGCGGCGTCAGAATCACTTTATGACGACGGAACAGCTCGGCATTGGAGGCTTCCACCCCGCTCTGCTCGGAACCGGCAATCGGATGCCCCGGCACGAAACGCGACGGCATGCCGCCAAAAGCTTCAGTTGCCGCACGCACCACATTGCCTTTGGCACTGCCGACGTCAGTCAGAATCGCAGCACCCAGATCCATTGCAGCCAGGCGCGCCAGCATTTTTTCCATGGCAAGGATCGGCACGGCCAGCTGAATCACGTCAGCGCCCTGGCACGCAACAGCCAGGTCTTCTTCGCAGCGATCCACCACGCCCAACTCGACCGCCAGTTTGCGCGACTGCGGGTCGAGATCGACCCCCACCACTTCGCGGCACAGGCCACTTTCACGCAAACCCTTGGCGAACGAACCACCGATCAATCCCAGACCGACCACCACCAGGCGACCGATCATAGGTGCAGCAGATTGCAGTGCAGTGACATCAACCACGAGCCAGAACCTTGGTCAGCGCCTCAAGGAAGCGACTGTTTTCAGCCGGCAAACCGATGGTGATGCGCAGATGGTTCGGCATACCGTAATTGGCCACAGGACGCACAATCACACCTTCACGCAGCAACCCCTGGAACACCGGCGCGGCCACTTGACCCAGATCGACACAGATGAAGTTGCCCTTGGATGGAATCCAGCTCAACCCCAGTTCACGAAAACCCGCTTGCAGTTGCTGCATACCGGATTCGTTCAGGCGACGGCTTTCAGCCAGGTACTCGACATCCTGCAACGCAGCACACGCCGCGGCCAGGGCCAGGCTGTTGACGTTGAACGGCTGGCGGACACGGTTCAGCACATCAGCGACGACGGCAGTGGACAAGCCATAACCAACGCGCAGCGATGCCAGGCCATAGGCCTTGGAGAACGTGCGCGAAACCAGCAGGTTC
This sequence comes from Pseudomonas sp. B21-040, assembly GCF_024748695.1. Lineage (NCBI taxonomy): Bacteria > Pseudomonadati > Pseudomonadota > Gammaproteobacteria > Pseudomonadales > Pseudomonadaceae > Pseudomonas > Pseudomonas sp. B21-040. The sequence goes on from NZ_CP087176.1 coordinate 4,853,520, forward strand.
GGGTAAGCCGCGAGGAAATCCAGGCCATCCGGCAGATCACTGCCTTCGGCGTACTCGATGTAAGCCTCATCCAGCACCACCAGCACGTGCTCCGGCACGTCTTGCAGGAATTCGTCCAGCGCCTCGGTATCGAACCAGGTCCCGGTCGGGTTGTTCGGGTTGGCGATGAACACCACACGAGTATTGGCATCGATGGCCGCCAGCATTGCAGGCAGGTCATGCCCCCAATCCTTGGCCGGAACCACCTTGGCCTGCGCGCCGACAGCCTGAGTCGCAATGGGATAAACCGCGAACGCGTGTTCGCTGAACACGGCGTTGAGGCCCGGCGCCAGATAGGCACGCGCGACCAACTCAAGAATGTCATTGGAGCCATTGCCCAATGTCACCTGGCTCAGTTCGACGCGACACTGCTCGGCCAACAGGGTCTTGAGTGCAAAGCCGTTGCCGTCCGGATAGCGGGTCAGTTCGGCCAGCGCATCGCGAACCGCGGCCAGCGCCTTGGGGCTTGCGCCCAACGGGTTTTCGTTGCTGGCCAGTTTGACGATGCTCGCCGGATCAAGGTCCAGCTCACGTGCCAGCTCATCCACAGGCTTGCCCGGAACGTAAGGCGAAAGTTGTTGCACGCCCGGCTGTGCCAGAGCGAGGAAGTCTCCACTCATTTGCTACCCCTTAGAGAACTGCTTTCGGGTAGGAACCCAGCACTTTGAGTGCCACTGCTTCCTGACTGATCTTTTCCAGCACACCTTTGACCAATGGATCACGGTGGTGGCCGACGAAGTCGATGAAGAACACGTAGGTCCATTTACCGCTGCGCGATGGACGCGTTTCGATTCGCGTCAGGTCGATTCCGTTGTCGTGGAACGGCACCAGCAACTCGTGAAGCGCACCGGGTTTGTTGCTCATGGAGACGATGATCGAAGTCTTGTCGTCGCCAGTCGGCGGCACTTCCTGGCTACCGATCATCAGGAATCGCGTGGAGTTATCCGGGCGATCCTCGATTTTCTCGGCCAGGCGGGTCAGCCCGTACAGGCCGGCAGCCATGTCGCCGGCAATCGCCGCCGAGTTCCACTCACCTTTTACTCGCTTGGCCGCTTCGGCGTTGCTGGACACCGCCACGCGCTCGACATTCGGGTAGTGCGCGTCCAGCCACTTGCGGCACTGGGCCAGGGACTGGGCATGGGAGTAGATGCGGCTGATGCTGTCAGTCTTGGTGTTTTCACCGACCAACAGGTGGTGGTGAATCCGCAACTCGACTTCGCCACAGATGACCATGTCGTGTTCCAGAAAACTATCGAGGGTGTGGTTGACCGCACCTTCGGTGGAGTTTTCCACCGGCACCACGCCAAAATTCACCGCACCGGCCGCCACTTCGCGGAACACTTCGTCGATCGCCGCCATTGGCTTGCTGATCACGGCGTGGCCGAAGTGCTTCATGGCCGCCGCTTGAGTGAACGTGCCTTCAGGGCCGAGGTAAGCCACTTTCAGCGGCTGCTCGAGCGCCAGGCACGAGGACATGATTTCACGGAACAACCGCGCCATCTCTTCGTTGCCCAACGGCCCCTGATTGCGCTCCATTACGCGCTTGAGCACCTGGGCTTCACGCTCAGGACGATAGAACACCGGCACTTCGCCTTCGGCCAGCGAGGCCATCTTTACTCGCGCAACTTCCTGGGCGCAACGTGCGCGCTCACTGATCAGCTCAAGGACTTTTTCGTCCAGGGCATCAATGCGCAGGCGCAGTGCCTTGAGTTCTTGCTCAGACATCAGCCGTGTTCCTTCTCGAACTCTGCCATGTACGAAACCAGTGCGTTGACCGCAACGATATCGACGGCGTTATAGATGGAGGCGCGCATGCCACCCACGGAACGGTGGCCCTTGAGGTTCAACAAGCCACGCTCGTCGGCACCGGCCAGGAACGGCTTGTCGAGACGGTCGTCCGCCAAACGGAACGGCACGTTCATCCACGAGCGGTCAGGCGTGTTGATCGGGTTGCTGTACAAGCCGCTGGCATCGATGAAGTTGTACAGCGTGCGCTGCTTCACTTCGTTGAGCTTGCCGATGGCTTCAACGCCACCTTGCTCCTTGAGCCACTCGAACACCAGACCAGACAAGTACCAGGCCAGGGTTGGAGGCGTGTTGTACATCGAGCCGTTATCGGCGGCGACCTTGTAGTTGAGCATGGTCGGGCAAATGGAACGGGCGTGACCCAACAGGTCCTCGCGAACGATGTTCACCACGATACCGCTCGGACCGATGTTTTTCTGGGCGCCAGCGTAGATCATGCCGAAACGCGAAACATCGACCGGACGCGAAAGAATGTCCGAAGACATGTCGGCGACCAGCGGAACGTCGCCGGTTTCCGGGATCCACTGGAATTCCAGGCCACCGATGGTTTCGTTTGGTGCGTAGTGAACGTAGGCCGCGTCTTTCGACAGCTTCCATTCGTTCTGACCAGGAATGGCGAAATAGTCGTAAGGCTTGGCGGTAGCGGCAACGTTGACGTGGCCGAAGCGCGAAGCCTCTTCGATAGCTTTCTGCGACCAGATACCGGTGTCGATATAGTCGGCAGAGCCGTTTTCCGGCAACAGGTTCAGAGGAATCTGAGCAAATTGCTGGCTGGCGCCACCTTGCAGAAACAGCACTTTATAGTTCGAGGGGATATTCAGCAGATCACGCAGATCCTGCTCGGCCTTGGTGGCAATGGACACGAACTCATCGCTGCGATGGCTCATCTCCATGACCGACAGACCTTTACCATGCCAGTCGAGCAACTCGGACTGGGCACGCAACAGGACAGCTTCAGGAAGCGCAGCAGGACCTGCGCAGAAGTTATAGGCTCGTTTGCTCACATCCACTCTCGCTATGCAATCACGGTAGCGGACAGAGCAAACACTCTGCCCTGCTACGATTTTGGTTAGTCTTGCGGCTCTTCTTCGTCTGCTGCGTCGGCCTGCAGGTTGTCGACAGCATCGTCCGGTTCGGCACCGATTACGGTTCCTTCCAGCTCAACACCCTCTTCACCTTCCAGTTCTTCACCTTCGACTTCCGACGGCTCCTGAACCCGCTCCAGACCGACCAGCGTTTCATCGCTGGCCAGCTTGATGAGGGTCACGCCCTGGGTGTTTCGACCCAGGCTGGAGACTTCGTCGACACGGGTACGAACCAAAGTACCCTGGTCGGAAATCAACATGATTTCCTCGCCGTCGAGCACCTGGACTGCACCGACCAGACGACCGTTACGGTCGTTGCTGACCATGGCGATAACGCCCTGGCCGCCACGCTTGTACTCAGGGAACTCGGTGATCGCCGTACGCTTGCCGAAACCACGCGCCGAAGCGGTGAGGATCTGGCTGCCTTCTTCCGGGATCAGCATGGAAATCAGCTTCTGACCTTCCGGCAGGCGCATGCCGCGAACACCGCGAGCGGTACGGCCCATGGCGCGAACGTCGGTTTCCTTGAAGCGAGTGACCTTGCCACCGTCGGAGAACAGCATGACTTCGCGCTCGCCATCGGTAATCGCGGCAGAGATCAGCACGTCACCTTCGTCCAGCTCCAGCGCGATCAGACCTACGCTGCGTTGACGGCTGAAGGATTCCAGCGGGGTCTTCTTCACGGTGCCTTTGGCAGTGGCCATGAAGATGAAATGACCTTCGGTGTATTCCTCGACCGGCAGCATGGTGGTGATGTATTCATCACTGTCCAGCGGCAGCAGGTTGACCAGCGGACGACCACGGGCAGCGCGGGACGCTTCCGGAATTTCATAGGTTTTCAGCCAGTACACCTTGCCCTTGCTGGAGAACAGCAGCAGCGTGGTGTGGCTGTTGGCGACCAGCAGGTGAGCGATGTAGTCCTCATCCTTGACGCCAGTCGCCGACTTGCCTTTACCGCCACGACGCTGAGCCTGGTACGCAGCCAAAGGCTGGGTCTTGGCATAGCCACCGTGGGAAATGGTCACGACGCGCTCTTCTTCCGGGATCATGTCACCCAGGGTCAGGTCGAGACGGGCATCGAGAATCTCGGTGCGGCGCACATCGCCGTATTCGGCGCGAATCACTTCCAGCTCTTCGCGAATCACTTCCATCAGGCGCGTGGCGCTGCTGAGGATGCGGATCAGCTCGCCGATCTGGTTGAGGATCTCTTGATACTCGGCCAGCAGCTTTTCGTGTTCCAGACCGGTCAGGCGGTGCAGACGCAGTTCCAGAATGGCTTGCGCCTGCTCTGGCGACAGGAAGTACTTGCCTTCGCGCAGACCGTATTGCGGGTCCAGGGTCTCTGGACGGCAAGAGTCGGCACCGGCTCGCTCGACCATCGCCACTACGGCGGAGGATTCCCAGGCAGTGCTGATCAGCGCTTCCTTGGCTTCCGACGGCGTTGGCGAGGCCTTGATCAGGGCGATGACCGGGTCGATGTTCGACAGGGCAACCGCTTGACCTTCCAGAATGTGACCACGTTCGCGGGCTTTACGCAGTTCGAACACGGTACGGCGGGTAACGACTTCACGACGGTGACGAACGAAGGCTTCCAGCAGGTCCTTGAGGTTCAGGATCCGCGGACGGCCGTCGATCAGCGCAACAATGTTGATACCGAAAACCGCTTGCAACTGAGTCTGGGCGTAGAGGTTGTTGAGGATCACCTCAGGCACTTCGCCACGGCGCAACTCGATCACGACGCGCATACCGTCCTTGTCGGACTCGTCGCGCAGTTCGGTGATGCCTTCAAGTTTCTTCTCTTTCACCAGCTCGGCGATCTTCTCGATCAGACGCGCCTTGTTGAGCTGGTAAGGGAGTTCGGTGATGACGATCTGCTGGCGGCCACCGACCTTGTCGATGTCTTCGATCGTCGAGCGGGCGCGCATATAAATGCGGCCACGGCCGGTGCGATAGGCTTCGATGATGCCGGCGCGACCGTTGATGATCGCGGCCGTCGGGAAGTCCGGACCAGGGATGTATTGCATCAGCTCATCGATGGTCAACTCAGGGTTGTCGATGAGTGCCAGGCAACCGTCGATGACTTCACCGAGGTTGTGCGGCGGAATGTTGGTCGCCATGCCCACGGCGATACCGCTGGAGCCGTTGACGAGCAGGTTGGGAATACGGGTCGGCATGACCGCCGGGATCATTTCGGTGCCGTCGTAGTTCGGCACCCAGTCCACGGTTTCCTTGTGCAGGTCAGCCAGCAGCTCGTGCGCCAGCTTGGTCATGCGCACTTCGGTGTATCGCATGGCCGCGGCATTGTCGCCGTCCACCGAACCGAAGTTGCCTTGACCGTCTACCAGCAGGTAGCGCAGCGAGAATGGCTGCGCCATCCGGACGATCGTGTCGTATACCGCGGTATCACCGTGCGGGTGATACTTACCGATAACGTCGCCGACAACACGGGCAGATTTCTTGTACGGCTTGTTGAAGTCGTTGCCCAGCTCGCTCATCGCGAACAGCACACGCCGGTGCACGGGCTTCAAGCCATCGCGCGCATCCGGCAAGGCCCGCCCGACAATTACGCTCATTGCGTAGTCGAGGTAGGACTGCTTCAGCTCGTCTTCGATATTGACCGGGAGGATTTCTTTGGCCAGTTCGCCCATGAGAAGCTCGATTCCTTTTTCTGGTGAAACTTCGTCACATCCATATGGGACGAACGAAGCTCGCCGCTGCAGGCTGAGTGCCATACACCGACTTACGACAAATCAACAAGTTGAACCCTGGATTTGCGCAGTAAAGACAACCCCGTGGGGCAGCCTCGGAAAACGCCGGATGTTATCACAAGAGCCGCCACGCACCTATCCCCCAGATGCGCATGGAGCATAGTTAGTTGACCGATGACAGGCTTGAAGGAGACGAGAGAGGCTCAGAGCTATGCCAAGTCCGGATTTGCAGGCGAAATGCGGGGGCAGACCGAGTAATCGTTCATCGCGGGCAAGCCTTGCTCCTACCGGAACGTGAACCCTGTGGGAGCAAAGCTTGCTCGCGACAGCAATTTATCCGACAACACAAAGCGTCAATGCAGGCGCTTGCGGCACATCAACTGCGCCATCTTCGCGGTATCCGGACGCTCGACGATGCCTTTTTCAGTAACGATCGCATCAATCAGGTCCGCCGGGGTGACGTCGAACACCGGATTGAACGCATCGACGTCCGCCCCGACCCGCTTGCCACCGACTTCCAGCAACTCGCGACCGTCACGTTCCTCGATAGGAATTTCATCACCACTGGCCAGGTTCATGTCGATGGTCGAGCTCGGCGCCACCACCATGAAGCGCACGCCGTGGTGCATGGCGGTGACCGCCAACTGATAGGTGCCGATCTTGTTCGCGACATCGCCATTGGCGGTGATCCGGTCGGCGCCGACGATCACCCAGGTCACGCCTTTGGTTTTCATGATGTGCGCAGCGGCTGAATCGGCATTCAGGGTCACCGGAATCCCCTCGTTGGCCAGCTCCCACGCCGTCAGACGCGAACCTTGCAGCCACGGACGGGTTTCATCGGCGTAAACGCGCTCGACCATGCCTTCAATAAAAGCGCCGCGAATGACACCCAGAGCAGTGCCGAAGCCGCCGGTGGCCAGTGCGCCGGTATTGCAATGGGTCAGGATTGCCTGGGCATTGCCCTGATGTTTGCGGATCAGGTCCACACCCAGTTGGGCCATGGTCAGGTTAGCTTCGCGATCACTTTCGTGAATGGCGATAGCCTCCGCCTCCAGTGCCGCCAGCGGATCAGCATCTTCCTTGAGGCGATCCAGGCGGTCACGCATGCGACTCAAGGCCCAGAACAGATTCACCGCCGTTGGACGGGAATCGGCCAGCAACGCGTAATCCTCTTCCCACGAGGCCTGCCAGTCACCGCCCTCGGCAATTCGGGCGCGGGCGGAAAGCACCATGGCATAGGCCGCACTGATACCGATCGCCGGCGCACCGCGCACCACCATCGAACGAATGGCCTCGGCCACACCGGCCGCGCTGGTGTAGGCAATCCAGGTCTCTTCGAAGGGCAAAATACGCTGATCCAGCAGGTACAGGGCGCCATCACGCCAATCGATGGCCTTCACTTTCTCCGCAGCCAACAGTCGATCGCGCATCCCACACCCCGCACTCAAGCACAAAAGCCGCCGATTATAGCGATCCCCCCGCGAAGACGCTCGGGTATACTTCGCCATCCTTTACAAAAGCACTGGAACCGATCTTCGATGCCGAACACAGCCGCTGCGCTCGACCTGTTATTGCTGCCGACCTGGCTGGTACCCGTCGAACCCGCTGGCGTTGTCCTCAAAGAGCATGGCCTGGGCATCCGTGACGGACGCATCGTGTTTATCGGCCCACGCTCGGCTGCGCTGAAGCTTAACGCAACTGAAGTACGCGAGTTGCCAGACGTGCTGCTCAGCCCCGGCCTGATCAATGCCCACGGCCACGCCGCCATGACGCTGTTTCGCGGCCTGGCCGATGATTTGCCGCTGATGACCTGGCTGGAGAACCACATCTGGCCGGCAGAAGCCAAATGGGTCGATGAAGCGTTTGTACGTGACGGCACGGACCTGGCCATCGCCGAACAGATCAAAGGTGGCATCACCTGCTTCTCTGACATGTATTTCTTCCCGAAGGTTGCCAGCGAGCGCGTGCACAACAGCGGTATTCGCGCCCAAATCGCCATTCCGATCCTCGATTTCCCGATCCCGGGCGCCAGCACGGCGGACGAAGCCATTCGTCAGGGCGTGGAGTTGTTTGGCGATCTCAAGCATCACGAACGCATCAAAGTCACTTTTGGCCCCCATGCCCCCTACACCGTGGGCGATGAAAACCTGGAAAAAATCCGGGTGATTGCCGAAGAGCTGGACGCCTCGATCCACATGCATGTCCATGAGACGGCTTTCGAAGTGCAGCAGTCCCTCGAGCAGCGTGGTGAACGTCCTTTGGCCCGACTCGGGCGCCTGGGTTTGCTCGGGCCACGCTTCCAGGCCGTTCACATGACCCAGATCAGCGATGAAGACCTGGTGATGCTGGTAGAAAGCAACACCAGTGTGATTCATTGCCCGGAGTCCAACCTCAAGCTGGCCAGTGGTTTTTGCCCGGTCGAGCGGTTGTGGCAGGCGGGCGTCAATGTGGCCGTGGGCACCGATGGCGCCGCCAGCAACAACGATCTCGACCTGCTGGGCGAAACCCGCACCGCTGCCTTGCTGGCCAAGGCCGTTGCCGGCTCCGCCACTGCGCTGGATGCTCATCGTGCCTTGCGCATGGCCACGCTCAATGGCGCTCGCGCGCTGGGCATCGAGTCTGAAACCGGTTCACTGGAAGTCGGCAAAGCGGCAGATATCGTTGCCTTCGACCTGTCAGGCCTGGCGCAACAACCGGTCTACGACCCGGTTTCGCAACTGATCTACGCCACCGGCCGCGATTGCGTGAAACACCTGTGGGTCGCTGGCAAGCAACTGCTCGATGACCGACGCCTGACCCGCCTGGATGAAGAACAGCTTTGTGCCACCGCCAAAGCCTGGGGCCAGCGCATCAGTGGCCGTACCGAATCGTAAGATCCCCGGACCGAAAACCGGGGCAACAGGATTTTTCAAGTTTAGAGGACTGAATCATGAGCAACGTCGACTACGCCGAAATCGCCAAATTCGAAGCCCTGGCCCATCGCTGGTGGGACCGTGAAAGCGAGTTCAAGCCGCTTCACGACATCAACCCGCTGCGGGTCAACTGGATTGACGAGCGGGTCAACCTGGCCGGCAAGAAGGTTCTGGACGTCGGTTGCGGCGGCGGCATCCTGAGCGAGGCCATGGCCCAGCGCGGTGCCACCGTCATGGGTATCGACATGGGCGAAGCACCGCTCGCGGTCGCCCAGCTGCATCAGCTGGAATCGGGCGTGAATGTCGAATACCGCCAGATCACCGCCGAAGGCCTCGCCGAAGAAATGCCCGAGCAGTTCGACGTCGTCACGTGCCTGGAAATGCTCGAGCACGTGCCCGATCCTTCTTCGGTCATCCGCGCCTGCTTCCGCATGGTCAAGCCCGGCGGCCAAGTGTTCTTCTCCACCATCAACCGCAACCCGAAGGCGTATATGTTCGCTATCGTCGGCGCGGAATACATCATGAAACTGCTGCCGCGCGGCACCCATGATTTCAAGAAGTTCATCCGCCCTTCCGAGCTCGGCGCCTGGAGTCGCATGGCCGGCCTGACCGTCAAAGACATCATCGGCCTGACCTACAACCCGCTGACCAAACACTACAAACTGGCGGCCGACGTGGACGTCAACTACATGATCCAGACCCTGCGCGAGGAGTAAGCCGATGCGTATCAGAGCAGTCCTTTTTGACATGGACGGCACGCTGCTCGACACCGCGCCGGACTTTATTGCCATCTGCCAGGCAATGCGCGCCGACCGTGGCTTGCCCCCCATGAATGACAAGCACATTCGTGACGAGATATCCGGTGGCGCCAAGGCGATGGTCGCCGTGACCTTTTCGATGGACCCGGAATCGCCTGGCTTTGAAGAGCTGCGACTGGAATTCCTGGAGCGCTATCTCGCCGGCTGTGCGGTTCACAGCAAGCTCTTCGACGGAATGGGCGAATTACTGGCCGACATCGAGAAGAGCAACCTGATCTGGGGTGTGGTCACTAACAAGCCGCTGCGTTTCGCCGAGCCGATCATGCAACAGCTGGGGCTGGCCGAGCGTTCCGCGCTGCTGATCTGCCCGGATCATGTGAAGAACAGCAAGCCCGACCCGGAGCCGCTGATTCTCGCGTGCAAGATGCTCGATCTGGACCCGGCCAGCGTGTTGTTTGTCGGCGATGACCTGCGTGATATCGAGTCGGGGCGCGACGCCGGCACCAAGACGGCCGCCGTGACCTATGGCTACATTCATCCGGACGATAACCCGCGGCATTGGGGTGCGGATGTAGTGGTCGATCATCCGCTGGAGTTGCGCAAGGTGCTCGATAGCGCGCTGTGTGGCTGCTGAGCGGCGACGCAGAGCGTCACTGGCTGCATTCCCACGCGGAGCGTGGGAACGATCTAACTCTCGTAGAGGTTTCTTATGTTTGATTATTCCGCCCGCCCCGAATTGCTCAAGGACCGGGTCATTCTGATTACCGGTGCAGGCCGTGGCATCGGCGCGGCCGCTGCGAAAACCTACGCAGCCCATGGCGCCACCGTACTGTTGCTGGGCAAGACCGAAGCGAACCTGACGCAGGTTTATGACGAAATCGAAGCGGCCGGGCACCCACAGCCAGCGGTGATCCCGTTCAACCTGGAAACCGCCCTGCCCCACCAGTACGATGAACTGGCGGCGATGATCGAGACCGAATTCGGCCATCTCGACGGCTTGCTGCACAACGCATCGATCATTGGTCCGCGCACACCGCTCGAACAGCTGTCCGGCGAAAACTTCATGCGGGTCATGCAAGTCAACGTCAATGCCATGTTCATGCTCACCAGCACCCTGCTGCCACTGCTCAAGCTGTCGCAGGACGCCTCGGTGGTGTTCACCTCCAGCAGCGTCGGCCGTAAGGGGCGCGCCTATTGGGGCGCTTATGGCGTGTCCAAGTTTGCCACCGAAGGCTTGATGCAAACCCTGGCGGACGAAGTAGACACCGTGGCCCCCGTTCGCTCCAACAGCATCAACCCGGGCGCCACGCGCACCAGCATGCGAGCCCAGGCCTATCCGGGGGAAAATCCGCTGAACAATCCGACCCCGGAGGAGATCATGCCGGTCTATCTCTACTTGATGGGCCCGGACAGTACCGGCATCAATGGTCAGGCTTTTAACGCGCAGTAATCACCACACGTCGCTTTTACGTGCCGCGCCGACTTCCCGTCGCGGCACTTAAAGCGCGTCGTAAACACTCCCTCAGCTGTCAAACAACCGCCACCCACTTTGCCAGCCGTCTTCCCTGCAAAGTCCAACCTGCTGAATTTGATAGCCTTTTATCTGAATGAACCGAATGGCACAACTTTCGCTCTAACGTTGCTCAAACACGCAGTGTGAAAGCAGTCGGGGGGATGTCTGAGTCGATAGGTTACTAATCTTCGGCAAAGCAGACTAAACTTGCGCCAAATGTCCTACGGGACTGATGGACCAGTACGACGCGCAGCCCAAAGCCGCTCTCACCCAGCCTGTAAGACAGTCTTACTGCTTTAGGGGCTCACGCCATATGAAATCACCTCCCCAGACCAACGCAATTGACTTCGATAGCGCGAAATTGCAACGCCTGGGACTTGGTCAGCAGCCACCCCTTCTGGAGCGGCCCGTCAGCCTTGCGCAATTGCGTCAGCAACTGGACCAGCAGCTGCAAACCAGTCTTGAGCCCCAACGGATTCTCGGACTTTTCTTTCGCGAAGTTCAGCGCCTGGTGCCGCTGGATGCCTTGAAATATGAGCATCAGGCCAGTGACCTGCGCCTGGAGTTTGGCCAGCGCGGCCATCACTCGGTCAGTTACAGCCTCAGCCATGAAGGCGAGCCCCTTGGTGACTTGGTATTCCGTCGTAATCAACGTTTCAGTGAACTTGATCAGGGCAACCTGGAGTCACTGCTGTCCGCATTGCTCTTTCCGATACGCAACGCCTTGCTGTACCGGGCGGCGACCCAAAGTGCATTACGCGACCCCTTGACCGATACCGGCAACCGCATTGCCATGGACCAGACCCTCGAGCGCGAAATCGAGATGTCGCGGCGCCACTTGATGCCTTTGTCGTTGCTGATGCTGGACATCGATCATTTTAAAAACGTCAACGACAGCTACGGTCACAATGCTGGCGATGAAGTGCTCAAGACAGTCGCCGGCGCAATCAAAAACCAGCTGCGCAATGTCGACATGGTGTTTCGGTTTGGGGGCGAAGAGTTCCTGATCCTGTTGTCCAACACCACTCGGGAAGCAGCAGCCATGGTCGGCGAGCGACTGCGGATTGCGGCCCAGTCCCAGGACTATCAGGCGGATGGCAATGCCGTTGAACTGACCGTCAGCCTTGGATGCTCGACCCTGTTGCCAGGTGAGTCTGCCGAAAGCCTGTTGCGACGCGCCGACAGTGCGTTGTATGTCGCCAAGCGCGAAGGACGTAACCGTTTGGCGATGGCGGGTTAAGCCTTTGAAAACTCAAAAAAGGGGAGCCAATCGGCTCCCCTTTTTTGTGCACAACCGTCAGATCAACTTTCCGCCAACGCCATGCGCTCACGCACCACCGCAGCTTTTTCTGAATGCTCCAGTTGCATGCAGCGCTCCAGAAACAGATGCATGTAGTCGTAGCTCTTGCAGACGGCCTGGCGCAATTCCACTTGCAGGGATGCGCTCGGGTTCATGCCCGCCAGGGTGCAGATGATTTCCAGCGCTTCCCATGGATGCGCGTCGTCGTACTGAGCGTGCATCTTCAACCACTTCATGGCCCGTTTGCGATCTTCTTCAGGGAACGCTGCGGCGTAGATGCCACTGGAGCACACCAGCGCCGACCACTCCCCAGTGGCGCCTTCGATGGCGTAGTTGGTGGCCGCGATGGCGACGATCAACGAGTCTGCTGAACTGGTGTGCCAGCACCAATGGCTCAGGGCATGTAGTTCGGGAGCGACTTGTTGCGCTTGCAGATCCTCCAGGCTGACACCATGAGCCCTGCTCCAATGCACCCAGTAATCGGCGTGGTTCAGCTCGACGCGAATATTGCGCATCAGCCAACGACGCGCCATGTCTTCACCTGGATGGCGGGCAAAGCGGGTCTTGGTCAGGTTTTGTGCCATGTATAACGCGAACTGTTCAACCACCGGCCAGCCACCGATAAGGTACTGGCGCATGGTTTTTGCACTGAGCTTGTTGTCTCGCATGCGTTGATACAGCTCGTGTTCGACAACCCGGCGCTTACTCTCGCTGCAATCCTTGATGAGCTGTTGCGCCCAGGCGGGATAACTTGCAGCTTCCATGAGTGGTCCGGTTCGGTTGAATGTGTCGATCACTGTCGGGCTCCTTTTGATTGTGATTGTTCGGATCAACAAGAGATTTCAACGGAACGTGCCCGGGGCCTTGAACAACAGAGGCTGGGGCCTGGCAGGACGACTTTGCAAACTATCGCAGGTAAACAGATGCGGGCGTTCAATCACATACCCTTGAGCGAAATCGACCCCGATCTCCAGCAATGCCTGTTCAATCTGGGGTGACTCTACAAACTCGGCAATCGTGCGCTTACCCATGACATGGCCGATGTGGTTGATCACTTCGACCATGGCGCGGTTAATCGGGTCGTCCAACATATCCTTTACGAAACTCCCATCGATCTTCAGGAAGTCTACAGGCAAATGTTTCAAGTAAGCGAACGAGGACATTCCGGCACAAAAGTCATCTAACGAGAAGTGACAGCCTAAACCTTTGAGTTCATTGATAAATCTAATTGCACTGCCCAAATTGGAAATAGCACTTGTTTCAGTGATTTCAAAACAAATCATTTCAGGCGGAATTGAATAATTAACAAACTGTTCACGCAGGAAGTCCAGAAACGCCTCATCTCCGATAGTTGTGCCTGACAGATTAATCGCACACATCGCGTACGGCCCCTTGCGCTCTTCGGCTTTGCATTGGGCAATGATCTTGAAAACATTCTCCACCACCCAGCGATCGAGAGCGGTCATCAGTCCATAACGCTCCGCCGCCGGAATAAAACTGTCCGGCAGGATCATACGACCGGCTTCATCATGCAGGCGCAACAGAATCTCGATATGCCCGCCACCGCGCTCGGTATGCCCCAACGGCGCGATTTCCTGGGAGTACAGGCAAAACCGGTTCTCTTCCAGCGCCATGTGCAGGCGCTGCACCCACGCCATCTCGCCAAAACGCAGTGACAGTTCCGAGTCATCGGCGTGATAGACCTGAACCCGATTGCGCCCTTTTTCCTTGGCCATGTAACACGCCATATCCGCGGCGCGCAAGGAAGCCTCCAGGGTTGTAGGCGGTTGCGCGACATGCACCAGCCCGATACTCACCGTGGTGACAAAGGGTCGCCCCTTCCAGACAAAATGCAGGTTCTGTACGGTCTGACGCAAACTTTCGGCAATCTTCTCGGCCGCTTCCGGTGCGCAGTTTTCCAGCAAGATACCGAACTCATCGCCCCCCAGCCGAGCCAGGGTGTCTCCTTCACGCAAACCGGATTGCAACAAGGCACAGATATGCCGCAGCAGCTCATCGCCCGCCGCGTGGCCGCAGGTGTCGTTGACCAGTTTGAATTGATCCAGATCGAGAAACATCAGGGCATGGCGCCCGGAATGCCGTGTCAGGTTGTGCAGTGCCTGCTCCAGTCGGAACTCGAACTCACGCCGGTTGGCGAGCCCGGTCAAGGCGTCATGTGTCGCCTGCCAGGACAGATTGGCAATGTATTGGCGCTCCTGCGTCATGTCGTGCAACACCAGAACGGTGCCGCTGACCTTGCCCGCATTGCGAATCGGCGAACCGACCAGCGTCACCGACACCGTGCTGCCATCGAGCCGCTGAATCAGTTTGGAATGTTCGCTGCCCCCACTGAGTTGACCACTCAGAATATGTTCGATCAGGGTGAACCCGTCAGCCTGGGCGTTTTCGTCCAGCAAGTTGAACAGCGCCGCCAGAGGCAAACCCGTCGCCTGTTCGGCTTTCCAGTGGGTCAGGGCCTCGGCGGCGGGGTTCATGTAGGCGATAGCGCCTTCGACATCCGTGGTGATCACCCCGTCGCCGATCGATTGCAAGGTGATCTGAGCCCGGTCTTTCTCCAGTTGCAGCGCCTCGGCGAACTCATGGCGCTGTTTGAGCAACTTGTGCGTACGCAGCAACGCAAGGGCAATCAGGCCCAGCGCCGTGGCGAGGTTGGTCACCAGCAATAACCGGAGAATCAAGCGAGAGCCCTCGCCCAATGCGTCGCTGAACGCTTTGGCGGCTGGCGTCACGGCATCGTTGATGGCGAGTATCTGGTCTCTCCAGCGTTTGATATCGGCAGATGTGACCTGACTGTCGGCCACGCGCCGGTGCATCTCTTGCGCAACCTCATCGAGCTGTAGCAGGTACGCGTCCCCCACCGTCCAGCGGTCGATGGCTTTTTCAAGGTAACTGAAGTGCCGAAAGTTGAGGTAGAGCCAGATCAGACTGGAAACGTCGTCCGGGTGGTTGCCGCCCTTGAGGATCGCCACTCGCGCGGCTTCGATATCAGGTGGCTGGTGGTCCAGCGCCAGGCGCAACTCGTGGCCACCCTGAGGTACAGCAATGGCTTTCTGGTATTTGAGAAAAATCGCCTCGTCGCGACTGTCCGCGTAAAGGTTGAGGTAATAGATGGCGTCTTTTTGCCCCTTCGACCACAAACTTTCACCGGCCACATAGCCGCGCACTGCCGACAGAACGTAAAGGCTGACGCCACCCAACAGGGCCTGAAACAGCACGACGGCAATAAATGGCCAGACAATGCCCAATAGCCGCGGCGTTCCGAGAGTCCGGGTTTGATTCATGAGGTCCCTTGTTTTAGCACTGCCAGATCATCATCCCAATGTGATCGCTCCTCCAAGACTAGGGTGCGTTGCCCCTACAGGCAAGCCAGAGTCGACATTTCACCCTCCGTGCTTCCTGAGAGGCATGTGGATGCATTCTCAAACACTAAAAAGCCAATGCACGCAAACCAATACAGTCACTCTGGATATCGACCTATGAACCGCTCTCGTCGGGGCCTCATGCCGAAAATCTGGAGCGATATATATGTACCTCACTATTATTTTTTGCCGGCGTAAAACTGGTCGTCTTTCTGTAAGCGCTTACAACTTGAACATCGCCTTACAGGAGTCCAGCCAATAATAGAGAGACACCCATGAACATGCCGTCACCTACAACATCACCGAGTGACTTATCAGAAGAACAACATCTACCATTCTCCGCGGCCATGGAGTACCAAGGTGTGTTGTCCGACTACGACACACTTATCGCCGCTCTGAGAAAGCCCGATTTCTCATCAAAAGACCTGGAAACCTTCATAGTTCTCCAATCTACTTCCCTCCTCCGCGCCCAAGATAAAGAACCAGGCACCCTCAAGCTTGTACAAATGATCAACCATTACGGCATCTCCCCCTGGGATCCGGGAAACGCCGCTGAACATCGTGCGACGATTCACACCCTGGAAGAAAAGCGCGCCCGCTACTCGCTGCAACTGGACAGTGGTGTTGATATCGAAGCGATCAATCGCACCCCAGACAAAAAAGACCTTAAGCTCCTGGCAACCATCCAGAAGGCCTCACCGAAAGATGGCATGACCCTCGATAGCCTGATCGCTCAACTGACGGATCGGGACATTATCGACATCGTTAAGCGATTCCTCCCCGAATCACAAACTTCACTCTTTAGCCACTTCGAAAAAAACACCTCCCCTCGCCCGACCATCGAGCAAGTTCGCGCGACGCCGATGGTTTTTCTCGAAAAAATTCTGCGCTCTGCGGAGTCCCAGCGACTAGGAAGTTTATTGCTGGAAGGATTGAACTGGTACGGCGGAAAACCGGGTGAGGATGCCTCTGCCGGGGTACGAATCAAATTAATCAGTAAAGCCATTCGGCTCTGGACAAATACATCACGGAACGACAAGCCAGAAAACATTTCCGGGTACCCTTGGCAACAGCGCTCAAACTGGGGAAAGAGTTACCAGAACATCTGGGCGGAATTCGAGCAGCATCTATTCGACAGCAAACGAGCGTCCTCAATGGTTGAGGCCATCTTGCTCGCTCGCTTGTTCCAAACCGAATTTCCAACAGAGTTTCAAGTCTGCGACATCCCGCCCGACCTGCCCTATAGAAGTTCCGTCGTCTGGGTCAATTTCGTTCACGGAGTCACGCTCGCTGAAGCCATGGAGCCGGACTTGATCCAGCGCATGAGCTTCCAGCAATTGGTGGATTTTCCGCTTCGGCAGTCTATGCAAGCCAGTCCACAAGAGCTGGAACTCATCACCCTGTGCAGAATGCCTGCAACTCTCGAATGGGCGATTACCAATGGTGTTGTTACTGAGAGAACCGACTCGGATTACTCACTTGAGGAAAAAACTCAATCTATCAAGTCACTCGACGAACACACCGACGCCTTGAGAAAAGCGATCATTCAACTGGACGTCGACTACCCAAAAAGATTTTCTATCGCCGAGAGGGAGATGAGGACGTATTTCAGGGACTCTTTACGCTGGACGCCTGTAGGATTCAGAGAAGTCTTTGGCAACCGAACCCACTTTCCGTTCATCTCTGACGGGCGAAAGTTAATTGAAGACTTCGAATCCAGTGAAGCAGGTGGGTTTTTACGAACACCACCGCTACGGGACAAAATCTACACCTTTCAAGACGTCTACATGTCAGGGAGGCTGAACAGAAGCTGGCATATCACCCAGCAGGATGGAACACGCAAAAGCGCGTATCGAATCAGCCTCAACACAGACCGTACAATTAACTCCAATGATCCCAGTTTTCCTGCCGCACTGAAGCGAAAACCCCTGCCAGATGCGACGCAGTTATTTGAGGCGGAATTCAAAAGCTATCTCGATTTGAGTAAAAGCGCGTATCAAACACTACTGAAAAGCCTGCTGACATCACTCCCCCATGATGAACGCCAAGCCATAGAGTTGGGCGAGGTAAAGATCTACACCTTGAGAAAATCCACCAACGAGATAGAGCTAGAAGACGAGACACCCGACATCACGCTACCGCTGCGGCTTCGAATGGGTTTTATTCTGCATCTCTCTTACAAATCCCGGGCTTCCTTTTACGAATGTTTACCACGTGCAGGGATTATTAGACTGCGTACGGATTTTTTATTATCCATGCTTGGCGGAACAGTAAGCTCCCAGCTAACCCCAGTGCCCCTCGTTAACTTTAAAGCCGTTTCTTTTCGCCATAAAACAAGAGTGCCGTTTGATTGGCAAGCTCATGAAGCCGGTAGTTTTCCAAAGAAAGATGCAGTGTGTGAGGCAATTATTGATCAGTTTGGTAAAACATTTACCGCCCCTTCCATTGGCATCGAGAATGAGCAATCGGCGCGCCCAAGCGTAACGAGTTCCCGAGCAACGGAACTTTCAAACTACATTGCCGACCACTTTTTTTACCATGACGAAAAACTGCTTCATGCTTCGGCCAAGGGCGAAACCGAGATTGAGCGTATCGCCGCGCGCCCTCATTGGCTGGTCTCCGTCAAAGGGTTCATACCGTTTTGGGGAGGCATAGAAGACCTGCTTTCAGGCGACCCGAAAAAAAGGGTATGGGCCATTTTTGGTTTGATTGTGGATGCGGCCTCGTTCGCGCTTCCCTTGGGGAAATTCGTATCGGGCTCAGTGAAGCTGGCCTCCATTGCAGTCCGCTCGGGTGTACGCGCTGCACTTCCGCGATTTGGCGCACTGGCTGAAAAACTGCTTATTTCATCCGTACAAAACGCAATTCCTTTCTATGGCCTTCCGACGCTGGCACTACGGCTCTCACGCGGAACTCTGAGAGGTTTGTATGCAGGCGTTAAATTCGCAGCCAAAAAGTCTTACAACAGCTTGAAGCCTGCACTCGGTAGAGCAAACACGTACAACTTCATCGAAGGCTTGCCTCAGGTCAATGATCCAGGCCGCTGGCGCCCCCTCACACAGAGCGATCAATTGGCGACCTTTCGCGGACTCGACGATGTCCCTGTACGCAACATCGGCTCGACCACCAAGCCCGCACACTATTTGATCGACCCCCTATCCGCCAAACCCTATGGGCCTGTATTGAAAGTGTCGGAAAAAGAACTGTCCATCGGGCCATCGATGTATCCGACCGTCAGAGAAAACAGCGAAGCACTGCTGTTCAATATCCCCGAAAACACTCGCGTAAACGAAGTCCTTGAAATTGACGGCCGAACGACGCTGTTCATCGACGACGTGCCGTATCGACTGGACGGCGACGCCCTACGGCGCGCAGACCTGCGGGATGCCCGGGAAACGCTCAAGCCGATACCTTGTCGGCCACGACGCGCCCCAGGGTCCGTTTGCGAAACCAGTTACGCATGGCGCGATCCCGCTCCGACGCCGGCCGCCGGCACATTCGACGAAACCAAAGGCTGGGCTCCATGGTTCGGGGACAGTATCTATACCTCAGCCATAACGGGGCGCGTTCCGTTACTGAAGACCGTGAATTATCCTGGCAGGCTCATGGCTACGATCGAGTATCAGAAAGGGATTTACGGAAGAATCAAAGCGAACATCTCCGGCCGCGGGAGTCAATTTGATACCTTCAAGACCGGCGCTATCATTGTCCCGGCACTGGACGGTTCGAAACACTATATTTTCACCCGACTGGGCGCCGGCGATTTTTACGTCGCCGAGCGCTTTGCGGGGCAAAGCCTCACCGCGCCCCTGACTTTGCGCAAGGCAAAAACATCGCCCCACGATGTGGTAGAGGAGTTGAAGAAGGTTTATATCGGCTCGCTGAATGCCAATAACATGGCCAGAATTTATGGTATTAACCGCGTCGAGCGCGCCTTGAAAGCCATGGATGACATTGCCATACCGATCGGTGGCCATACCAATCCACCCCAGACCCTTAAACATCTCAACGTGGATACCAGCCCCGCGGAAGCCGTGTTGTTCGATCACTCGACAAGAATGATCGTGCGTCATTCAACCGACGGTGCTGCGACGTGGTCACTGTCCCGGACGGCGCCGGACAGTGCTCGTGAAACCACTGCTGAAATCTTCAATACACTCTTTTGCAAAACGGTTGTCACTGTGGAGTCGTCGGTTCGGGGCGCACCCAAGGCCTTGAAAATCGATAACACGATGCGACAACTGCAAATAGAGATCAGTAAAAAACTGAATAGGCCGATACACAGTTCCAGAAACATTGCGTTCGCCGAGATCAAGACGAAGGCCGGGGTGCGTGAAGTGTATGTCAGTGTTTCTGGCAATCAAGGGGACACCCATTTCCTGCCCCTGTTTTCCAGAAGCAGACAGACAAACGAAGTGAAAGTAGACGGCACCAGTTACTTCAACATAGATCATGACATCAACTTCCCGCAGACATCACTTAGCGTCTCCGATTCCGGCAAGCTACGGGCGATCCCTCACACCATCGACAACATCGAAACATACACACCTGCGCTCACGTCGCGCCCTACCTCACTGGACACCGAGAGCAAGCTCATCAGCGCCATACGAGACAAATACCCTGACCCTAAAGAGCTGGATTCCATCACGATCGCCACCACCATGGCACCTTGCGATTCATGCGCGATCGTCATGAAGCAATTCAGCTATGACGGCAACCCTGATGCGCTGGGCGTGATATGGAAGTAAACATCCGACGTGGCTACAACTGCTGCAAATGCCCATAAAGCTTGGCGTACAAACCACCATCGGCAATCAACTGCTGATGGTCGCCATCCTCGGCAATCTGCCCGCCATCGAACACCAATACCCGGTCGGCCTGTTTCACCGCCGACAAGCGGTGCGCGATGATTAGCGTAGTGCGGTTGCTCAGGAACCGTGCCAGCGCCTGGTGCAGGTTGTATTCAGTGGCAGCGTCCAGTGCGGAAGTGGCCTCGTCGAGGATCACCACTTTGGGTTCGGCCAGTACCATCCGCGCAATCGCCAGGCGTTGGCGCTGGCCGCCGGACAAACGCACACCGGAGCGTCCGACGATGCTGTCGAGGCCGTCAGGCAATTCTCGAACCGTGTGCTGCAATTGCGCAATTTCCAGCGCTTGCCAGCAGGCTTCGTCACTGCGCTCACGGCCCATCGTCAGGTTGGCGCGAATGGTGTCGTTAAACAGCGCGGGGTGTTGCAGGACGACAGCGACGTTTTCGCGGACCGTTTCCAGGCCGATCTCTTGCTGGGTCGAACCACCGAAGCGAATGGTCCCGGCCAGCGGCGTGTATAAACCCAGCAGCAACTGCACCAAGGTGCTTTTACCGCCGCCACTGGCACCGACGATGGCGACTTTTTCCCCGGGGGCGATGGACAGGTCCATCTTGTTCAACACCAACTCGTCGCCATAACCGAAACTCAGGCCCTGGACTTCAATGCCCACGGTGTCACGGCCCTGAAACGGGTCGACGCCACCCGGGTACTGCGGCTCATCGGCCCGGGACAGCAGTTCGTTAATCCGCGACAACGCGCCGCTGGCGGCGTAATAGGCGTACTGCAAGTTCAGCAGTTGTTCCACCGGACCGATCATGAACCACAGGTAGCTGAACACCGCCAGCATCTGGCCGATGGACAGGTCGGAAAACAGCACGGTGAGCATGGCCGCGGCACGGAAAATATCGATGCCAAACTGGAACAACAGGCCGCTGGCGCGGTTCGAGGCATCGGTTTTCCACTGAGAGTTCACCGCGTAATCGCGCACCTCCCGGGCTCGCAGGCCAAGGCGCCCGAGGAAGAACCCCTGGCGGTTACCGGCGCGTACTTCCTGAATTGAATCGAGGGTTTCGGTCAGTGCCTGGGTGAAGCGCGAGGTGCTGTCGTTTTCGAGTTTTTTCAGGTGTTTGACCCGCTTGCCCAACTGCACCGTGGCATAGATCACCAACGGGTTGAACAGCATGATCAGCAGCGCCAGCTTCCAGTGCATCCAGATCAGAATGCTCGCGGTACCCACCAGGGTCAGCATCGCCACGAGGAAACGACTGAGGGTTTCGCCGACGAATTTGTCCAGCGTGTCCAGGTCGGTGACCAGGTGCGTGGTCACGGTGCCGCTGCCCAGACTTTCGTATTCGCCCAGGGAAATTCGCTTGAGCCGCTCGATCAGCCGGGTGCGAATGCGATAGACGATGTCCTTGGCCAGCGCCGCGAACAACTTTGCTTGCACGACGTTGAACAACAAGGCCCCGCAGCGCAACACCAAGGTCACGAGCAACATCAGGCCAATGTAGCCCGCCGCTTTCTGCCAGCCTTCGGGCAGGGCGTGGTTCATGACCTTCAGCGCGGCGTCACCGTGCCCCAGCAATACTTCGTCCACCAGCAACGGCAGCAGCAATGGAATCGGCACGCTGCACAAGGTCGCCAGCACGGCGACGCCGTTGGCGATCCACAGGGATTTTTTATGGTGCAAGGCCAGTCGGCGGATTTCGGCCCAGCTCAATCGATCGACAGGCTTGGGCGCCGGGACGTCATCGGGCACATCATGCACAGGCAGCACGCTCCAGCCAGCGGCCGAGCAACGGGGACAGTTCACTCAGAGGCTGATACCCGTTGGTCAGCAACGCCAATTGACCATTACGCTCAGCCAGCAAGGTTGGGAAACCGGCGATGCCCAAGTCCTGGACCCAGGTGAAGTCGGCCGCCGTGGCGGCGTGCATATCGGCACGGTCGAACGCGGCGGCAAACTCAATGCGCGGCAAACCGGCCTGCTCGGCGAGTTCGACCAGCACGCTGGCGCGGGTGACGTCGCGACCTTCGGCGTAGAACGCGTGCTGAATCAGGCCCAGCAGCTTCCACGCGCAATCCGGCGCCAGGCTGCGCGCAGTGACCAGAGCCCGGCACGCGGGCTCGGTGTCGTAGACAAAACCGTCGGGCAGCGCCCCCTCAAGCTTGAACGGTTGGCCGGTGGCCTCGGTGACCGCTTGCCAATGTTCAAGAATGTAGCGCCGTGTGGTGGGCTCCAGCGCCGCGCCGCTGCCGGTGCGCAAACCACCGACGATCAAATGCACGTCGACGCCTGCCGCCTGTGCTTGCGCGACCAAGGCGTTAGCCACTGGCGCAAAGCCCCAGCACCAAGAACACATCGGATCCATCACGTAAAGCAGGCGGCGCGCTGACATGGTTCAAGCCTCGGAAGGAGTTTGCTTGTAGTTGTAGCCGATCGGGTGAGGCAAGTTGCGCGCCTTGGCCAGTTCGATCTGCTTCTGCCGATCAATGGCACTGCGCCGGGTTTTCTCGCTCAAGGTGTCCCAGCAATGCGGGCAACTGATGCCGGCCACGTAGTGCTCTGAGGCGCGGTCTTCAACACTGACTGGCGTACGACAGGCATGACACTGATCGTAATCACCTTCGCTGAGGTCATGACGAACGGTCACACGGTTATCGAACACAAAGCAGTCGCCCTGCCATTTGGTTTCTTCCTGCGGCACCTCTTCGAGGTACTTCAGGATACCGCCCTTGAGGTGGTAGACCTCATCGAAACCTTCGCTGAGCATGTAGCTCGACGCTTTCTCGCAACGGATGCCGCCGGTGCAGAACATCGCGACCTTCTTGTGCACGGCGGGGTCGAAGTTGGCTTTGATGTAGTCGGGAAATTCGCGAAAACTGGTGGTTTTCGGGTCGATGGCGCCTTCGAAGGTGCCAATCGATACTTCGTAATCGTTGCGGGTGTCGATCAACAGCACTTCCGGATCGTTGATCAACGCATTCCAGTCCTGCGGATCAACGTAGGTGCCGACCTTTTTGTTCGGGTCCACGCCATCAACACCCAGGGTGACGATTTCTTTCTTGAGTTTGACTTTGGTGCGATAGAACGGCTGATCGTCGCAGTACGACTCTTTGTGATCGATGTCGTCCATGCGTGGGTCGTTCTTGAGCCAGGCCATCAGTCCGTCGATGCCTTCGCGGGTACCGGACACAGTGCCGTTGATGCCTTCTTCAGCGATCAGCAGCGTGCCTTTGATGCCGTTGTCGACCATGGCTTGCAGCAGTGGCTCGCGCAGGGCGACGTAATCTTGCAGGGTGACGAACTTATACAGTGCCGCCACGACAATCTGTTGTGTCATGGGTGTTTCTCCAGGTGGCTACCCTCGCAAAGGGTGAACCGGATTCAAAAAAAACGCGCCGGGTGAGCGGCGCGTTGCGGATTCTAGCAAAAAACGCGGGTTTAATGCTTGCTGCCGCCAGCACAGGTCGGTGAGGCCGGGGCCGCGTCGATCTGTGCCCATTCCTCGGGCGTGTAGGTATGCAGCGCCAACGCATGGAACTCGCCCATCAACTCGCCGAGCGTGCCGTAGACTTTCTGGTGACGCTTGACGCGATTCAGCCCTTCGAACTGCTGGCTGACCACCACGGCCTTGAAGTGAGTCTGCAACCCACGGCTGTGCATGTGGCTTTCATCCAGCACTTGCAGGTGTTGCGGCTGTAACAGGCCCAGTGTCGATTCGATGCGTTGTTGCATGGTCATACCGAACTCCGCTTAAGGCTTTTTCTTGGCTGGAGCGGCGGCGCCTTTCGGCTCCAGCTCGGCCGTCATGTCAGCCAGCAGCTTGTTGACTACAGGCACTGCGCTTTCCAGCTTGGCTTGAGTCATCTGGGCCGATTGCTGAGTCAGCTGTGGCATTTTTTCCAGGACTTTCTTGCCCAGTGGCGACTGGTAGAACGCAACCAGGTCTTTGAGCTCGGACTCGCTGAAGTTGGCGGTGTAGAGCTTGACCATTTCCGGTTTCAGCTTGTTCCAGCCAATGGCTTGGTCCAGCGCAGCGTTGGCTTTGGCCTGATACGTTTCCAGCAACGCTTTTTTCGATTCAGGGGCTTTGGTCTGTTCAAAGCGCTGAGCGAACATTTGCTGCACTTGCATGTACACCGGAGTGCCCAATTTGTCAGCGTGCGCCAGGGTCAGGAAAGCTTCGGCACTGGCGTTATGGCTGGCGGTATCGGCAAAAACAGGGCCGCTGGCGCAAACCAGTGCAACCGCGGTACAGATGGCACGAAGACGAGTCATCGAGTTTCCTTTTCTAGCAGGCGAGGTAAAACCCCAAGGGCGTCCATTCTGCGCCTAAAAAAGTGTGTCGCTCAACCCCAAGCCTTGTCGGGCCTGAATTAGAGGGGTTGAAGGCTCAAAAACCTGTCAGATGGAACCACGGCCGACGATCACGGCCTAAACTGCGCTATCAGACCTACAGGAGTGTGCATGATGAGCCGTATCGAAACCGACAGCCTTGGCCAGGTGGAAGTCCCCGATGAAGCTTACTGGGGCGCTCAGACGCAACGCTCGCTGATTAACTTCGCCATCGGCAACGAAAAAATGCCGCTGGCGGTGCTGCATGCCCTGGCACTGATCAAAAAAGCCGCGGCGCGAGTCAACGTCCGTAACGGCGACGTGCCCGCCGACATCGCCCGGCTGATCGAACAGGCGGCCGACGAAGTGCTCGATGGCAACCATGACGACCAGTTCCCGCTGGTGGTCTGGCAGACCGGCAGCGGCACCCAAAGCAATATGAACGTCAATGAAGTGATCGCTGGCCGCGCCAACGAGCTGGCCGGCAACCCGCGCGGCGGCAAGTCGCCGGTGCACCCCAACGATCACGTCAATCGCTCCCAGAGCTCCAATGACTGTTTCCCCACCGCCATGCACATCGCCGCGGCGCAGGCCGTTCAGCAGCAGTTGTTACCGGCGATCAGTGAATTGTCGGGAGGCCTTGCCGAGCTGGCAGCGCGCCACATGAAACTGGTCAAGACCGGCCGAACGCACATGATGGACGCCACGCCGATCACGTTCGGCCAGGAAGTTTCGGCGTTTATTGCGCAACTGGATTACGCCGAACGGGCGATCCGCAGCGCGTTGCCAGCCGTGTGTGAGCTGGCCCAGGGCGGTACCGCGGTCGGCACGGGGCTGAATTCGCCTCACGGTTTTGGCGAAGCGATTGCCGCCGAACTGGCCGCCCTCTCCGGCCTGCCTTTCATCACGGCGCCGAACAAATTCGCCGCACTGGCCGGTCATGAGCCGCTGACGACCCTGTCGGGTGCACTGAAAACCCTGGCGGTGACCCTGATGAAAATCGCCAACGACTTGCGCCTGCTGGGCTCCGGGCCACGAGCCGGTTTTGCTGAAGTGAAATTGCCGGCCAACGAACCGGGCAGCTCGATCATGCCGGGCAAGGTCAATCCGACGCAGTGCGAAGCGCTATCGATGCTGGCTTGCCAGGTCCTGGGCAACGACGTCGCCATCGGGTTTGCGGCGAGCCAGGGCCATCTGCAATTGAATGTGTTCAAACCGGTGATCATCCACAACCTGCTGCAATCTATCCGCCTGCTGGGCGATGGCTGCAGCAACTTCCAGCAGCACTGCATTGCCGGACTTGAGCCGGACGCAGAGAAAATGGCTGAACATCTGGAGCGGGGCTTGATGCTGGTGACCGCGTTGAACCCGCACATCGGCTATGACAAATCGGCAGAGATTGCCAAGAAGGCGTATGCGCAGGGGCTGACGTTGCGGGAGGCGGCGTTGCAGTTGGGTTATCTGACCGATGAACAGTTTGATGCGTGGGTGCGGCCGGAAAACATGCTGGAGGCCGGGGCCAAGGGCTGAGATGTGTAGCGCCTGACAGTCAGCCATCGCGGGCAAGCCATGCGCCTACGGGTTTTGCGTCGATCAAAATGTCCGGTATCGACACAAAACCCGTAGGAGCATGGCTTGCCCGCGATGAACGATGACGCGGTTTAACCGGCCGCCATCCGCACCTTCCGGGCCTTGAGCCCGGCAATCAACGACGGCCCCAACGCCACCAGCGCCGACCCCAGCACCACCAGCACCGCGCCGCCATAGCCCAGACCGTTGATCGTCTCGGCATGCACAAAATCAGGCCACAACCATGCCGCCACGGCCACCGCGGCAAACGTCACCAACGGCGTGATCGCCAGCGTCGCACTCACCCGCGAAGCTTCCCAATGGGCCAACGCTTCGGCAAACGCGCCATAGGCAATCAGCGTATTCATGCAGCACGCCAGCAGCAGCCAGCCTTGCAGCGGGCTCAGTTGCAGCACTTCCAGTGGGTGCACCCACGGCGTCAGCAACAGCGCGCAGAACAGGTAGATCACCATCATCACCTGCAACGAATTCCACACGGTCAGCAGTTGCTTCTGCCCCAAGGCGTAGAAGGTCCAGACCGTGGACGCCAGCAACACCAGCAGCACGCCGGTGGTGTATTCGGTCAACGAAGTGAGTAACTCGGCCAGGCGCTGATTGAAAAACAGGGCGAAACCGACCAGCAGCACCAGCAGCCCAATCCCCTGCCCCACGCTGAAGCGTTCCTTGAACACAAACAGACTGGCGATCAGCAACATGATTGGGCCCATCTGCACCACCAATTGCGCGGTGCCGGCGCTGAGCAAGTTCAAACCCATCAAGTACAACACGTAGTTACCGACCAGACCGAGCACCGCCATCAGCACCAGCCAGCCACCGCGCGGGCCGAGGGCTTTACGGCTCGGCAAGCGTTTGGTCGCCGCCAGATAAACGAACAGGCACCCGCCGGATACGATCAAGCGAAACCAGGTGACGGTCACCGGGTCCATCACCAGCAGCACTTGCTTGAGTTTGATCGGCAGGATTCCCCACAGCAGCGCAGTCAGCAGGGCCAGAAACAGACCGTAAACCCAGCGACCGGATGAAATGTGCATGCGAACCCCAACAGCCAGATGGCGAGAATCGTCATTCTAGGCGCAGAGAGGCCTGGCACACAGGGACAGTTGGCGAGCAGGCGCAAATGAAACTGTGCAGGTCGCAGCAACTAATTGACGATCGGCCGTCGATCAGTTGCTCAGGCGTGCCAAGGGGTTCGTGCATAAGCTCATCGGATCACTTTCAGGAGAATCGCCATGTACGGCATGCGCGCCCAGGACAAAGCCCCCGCGACACACTTTCGCAGTGACCGGTTGTGTCGCGTGAATGGGGAGTTGTTTTTCAGCACCCGTGAAAACACGCTGGAGGGGCCGTTTAATAATGCAGAGGCGGCGCAGCGCGAGATTCAGGCGTACATCGAGCGGATGCAGGCATCGAGTGCCCAGCTTTAGACCGAGGCGCTACCTTCGCGAGCAGGCTCGCTCCCACAGTTGATCGCATTCCAATGTGGGAGCGGGCTTGCCCGCGATAGCGGTTGATCAGGCGACACAGCTTTGCGAATTCAACGCACCGCCTCAAACAACCCCGTCGCGCCCATCCCGCCGCCCACGCACATGGTAACGATGCCGTAGCGCAAATTGCGGCGCTGCAACTCACGCACCAGATGCCCGACCTGACGCGAGCCGGTCATGCCGAACGGGTGCCCGATGGAAATCGAACCGCCATTGACGTTGTACTTCTCGTTATCGATCTCCAGCCGATTTCGGCTGTACAGGCACTGCGAGGCAAACGCTTCGTTGAGCTCCCACAGATCAATGTCGGCAACCTGCAAGCCCTTGGCCTTGAGCAACTTCGGCACCGAGAACACCGGGCCGATGCCCATTTCATCCGGCTCGCACCCGGCGACCGTGAAACCACGGAAAAACGCTTTCGGCTTGAGCCCCAGTTCCAGGGCTTTTTCCAGGCTCATCACCAGCGTCATCGAGGCACCGTCGGACAGCTGCGAGGAGTTGCCCGCCGTCACCGAGCCGTCTTCAGCAAACACCGGCTTCAGTCCCGCCAGGCTTTCCAGCGTGGTGTCTGCCCGATTGCAGTCATCGCGCTCAACGATGCCATCGAGGATTTGAATCGCACCGGTAGCCTTGTCTTCCACGCGGTACTTCACCGCCATCGGCACGATTTCATCATCGAACAGACCGGCGGCCTGCGCCTGGGCGGTGCGCTGCTGGCTTTGCAGGGCGTACAGGTCTTGCTCCTGGCGGCTGACGTTGTAACGACGGGCGACGATTTCGGCGGTCTGCCCCATCGGGAAGTAAATGCCCGGCACCTGCTCCTTGAGCAGCGGATTGATCAGGTTATCGGTGTTGACGCTTTTCATGGTCAGGCTGATGGATTCGACGCCACCGGCCACGATAATGTCGCTGCACCCCGAAGCAATCTGGTTGGCGGCAATGGCAATCGCCTGCAAGCCCGAGGAGCAAAAGCGGTTGAGGGTCATGCCGGCGGTGCCAATGCCCAAGCGCGAGAGCACGGCGACATTGCGCCCGATGTTGTAGCCCTGCGCGCCTTCGTTGGAGCCCGCACCGACGATGCAATCCTCGACGCTGGCCGGGTCGATGCCGTTGCGCGCTAGCAACGAGTCGACACAATGCGCCGCCATGTCGTCCGGACGGGTCTGGTTGAACTTGCCGCGAAAGGACTTGGCCAGGCCGGTCCGCACGCTGTCGACGATCACCACTTCACGCATGGCATACCTCATTGTTGTTATCGGTTGAGAGTGGACCGAGCATATGTCCACCTCATAACCGACCGCGACAATCATTCATCCCGCGTATGCGCAACCATCGACTCAGTCCTTGTGTTTCTTCGCCTTCTTGTCGGACTTTTCGAACGCCTCTTCCAGCGCCAGATTAATGGTGCGCAACACCTTGACCCGCGCCCAGCGCTTGTCATTGGCTTCCACCAGGGTCCACGGAGAGATTTCCGTGCTGGTACGGTCAACCATGTCGCCGACCGCGGCGCGGTACGCGTCCCATTTGTCGCGATTGCGCCAGTCATCCTCCGTGATCTTGAACCGCTTGAAGGGGATCTGTTCGCGCTCCTGGAAGCGTTCCAGCTGCGTCTGTTTGTCGATGGCCAGCCAGAACTTGACCACGATCACCCCGGCATCAGCGATCTGCTCTTCGAAATCGTTGATTTCGCTGTAGGCGCGCAGCCAGTCCGCCGGGCTGCAGAATCCTTCGATGCGCTCTACCAGCACCCGTCCGTACCAGGAACGATCGAACACGGTGAACTTGCCCCGCGCCGGAAGGTGTCTCCAGAAACGCCACAAATAGGGCTGCGCCCGCTCTTCTTCGGTGGGCGCGGCAATCGGCACGATGCTGTACTGACGCGGATCAAGCGCCGCCGCCACCCGGCGAATCGCCCCGCCCTTGCCCGCCGCATCGTTGCCTTCGAACACCGCCACCAGCGCATGTCGGCGCATGCGCTTGTCACGCATCAACCCGGAAAACCGCGCCTGTTCAGTTACCAACTGCTCTTCGTAGTCGTCTTTGTCCAGTTGCTGGGTCAGGTCGAGGCTGTCGAGCAGGTTCACTTGATCGACGCTGGGGAATACGGGCGCGGCACTGACTTTTTCCGGGTGTATCTTCGGCCGCTTCAACGCGCCGTGCAGGCTATCGAGCAGAATCTTGCCCACCACCAGGCTGCGATAGCGTGCGTCCATTCCGGCGATTACATGCCACGGCGCGTAGTCACGACTGGTGCGACGCAATACCCGCTCGCCGAACTTCACGAACCGGTCATACGTTTGCGATTGCTGCCAATCCAGCGGGCTGATGCGCCAGCTGTGTAACGGGTCGTCGGCCAACGCTTTAAGGCGGGCCTTCATTTGTTTCTTGGAGAGGTGGAACCAGAACTTGACGATCAACGCGCCTTCATCGCACAGCATTTTCTCCAGACGCTCGGCCGCGTTGATGGCCTGGTCGAGCCGAGGGTCCTTGAACTCGCCATGGACCCGGCCTTGTAGCATCTGGCTGTACCAGTTTCCGAAGAAAATCCCCATGCGTCCCTTGGCGGGAAGCATCCGCCAATAGCGCCAGGCCGGTGGCCGTGACAGCTCTTCGTCGGTTTGCTGGTCGAACGTGCGGACCTCGATCAGGCGCGGGTCCATCCATTCGTTGAGCAACTTGACCGTCTCGCCCTTGCCGGCACCTTCGATGCCGTTGATCAGAATGATCACTGGAAACCGGCTCTGCTGGCCTAGCTCAAACTGAGCTTCGAGCAAGGCTTCGCGCAGTGCCGGCACTTCGGCGTCATAGGTTTCTTTGTCAATGGCGTGGTCGATTTCAGCAGACTCAAACATGGGCGGCTCCCTTCCAGATGTGAGCAAGACTAGCGGATTGATTCCTCCAGCGGGGGAGAAATCCGATTTTCACTGTCGGGACCGCCATGGACCTTGCCATGGATCAGGCAGCGTCCCGTCGATCGGCTAGAATGGCGGCCTTGCCGTTGCCGAGCCTGCCATGAAACCTGTATTGCCTCACGCCCAACTCGACTGGGATGACCAGGGTCGTCCGTACTCGCGAGTGTTCGACGATGTCTATTTTTCCGACAAGTCGGGCCTCGAAGAAACCCGTTACGTGTTCCTTGAGCAAAACGCTCTGCGTGAGCGTTTCAGCACGTTGGCGGACGGCGGCCGACTGGTGATTGGCGAGACGGGCTTCGGCACCGGATTGAATTTTCTGTGTGCCTGGCAATTGTTCGAACAGCACGCCGTGGCGGGTGCACGGCTGCACTTCGTCAGCGTCGAAAAGTACCCTCTGAGCTTGCCCGACCTGCAGCGAGCCCTGGCGTTGTGGCCGGAACTCAAACCGTTCGCCGATCAATTGCTCGCCCAATACGTGGCAATTCACCACGGCTTCCAGCGTCTGATTCTGGACAACGGCCGCGTGACGCTGACCCTGTTGATTGGCGATGCACTGGAACAATTACCGCAACTGGACGCACAGATTGACGCCTGGTTTCTCGACGGTTTCGCCCCGGCAAAAAACCCCGACATGTGGACCGCCGAACTGTTTGCCGAACTGGCACGGCTGGCAGCGCCCGGCTCGACCATCAGCACGTTCACCAGTACCGGTTGGGTGCGACGCTTGCTCAATGGCGCAGGGTTCAAGATGAAGCGCACGCCGGGCATCGGCCACAAGTGGGAAATCCTGCGGGGCGTGTTCCTCGGATGGCCCGAGGACGCCGCTGCGCCCATTGCCGTAAAACCCTGGTTTGCGCGTCCGGCGCCGTTGACGGGCGAGCGTCATGCCTTGGTCATCGGTGCCGGCCTGGCCGGTTGTGCAAGCGCTGCCAGCCTGGCGGCGCGGGGTTGGCAGGTGAGCCTGCTGGAGCGCCACGACGCGCTGGCGCAGGAAGCCTCGGGCAATCCACAGGGCGTGCTGTACCTCAAGCTTTCGGCCCATGGCACGGCGCTGTCACAATTGATTGTCAGCGGTTTTGGCTACACCCGACGTTTGCTTGAGCATTTGCAGCGGGGCCTCGACTGGGACGGTTGTGGTGTCCTGCAACTGGCGTTCAATGCCAAGGAGGCGCAGCGTCAGGCGCAACTGGCGGCGGCGTTCCCCGAGGGTTTGTTGCACACACTGGATCGAGAGCAGGCCCAGAGCCGTGCCGGCATCGGCCTGCAATCGGGCGGCCTGTTTTATCCCGAAGGCGGTTGGGTGCACCCGCCCGCCTTGTGCCAATGGCAAGCCGGGCAACCGAATATCAAGCTCCTGATGCACCACGAGGTCCTGGAACTGCGTCGCCAGGATAATCAGTGGCAAGCCTGGGACGGCGAGACCTTGCTGGCGAGCGCACCGGTCGTAGTGCTGGCCGGCGCAGCCGAGATCAAGCGCTTCCCCTACAGCGGCGAACTGCCGCTCAAACGCATTCGCGGACAGATCACTCGTCTGCATCAGACACCTGGCAGCCAAAGCCTGAGTACTGTGGTCTGCGCCGAAGGGTATGTCGCGCCAGCCCGGCTGGGTGAACACACGCTGGGCGCCAGTTTCGATTTCAACAGCGATGACCTGACACCCACGGCGGCCGAGCATGCCGGCAACCTGAACATGCTCGAAGAGATTTCGGCGGATCTGGTCGAACGGCTCGGCGCGCACACCCTGCAACCTGAAGCACTTGAAGGTCGCGCGGCGTTTCGCTGCACCAGCCCGGACTACTTGCCGATTGTCGGCCCCTTGGCCGATCACCTGGCTTTCGCCGACGCTTACATCGCCCTGAGCAAGGATGCCCGGCAAACGCCGGACATCCCTTGCCCATGGCTGGACGGCTTGTACGTCAACAGCGGCCATGGTTCACGGGGATTGATCACCGCGCCGTTAGCAGGCGAATTGCTTGCCGCCTGGCTCGATGACGAACCCCTGCCGCTTCCCAGGACCGTGGCCGAAGCCTGTCATCCCAACCGTTTTGCGCTGCGGCGTTTGATTCGGGGTCAATGACCCCGAAGTAGCTCGTTCAATGACCGATTAACAGCACGAAAATCTGGTCTGTTCTGTGGTTGATGCAGCAGCATTTTCAATGCTTGGCAGCAATATGTACCGCACGCCCCCACCTTTTTTCGGGTAAGACCGCCCCGTCCACCACACGGGCTTATTACTTATCGATCTAAAACTCCCACAGTCCCACTGGGTCAGTTTCTGAGTACTCGCCGATTTGGCCGGGTATCGATTGACCCTCCCCAACGGAAAAACCGGTAAGGATTTTATGTGCGGATTAGCTGGCGAGTTACGCTTCGATCATCAACCTGCGGACCTCGCGGCCGTTGAACGAATCACCCATCACTTAGCCCCTCGTGGCCCTGACGCGTGGGGTTTTCATGCTCAAGGACCGATTGCCCTGGGCCATCGGCGCTTGAAAATCATGGACCTGTCGGACGGCTCGGCGCAGCCGATGATCGACAATCAACTGGGCCTGTCCCTGGCCTTCAACGGCGCGATCTATAACTTCCCCGAGTTACGCACCGAGCTCGAAAATCTCGGTTATGCGTTCTACTCCGGCGGGGACACCGAAGTGCTGCTCAAGGGCTATCACGCCTGGGGTGAAGCCTTGCTGCCCAAGCTAAACGGCATGTTTGCGTTCGCCATTTGGGAGCGCGACGCCCAACGATTGTTCATCGCCCGCGACCGTCTCGGCGTGAAGCCGCTGTACCTGTCCCGAACCGGCCAGCGCCTGCGCTTTGCCTCAGCGTTGCCGGCGTTGCTCAAGGGTGGCGACATCAACCCGATTCTCGACCCGGTGGCGCTCAATCATTACCTGAACTTCCACGCCGTGGTCCCGGCGCCGCGCACCCTGCTGGCCGGCATTGAAAAACTGCCACCGGCGACCTGGATGCGCATCGAAGCGGACGGCAGCACCGAACAGAAAACCTGGTGGACGCTGCCCTATGGTCCACGCGCCGACGAGATCGACCTGACCCTCGAAGACTGGCGTGACCGTGTCCTCGATAGCACGCGCGACGCCGTGGCGATCCGCCAACGGGCGGCGGTCGACGTTGGCGTTCTGCTCTCGGGCGGCGTCGACTCAAGCCTGCTGGTCGGGCTGTTGCGTGAAGTCGGCGTGGAAAACCTGTCGACCTTCTCCATTGGTTTTGAGGATGCCGGCGGCGAACGCGGCGACGAGTTCCAGTATTCGGACCTGATCGCCACCCACTACGGCACCCGGCATCATCAATTGCGCATCGACGAAAAAGAGATCATCGAGCAATTGCCAGCGGCGTTCCGCGCCATGAGCGAGCCGATGGTCAGCCATGACTGCATCGCCTTCTATCTGCTGTCACGCGAAGTGGCCAAGCATTGCAAAGTGGTGCAAAGCGGCCAAGGTGCGGACGAGTTGTTCGCCGGTTATCACTGGTATCCGCAGGTCGATGGCGCAAGCGATCCGTACACGGCTTATCGCGAGGCGTTCTTCGACCGCAGCCATGAGGAGTACGCAGCCACTGTGCAGCCGAAATGGCTGACGGCGAATGACGCCGCCGGTGACTTCGTGAAGGAACATTTCGCACAGCCCGGTGCCGAGGCGGCAGTGGACAAGGCCTTGCGTCTGGACAGCACGGTGATGCTGGTGGACGACCCGGTCAAACGCGTCGACAACATGACCATGGCCTGGGGGCTGGAGGCACGCACGCCGTTTCTTGACTATCGCCTGGTGGAATTGTCAGCCCGCGTGCCGGGCAAATTCAAACTGCCGGGCGGTGGCAAACACGTCTTGAAAGAAGCCGCGAGATCGGTGATTCCGAGTGAAGTCATCGACCGCAAGAAAGGTTACTTCCCGGTGCCAGGCCTCAAGCATTTGCAAGGTGACACGCTGAACTGGGTGCGCGACCTGTTGCTTGACCCCAGCCAGGATCGCGGCCTGTTCAACCCGGCCATGCTCGACCGTTTGCTGACGGACCCGCAGGGTCAATTGACCCCGTTGCGCGGCTCAAAGCTGTGGCAACTGGCGGCCCTGAACCTGTGGCTCAGTGAGCAAGGAATCTGATCGATGAAACCCCACGCCACGGCTTATAGCCAACGCTTGTTGCGCGGCCAGCCACCTTCTTATGAACGCTTGCAGGCGCGTCTGGCCGAAGATGGCAGCGCCTTGAGCGCCGCGCCGATTGCCGTGCATTGCGGCTGGGGCCGGTTGTTGATCGGGCACACCTTTCCTGATCCGGCCTGCCTCGCCCAAGCGCTGCTCAACGAGCAGCCAGGCGAGCGCGACATTGCGCTGTACGTCGCCGCGCCTCAACAAATACTCGGGCTGGAGCCGGCTCAGCTATTTCTCGACCCCTCGGACACCTTGCGTTTGTGGTTCAGCGATTACCGTCAGGCCACTCGCGTGTTTCGTGGTTTTCGCATTCGTCGGGCACAAAGCGAGGCGGACTGGCAGGCCATCAACCAGCTGTATCAGGCGCGCGGCATGTTGCCGATCGATGCAAGTCTGTTGACCCCACGGCATCTGGGCGGCCCGGTGTATTGGCTGGCCGAAGACGAAGACAGCGGCGCAATCATTGGCAGTGTCATGGGCCTCAATCACCACAAGGCGTTCAACGACCCGGAAAACGGCAGCAGCCTGTGGTGCCTGGCGGTCGACCCGCAGTGTTCACGACCGGGTGTGGGCGAAGTGTTGGTGCGTCACTTGATCGAGCACTTCATGAGCCGTGGGCTCAGTTGCCTGGACTTGTCCGTTTTGCACGACAACCGACAGGCGAAAAGCCTTTACGCCAAACTCGGGTTTCGCAACCTCTCGACCTTCGCCATCAAGCGCAAGAACGGCATCAATCAGCCGCTGTTTCTCGGACCGGGGCCGCAGGCCAATTTCAATCCATATGCGCGAATCATCGTCGAAGAAGCCCATCGGCGCGGCATTGACGTACAGGTGGATGATGCCGATGCGGGCCTGTTCACCCTCAGCCATGGTGGACGCCGGGTGCGTTGTCGCGAATCGTTGAGCGACCTGACCAGCGCCATCAGCATGAGCTTGTGTCAGGACAAAAGCCTGACGCACAAAGTGCTCAAGGCCGCAGGGCTGAACCTGCCTGCGCAACAATTGGCCGGTAACGCCGATGACAATCTGGCGTTTCTCGATGAGCACGAGCGCGTGGTGGTCAAACCACTGGATGGCGAACAAGGCCAGGGCGTTGCCGTGGATTTGCGCACGATTGAAGAGGTGCAGCACGCCATCGAAGCCGCCCGCCAATTCGACAGTCGCGTGCTGCTGGAAAGCTTCCACGAAGGGCTGGACCTGCGGATTGTGG
Organism: Pseudomonas sp. B21-040; assembly: GCF_024748695.1. Classification (NCBI taxonomy): domain Bacteria; kingdom Pseudomonadati; phylum Pseudomonadota; class Gammaproteobacteria; order Pseudomonadales; family Pseudomonadaceae; genus Pseudomonas; species Pseudomonas sp. B21-040. The sequence continues at coordinate 4,889,533 of NZ_CP087176.1, forward strand.
TGATCGGGTTTGAGGTGGTGGCGGCGGCGATTCGGCGCCCGGCGCAAGTGATCGGCGATGGTCAGCATGCCATCGGCGCATTGATCGAAGCCCAGAGCCGGCGTCGGCAGGCCGCCACCCGTGGTGAAAGCAAAATCCCGCTGGATCATGAAACCCAGCGCACGTTGCATGCGGCGGGTTACGACTACAACAGCGTCCTGCCAGCGGGCGAGCAGCTGTTCGTACGCAAGACAGCGAATCTTCATACAGGCGGGATTCTGGAGGACGTCACGGCGATCCTGCATCCGACCCTGGCGGACGCCGCGGTGCGGGCGGCACGGGCGCTGGATATCCCGATGGTCGGGCTCGACCTGATGGTGCTGTCCGCCGACCAGCCTGAGTATGTGTTTATCGAGGCCAATGAACGCGCCGGGCTGGCCAACCATGAACCGCAGCCGACGGCTGAGCGGTTTGTGGACTTGTTATTTCCGCACAGTCAGCCGGCGGGCTAGCTCCACGCTTGATCGTTCCCACGCTCCGGCGTGGGAATGCCTCACCGGACACTCCGCGTCCGCCCCTTGGACGCAGAGCGTCCCTGGCTGCATTCCCACGCAGAGCATGGGAGCGATCAGCTCTTCACTCATCAGGAGTTTCCATGATCAGCAAAATCCCTGAACCGGATCTCGATTACCTGCAAAAAGTCCTGCTGGAAATGCTCGCCATTCCCAGCCCGACCGGGTTCACCGACACCATCGTGCGTTACGTCGCCGAACGCCTGGAAGAGTTGGGCATTCCATTCGAAATGACCCGGCGCGGAACCATCCGTGCAACCCTCAAAGGCAAAAAAAGCAGCCCCGACCGTGCGGTTTGCGCTCACCTGGATACCATCGGTGCGGCGGTTCGTGCCGTGAAGGATAACGGTCGCCTGGCCTTGGCGCCGGTCGGTTGCTGGTCCAGCCGTTTTGCCGAGGGCAGCCGGGTCAGCCTGTTCACCGATAACGGGGTGATTCGCGGCAGCGTGTTGCCGCTGATGGCATCCGGGCATGCTTTCAACACGGCCGTGGACGAAATGCCGATCAGCTGGGATCACGTCGAACTGCGCCTGGATGCCTACTGCGCCACCCGCGCCGATTGCGATTCGCTGGGGATCAGCGTGGGCGATTTCGTGGCCTTCGACCCGCTGCCGGAATTCACTGAAAGCGGCCACATCAGTGCCCGCCACCTCGACGACAAGGCCGGTGTCGCCGCACTGCTCGCGGCGCTCAAGGCCATCGTCGACAGTGGTGAAGCGTTGATGATCGATTGCCATCCGCTGTTCACCATTACCGAGGAAACCGGCAGTGGCGCGGCGGCAGCGTTGCCGTGGGACGTCAGCGAATTCGTCGGAATCGACATTGCGCCCGTTGCACCCGGCCAGCACTCCAGCGAACACGCCGTCAGTGTGGCGATGCAGGATTCCGGCGGACCTTACGACTATCACTTGTCGCGCCATTTGCTGCGACTGGCCAGTGACAATGAACTGCCCGTGCGCCGCGACCTGTTCCGTTACTACTTCAGCGATGCGCACTCGGCGGTGACCGCCGGGCATGACATTCGCACTGCCCTGCTCGCCTTTGGTTGTGATGCGACCCATGGCTACGAACGCACCCACATCGACAGTCTGGCGGCGCTCAGTCGATTGCTCGGTGCCTACCTACTGAGCCCGCCGGTGTTTGCCAGCGATGCGCAACCGGCGACGGGATCGCTGGACCGGTTCAGTCATCAGATCGAACATGACACACAGATGGAAAGTGATACGCGGGTGCCGTCGGTGGACAGTCTGGTCGGGCAGCGGTCTGAAGGCTGATCCGGGTACTTCGTTGTCAGGTAAATCCCTTCGCGAGCAGGCTCGCTCCTACAACTGATCGCATTCCCCTGCTCGCGAAGGCGGTAGGTCAGAACGCATGAGGCCGAGACTAGTCGCAAGCGGTCATTCGCCGTAGCATCCCGACATTGTTTTAGCCGAGGTGCCCATGCTGATTCCCCACGACCAACTTGAAGTCGACACCCTGACCCGCCTGATCGAGGACTTTGTGACCCGTGACGGCACCGACAACGGTGACGATACACCGCTGGAAACCCGCGTTTTGCGGGTTCGCCAGGCATTGACCAAAGGTCAGGCGCTGATTGTCTTCGATCCGGAAAGCGAGCAGTGCCAATTGATGCTCAAGCACGATGTGCCCAAGCATCTGTTTGACTGAACGGTTCAGCGGCCCTTGGCCTTTGCCCGCTTGGCCTGGATGCGCTCATAGACTTCGGCGCGATGCACATTGACGTTTTGCGGCGCTTCGACGCCAAAGCGCACATTGGCGCCGTTGACGTTGAGGATACGCACTGAAATGTTGTCACCGATGGAAATCATCTCGCCCACAACACGACTGAGTACAAGCATGGCATTGGTCCTTCAGGATTACCGGTCCTTGAAGATGCCCGGCGCATCGAAGGGCTTCAATGCGATGACGACAAATCAGTCCGGCCCTACAGCACCGGACGACCACCACTGACGGAAACATCCGACAAATTGTTCGGACGCAGGAACAATCCTTCAGGAAACCGAGAAGCGCGGGCCGAACAAAATGACGCTCGCGCCGATCACGCACAACGCCACGCCGATCCAGTCCGAACTCAATGGACGAATCCGCTCGACGACCGCCAGCCAGCCAATTGAAGCGATGATGTAAATGCCACCGTAGGCCGCGTAGGCGCGACCGGCGTAGGCGGCTTCGACGCGGGTCAGCAGCAGCGCGAACAAGGTCAGGCTGAGCAGTGCCGGCACGACCCACCACACACTTTTGCCTTGGCGCAACCACATCCAGAACGCGAAACAGCCAGCGATTTCGAACAGCGCCGCGAGGAAAAACCACAGGTAATTGAGCATGCAGATGCCTCGTGAGGATGGCCGATGGCGGCCACCCTAACGACGCCGACACCCATGGGCAAGTTCAGTCAGCGTTTTGTTTGGCCTTGGCGCGCATTTTGTCGGCCATGACGGTCATTTCGTTGTAGAGCAGTTGCGGGTTCTTCTGTTTGATCGCCCACGCCATGCGGCCTTGTTCGTGAGGCAGGATCATGAATTCGCCGGCGGCCACCTGCTTGTAGATGTAGTCGGCAATGTCGGTGGCGGTGATTGGCGAACTTTCCAGCAATTTGCCGACCTGGGCTTTCATCGCCGGGGTCGGGCCGCGGAAAGAGTCGAGCAAGTTGGTCTGGAAGAACGACGGGCATACGACATGCACGCCTACTTCCTGTTGTGCCAGTTCGATCAACAGGCTTTCCGACAACGCCACAACGCCGGCCTTGGCCACGTTGTAGTTGCTCATGGCCGGGCCTTGCATCAGGGCGGCCATCGACGCGATGTTGATGATCTTGCCTTTGCTTTTCTCCAGCAGCGGCAAGAACGCCTTGCAGCCCTTGACCACACCCATCAGGTTGATCGCGATCTGCCAGTCCCAATCCTCCAGGGACAGTTCGCTGAAGAAGCCGCCCGACGCCACGCCCGCATTGTTGACGATGACATCGATGCCGCCGAGCTTCTCTTCGCACGCCTGGGCGAAGGCCGTCAGTTGGCTGTAGTCGCGTACATCGCAACGCTGGATAAAACCATCACCGCCGGCGTCGCGAACGAGTTTGAGGGTTTCTTGCAGGCCAGGCTCGCTGACATCCGACAAGGCCAGTTGCCAGCCTTCACGCGCCCAGCGCAGCGCGATTTCGCGACCCAGGCCCGAGCCCGCGCCAGTGATCATCATGCGATTTTGCATAGCAAACAGCCTTGTGGTTCCGGGGAAGATGCGCTGAGTGTAGCGAAGGACATAACCCGACCCACGCTGTATCAGATTGCTGAATGGCCCGAGCAAACCGCGGGCGCGTGTGCTCCAACTAATCCTGTGAAAAAGAAATAGCCGGGTCTTCAAAAAACATTAAAAAAACATGGAATTTTCCGACTCGCGCATCAGTCGGACTTTGTAAGCAGCTTGAAATTTTAACCTTCCAGCAGACAGTTAAAAGTCAGGTCTTTCCATAACACTTCCAACAAGGTAATAGACATGGGCACAATTTTGATCGTTATTCTCATTCTCTTGCTGATCGGTGGTCTGCCGGTCTTCCCGCACTCCAGAAGTTGGGGTTATGGCCCGTCGGGTATCATCGGCGTGGTATTGGTGGTGCTGTTGATTTTGCTCTTGCTTGGCCGGATATAACGGTTTAACAGGCAAAAAAAGAGGCCCTTGAAAAGGGCCTCTTTTTAATGCGCTGGAAACTTAGTCCGGTTTGCCGTCAACCACACCGGCGGTGTTGTCGAGCAGGCTTTTGGTCGCCGTTTGCAGGAACGACTCGAGCTTGAGTTTCAACTCGGCAGTGCGCGGATCGTTAGGAACGATCTCGGCGTGCGGGTTGGCGCCCAGTTCGTAGCGGTACACCTTCGGCTCCATTTCCTTTTCTTTTGGCAGCACCAGGATCTGGTCAGCCGTAAGGATGGCGGTAGTCTGCTCGCTCCCCGACGGTTTGATCACGCCAAAACCGGCATCGCCTTCAGGCAGGTTGAGCAGGTCACGCCCCCAGCACTGATGGCGCACTTCGCCACCGATACGGCCCATGATGGTCGGCACGATGTCGATCTGAGTGCCGACGGTGTGGTCACGCTGGCCGAACTTTTCCTGGATACCCGGCGCGATCATCAGCATCGGAACGTTGAAGCGGCCCAGGTCCATTTCGGTGATTTGCTGTTCGTTGCCGAAACCATGGTCACCCACGATCACGAACAGGGTTTCCTTGAAGTACGGCTCTTTACGCGCCTTCTCGAAGAATTGCCCGAGCGCCCAGTCGGAGTAGCGCATGGCGGTCAGGTGTTCGTTCAGGTTGCCGCGATCAGTCACGCGTTCAACCGGCAATGGCGTCGGCAAGGCATACGGCGTGTGGTTCGACAGCGTCTGCAGCAAGGCATAGAACGGCTTGCCATTTCCACGAGCCTTGAGCTCTACCAGGCCACGGTCGAACATATCCTGGTCAGACACGCCCCAAGTAGGGTCGGAGAACACCGGGTTCACGTAGTCGTTACGCCCGATGAAGTTGGTCATGCCCTGGTTGCTGAAGAAACCCGACTGGTTATCCCAGGCGAAATCGCCGTTGTAGACGTATACGTCGTCGAAGTCGCGGGCACTGAGCAACTGCGGCAGACCGGACAATTTGTGGCTGCCTTCCGGGGTTTGCATCAGGTATTCGAAACCCGGCAGGTTCGGGAAGCAGGCCATGGTGGCAAACATGCCCTGGTGGGTGTGGGTGCCATTGGAGAAGAAGCGGTCGAACAACAGGCCTTCCTTCGACAGTTTGTCGAGGTAGGGGGTGATGTTACCCGGGCCGCCCAACGCGCCGACCGAGTGACCGGCCATGCTTTCCATCAGGATCACCACCACGTTCTTGATCGGCAGGGTCTTGTCGGCCGGTGGTGTGTAGTCGCGACGCACGGCGGCGATGTCGGCATCCACCAGTTTTTCGTCTTTCATCACCAGCATGTCACGCACGGTCTGCTGAGCCTGAGGCTGCGGCAGCGTAGCTTTCCAGATGTTGTCGCGATCTTCGGACATCCGGCTCTTGGCCGCCGCGATCAACGACAGTGTGCCGTTGAGGCCCAACTGGTTGGCGAAGTTCGAGTCGGTGGTGTAAACGTCACCCCAGCGCAGCGGCGGGCCCTGACGCAAAGTGCCACGAGCGGCCACTACGCAGATCAGCAGGCAAACGACGAACACGCCGATGCGCGCATACCACGGGGCGATCTGGCGAGTGCCGATGCTGCCGCCGCTGAACGGGCCGCGAGGACGGGTCGCACGATCAGCGCCCTTGAACGCCAGGGTCAGAATCAATGTGCCAAAGGCCCAGGCCAGCAGATAGCGAACCACCGGGAAACCGTACCAGAGCATGCTCATCACGGTTTTCGGGTCTTCCTTCACGTACTGGAAGACCAGACCGTTGAGGCGCTGGTGGAACTCGCGGTAGAAGTCCATCTCCATCAGGCCGAGGAACAGCGCGATGCTCGACGCGATGGTCAGCCAGAAACGGAAGAAGCCGCGCGCAGCCATGGCCCGCGCGCTGAACAGTGCCAGCAACAGCGGAATGCAAAGGTAGACCACCAGTCGCAGGTCGAAACGCAGACCGTTGGCGAATGCTTCAAGGAAAGTGGAAGCCGGTGTGTCGAGGATCATCGAGCGGTTGTAGACCAGCAGCGCAACACGCAGCAGGCTGAACATGACCATCATGATCAAGGCGCACAGCAGCGTGTAGGCCAGGTGCGATTTGACGGTCGGTTGCAGCAGGCGACTAGAAGCTCGCTGCTGATTCAGGGCGTCCGGGTTTGCCATGTCGTTTTAGGACCCATTGGAAGTTGAAGTTTCAAAAAATACTGCGGCGCCCTGCCCTCTGTTAGCCAATACCTGGCCCCGGGGCTTGCGCGGTGCGCAAATGTTGCACGATCACCCGCCTCATTGCCATTGATTACTGTTTGACTGGCGGGTGCGGGCGGATTGTCTTGGAGCCATTGTGAAAATTTTGTGCAACGCATATCCGGAAACACAATAAAACCGGGGCCTGCGTTAAAACGCAAACGCCCCGAACCAGTCGGGGCGTTTTGTAGAACAACGCTGTGATTACTTCTCGGCGCGTTGTTTCAGGGCTTTCAAAGTATCGAACGGCGCATCGACCACAAACTTGTTGGCAACCATCGACGGCACGCTGCCGCCTGGCTCGGTGTGAACCTGATAGGTCACTTCAACCTGGTCACCCTTGGGTACGAACTTCCAGAAGCCGTCGACCTTGGTGACGCGCACGAAACCTTTTTCTTCCGGGACGTATTTCGGTACGCCTTCGAGCTTGCGGGTCAGGCTGCCATCGGCACCTTCGACGGTGGTGACGTGCAGCACCGAGTCACGCGGGGTAACCGGCCATGGGGTATTGAATTGGGTGTAGGTCCAGCTCTGGTCACCTTCATGCTTGAGCAGCTTTTGGGTTTTGCATTCGTGAATCCAGGCACAGGCACCGGACACGTCTTCCTGCAGTGCGCGCAGTTTGGCAACAGTGGTCTTCATCAATACGACGCCCTGGTAGGCCTTGTAGTCCGAGCCAGGCACTTCACTCAGGGAGACCTTGATGCCGTCCTCGTTCTTGGCGACTTTCCAGTCTTCAGCCTGAACGGCCGTGGTGGTCAACGCGGCGGTCAGTCCACACAAAACAGCAATACGATGCAGCGAACCCATAGTCTTATTCCTTATTGTTGAAGTTCCGTTGTTTGAACACATCACGCCGCGGTCATTTGCTCCCACCATCCCAGCAATTTGATCGCCTCGTCACTGCTGCTTCCGCACACTTCGGCGTCGGCTTCAAATGCCGAACACACCGCGGGGCGCTCCGGGTTGCCGAAGATGCTGCACAGGTTATCGACCGAAAGTTGTACGCAACGTTCGCCCGCGGCTTTGCCATTGGGCATACCGGGAATCGGTGAACTGATGGAAGGGGCAATGCAACAGGCGCCACAGCCTTCACGGCATTTCATGACGACGAGCTCCTCACGAGGTGTGATATGTAAAAGGACGGGGCACAGAGTAACCGCTAAAACAGTTGTTTAAAATTACCTGAACCGGGGTTTTTTCGTTCAAATCAACGTGACTGACCAGTCTCCGACAAAGCGTCTGGCCTGCGGGTCACGGATGGGAATGATTTACTGCTTGAACTCGAAATCCAGCGCCGCCCCTTCGACTTCCCGGCGCTCTTCATTGCGCAGTTGCAACTGCATTTCGTTGCTGAGCAAACGGCCGTTCAATTGAAAAGGGCTGCTGTCCGGCTTTTTTTCGCCAAACATGGGCGGCAACAACGGATCGTGCCTGGGCAAAGGCACAGTGCCGAGCGGTTTGAATTCTTCTGCCATTTGCGGGGGCAGTCTCAAATCAAGATTGGCGGAAGGAAGCTGGGTTTTCACCACTTCACTGGCCGGTTTCGACTTGGAGGCAATGGGTGGTCGCTTTTTCACCACAGCCGCATTCTTTTTGGCTGGCGCGGCTTTCTTGGCGGGTGCCGGCTTTTTCGACGTTGCGCTGACTGCCGGTTTTTCCTGACCAGCCGCCGCCATGACGCCTTCGGCTTGAACGGTCATCAACAGGCAAAAAGACAGGCAGACGGCAGGAAAAATCGGCTTCATGAACCCAACAGCGCTAACGGCAGAGGGCCATATGCTCGCCTGTTGCACGTCACATGACAAGCACCGCGCAAAACGACCGCACGACGGCTTAGAAGCCGCCGGCCATCTCCTGGCAAAGTTGCGTCGCCAACATCCCCAAGGTCATCAAGGCACGTTCGGCTTCTCGATTCCAGGGGATGCCACAGTTCAGCCGAATGCAGTGATTGAACTGCTCGGTGTTACTGAAGATCAGCCCCGGCGCGATGCTGATGCCCTGCTGCAACGCCCGTACGTGCAGTTCCTGTGTGTTTACCCGTCCCGGCAAACTGACCCACAGAATGAAGCCGCCAGTAGGCCGGGTCATCTGCGTGCCTTCCGGGAAGTATTGCTGGACTGCGAGCTGAAAGGCGCTGAGGTTCTTGCGGTATTCCTGACGGATGTAGCGCAAGTGTCGGTCGTAACCGCCGTTTTCCAGATAAGCCGCAATGCCCATTTGCGTGACGCTGCAGGCCGAATGGGTACTGAACGTCTGCAAGCGCTGGATTTCCTGCTGGTACTTGCCAGCGATCATCCAGCCGATCCGCACGCCCGGCGACAAGGTCTTGGAGAAGCTGGAACAATAGATGACCCGATCCAGCCGATCGTAGGCCTTGAGCGATTTGGTGCGCCCCTGCTCGAACATCAGCTCGCCGTAAATATCATCTTCGACAATCTGGATGTCGAAATCCGACGCCAGGCGCAGCAATTGTTTCTGGCGTTCCTCGGGCATGGTTCCGCCCAATGGATTGCTCAGACGCGTGGTCAACACCAGCGCCTTGATCGACCATTGATTGGCCGCCAGTTGCAGGGCTTCCAGGCTCATGCCGGTAGCGGGGTCGCTGGGGATTTCGATCACTTTGAGACCGAGCAAGTCGGCCAGTTGCAGCAGACCATAATAAGTCGGTGATTCGGCGGCGATCAGGTCGCCGGGCCGAGTCAGTACCCGCAATGACATCTGCAATGCATCGACGCAGCCGTGGGTGATGACCACTTCGGAGGGATCAACCACCACACCGGCATCGCGCATGCGGATCGCCACCTGCCGGCGCAGCGGTTCGAAGCCGGGGCTGAACATGTAGCTGAAGGCACGCGGGCTATGGAATCGGGTGACTTTGGCCAATTGCTGATGCAGCGCCCGCACCGGCAGGTAATCGACGCTGGGCACCGCGGCGCCCAGCGGAAAAACGCCTTCGCGGCGGGATTCGACCAACACTTGTTGAATGATGCTGCTGCGCGTGACCAGGCCTGGGCGCTCGACCCGGGCAATGTCGGGAGTCGGCGCGGTCAGGGCCGGTGTCTGGTGAACGTAATAACCCGACTGCGGCCGGGCACGGATCAGGCCCTGATCTTCAAGATTGGCATACGCCTGCAACACCGTCGCATGGCTGACGTTGAGCTGCGAACTCATCTTGCGCACCGAAGGCACGCGCTCTCCCGGTTGATAGACACCACGGCGGATGTCTTCGGCCAGTTGTTGAGCAATACGTTGGTAGAGCAAAAGATTGGTCATGACGCAGCACTCGATTTCACGGGCATTTTATTCTTGTGGGGAACAATACCGGAACAGTTTAGAAGTGTACTGGGACAGTTGCCACAATAGTCGACCATACAGTGCAGTGTCAGCAAAATCTGTACTGCTTTTTGGGAGAACGTGAAGCCGTTTGCAGGCGTAAAAAAACCCGGCGCTGACTGGCAGGCCGGGCTTTCCAATGACGCAGCCCTTAGCGAGCAGCGCCCAATTGGCCTTTTTCGTCGGAGAAAACAATTTCCACGCGGCGGTTTTGCGCACGACCGCGCTCGGAGGCGTTCACGTCCACCGGGTATTCATCCCCGTACCCTTCGACATGAATGCGCTTTTCATCGATCCCCAGATCCATCAGCACATCGGCTACCGACTGTGCACGGTCACGGGACAGCTTGATATTGTCCTGCTTGCCACCGGTGCTGTCGGTATACCCCTCGATCCGCACCACGCGGTTGGGGTTGAGCTGCAGGAACTGCACGATCTTCAATACCACGCGGTTGGCCGAGTTCTTCAGCTCCGCCTCGCCCGTATCGAACAGCATATCGCCCAATGTCATCACCAGACCGCGGTCGGTCTGAGTAGTGGTCAATGCGAGGATCTGTTCTTCGAGCCATTTGCCTTGCTGTTGCACGCTAACCAGTTTGGATTCACGCAGAGCCAATTGCAGACGCTGACGCTCCAGTTCGAGCTTCACCGCGCGCTCTTCGTTGAGCACTTGATTGGTGTGCTCACGCGCAATTTCGCTGTAGCGCTGGCTCAAGTAGGCGTAATGCACGACGTCCCAACCACTGCCCCAATAGCTGGACAGACGATCGGCGCGGGCCAGGGATTCACCGGCGCGTATCACGTCTTTGGGCGCGATACGCAGCACATTGGAGTCTTCCTTGACCTTCTGGAAGTCTGCGCCAGCCTCTTGCAAGGCGGCTTCACTGTGTTGACCGGCGCACCCATACAGGCTTGCACAACCGGCGAGGATCAAGCCGCCGAGAACTGTTGACTTGAGGCTCATTGGGCATCTCCCAGTTGCTTGCGCAAACGAGTGATGCGGGTGTTGAGCACATTCAATTGCTCCTCGCTCTTGAGGGTCAGCACTTTGGCTTCAGCCAGACGCGCGTCCAGCTCGGCCTGCTCGGCCCGCATGCGCGCATGTTTGTAGGACTGGTCAGCCATGTTGCCTTGGGCACGGGCGAATTTTTCTTCGGCCAGCTTCATTTCCGGCACGTCTTCGGCGGTGGCACCCACGGCTTTGGCTTGTACGAGTGCCTGTTCGGTCAGGCGAATCTGTTCATTCGGCGCAGGGTCAGCTGCACAACCCGCCAGAGCCAGAACGGCCAGGGCAGCGAAAAGAGGTCGAATACTCACTAAAAATCCCTACTGTTTTGGGGCGCTGACAGGTTGTTGCTGTTGCTGCGCTTTCCAACGCTCGATATTGCGCTGCAATGCGGTGTCCGCCAGTCCTGAGGCGGGCAATTCTGTCATCTTTTTGGCCAGCTGTCCGCGCAACCAAGGATCGTTGCAGGCGGAGTTATGAGACACCGCGAGGAACAGGCCGGGTTTGTCGACGGGTTCGGCATGGGCGATCAGGTCGTTGGCCATGCTCAATGCCTGCGCGGCCGCCATGCCTGAATAGCGGCCCGCGAGAACAAACTCCACTTCACCCAAGAGCAGTTTCTGAAACGCCTGGGTCAGGTTGGGCGTGCGGCTGAGCGTCAGTTGCTGCTCGGCAAAAGTGCTGAATGCCGGGGTCATTCGAGACTTTTCCGACAATGCGCCGGGATGGCCGTGAAGGTCTTGCACGTTGTTGTAGACCAGTTTCGAGTCTTTACGTGTCCAGACCAGGTAGTCGTTTTCCAGTAGGGGCGGATGAATGTAATCGAGGGTTTCCAGCTCAGTGACCGTCAATGGCGTGTCCGCCAGCAGGTCCATGCGCCCGCTGCGCACTTCGTCCAGCGCCTGGGAGCGTTTGCCGGCGTAGAGCAACTCGACTTTGATGCCCAATTCCCCCGCCACGTGCTGCAACAGATCAGCACTGGCACCGATCAGGTGCTTTGGATCTTGCGGGTCTTGCCACAGGTACGGCGGCGCATCCGGACTTCCGGTTACCACCAGCCGCTCGCACTTGCCCGCTGCACTGGACAATGCCGGCAACACCGTCAAGCCCAGCAGTAATGACCAGCCACATACGCAGCGCAGATCCATGGCAACACTCTCCACTAAAACCCTGTTATCGCCTGTAGGAGCTGTCGAGTGAAACGAGGCTGCGAATTTTCAGGTCCACTCGAATCCCAAGCGGAAGATCAAAAGATCGCAGCCTCGTTTCACTCGACATCTCCTACAGAAGAACAAAAAAAAGCCCGACCAAAAGGTCGGGCTCTTTATAAGTCAGGCCGCTGGATTAGACCAGCTTCTCGAACTCGGGGATGGCTTCGAACAGGTCCGCCACCAGGCCGTAATCGGCCACCTGGAAGATCGGCGCTTCTTCGTCCTTGTTGATCGCAACGATCACTTTGGAGTCTTTCATGCCGGCCAGGTGCTGGATCGCGCCGGAGATACCGACGGCGATGTACAGCTGTGGAGCAACGATCTTGCCGGTCTGACCGACCTGCATGTCGTTGGGTACAAAACCTGCGTCGACCGCGGCGCGGGAAGCACCGACAGCAGCGCCCAGCTTGTCGGCCAGGGCGTACAGGTGTTTGAAGTTGTCGCCGTTCTGCATGCCGCGACCGCCGGAAACGACGATTTTGGCAGCGGTCAGTTCCGGACGATCGGACTTGGCCAGTTCTTCGCCAACGAAGCTCGAAGTGCCAGCGTCGTGAGCAGCCGCAACGGCTTCAACAGCAGCCGAACCACCTTCAGCAGCCACCGGGTCGAAACCGGTAGCACGCACGGTGATGACTTTCACCGAAGCGGTCGACTGAACGGTAGCGATAGCGTTACCGGCGTAGATCGGGCGCTTGAAGGTGTCAGCGCTTTCAACCGAGATGATCTCGGAGATCTGGTCAACGTCCAGCGCGGCAGCAACGCGCGGCAGGATGTTTTTGCCGTTGGAAGTCGCGGCAGCCAGGATGTGGCTGTAGCCCTTGCCCAATTCAGCGACCAGCGGAGCAACGTTTTCCGGCAACTGGTGAGCGTAAGCGGCGTTGTCGGCCAGCAGCACTTTAGCCACGCCAGCGACTTTCGCAGCGGCTTCAGCCACGGCGCCAGCGCCCTGACCTGCAACCAGAACGTGGATGTCGCCACCGATTTTGGCAGCAGCAGCAACGGTGTTCAGCGTGGCCGGGGCCAGCACTTTGTTGTCGTGTTCAGCAATAACCAAGATAGTCATTTAGATTACCTTCGCTTCGTTTTTCAGTTTCTCGACCAGTTCAGCCACCGACTTGACCTTGATACCCGCGCTGCGTGCAGCTGGCGCTTCGACTTTCACGGTCTTGTTGGTGGAGGCGGTGGAAACGCCCAAAGCATCCGGAGTCAGCACTTCGAGAGGCTTCTTCTTGGCTTTCATGATGTTTGGCAGGGACGCATAACGCGGCTCGTTCAAACGCAGGTCGGTGGTGACGATCGCCGGCAGTTTCAGGGAAACTGTCTGCGCGCCGCCGTCGACTTCGCGAGTCACGGCAACACTGTCGCCGCTGATTTCGACTTTCGAAGCGAACGTGCCCTGACCGTAGCCGCTCAATGCAGCGAGCATCTGGCCAGTCTGGTTGTTGTCGCTGTCGATGGCTTGTTTGCCAAGGATCACCAGCTGAGGCTGTTCCTTGTCGACAACCGCTTTCAACAGTTTGGCAACGGCCAGGGAAGTCAGGTCTTCGGCGGACTCGACGAGGATGGCGCGGTCGGCACCCAGAGCCAGCGCGGTGCGCAGTTGCTCTTGAGCGGTGGACGGGCCGACGGAGACGACGACGATTTCAGTCGCAACACCTTTCTCTTTCAGGCGTACGGCTTCTTCCACTGCGATTTCGCAGAACGGGTTCATCGACATCTTCACGTTAGCGAGGTCGACGCCGGAATTGTCCGCCTTGACGCGAACCTTGACGTTGTAATCCACAACGCGTTTGACAGCTACAAGAACCTTCATGGATTCCTCGTTACTCTCCGGTGAAAAGAAAGTCGCCTAGGCGAACCTGGCGGTTGATGCTCATCGGGCGCAAGGGCACCTCTAAAAACGCCGGCAATCGTGTCAAGTGACCTTCGCTCACGATGATGATGACCGTTCGTCAGTAGTGACTGAGGAGTCATTCATTATCGCGGCGTGTAAACTGCGCGCCAAACCTGCGCTACGCATCACCTTGTACGGCCTTCGCCCTGTCTTTAGAGGTGCTCTTGAAACCAACAGCCAGCCTACGGCGAGCGCAAAACCGACCGTATATTGACCGGAACGCCTATTCCGGTCAATACGGCTAAATGGCCGTTCGTAAGCCGCGTGACTTTGATTTCTCTGGCTTTGAGCCAATTCAAACAAACGTTTGTATTGGACGCTGAGAGTGGTGTAGATATAATGCGCCACCCAGAGAGAAAGGTGGCTCATCGATTATCCTCTCCTGGCATTGTGCCGGGATTCATGGATGCGACACCAAACCTCCAATTAGAAAAAAAACTGTTGAGCCTTGAGTAGGAGATAACCTGTGGAACGCGAATACATGGAATTCGACGTGGTCATCGTCGGTGCCGGCCCCGCTGGTCTTTCCGCCGCCTGCCGTTTGAAGCAGAAGGCCGCCGAAGCCGGTAAGGAAATCAGCGTCTGCGTGGTCGAAAAAGGCTCCGAAGTCGGCGCACACATTCTTTCTGGCGCGGTGTTCGAACCTCGGGCTCTGAACGAACTGTTCCCGGACTGGAAAGAACTCGGCGCCCCACTGAACACGCCGGTCACCCGCGATGACATCTTCGTTCTCAAGAACGCTGAAAGCGCGCAAAAAGTTCCAGACCTCTTTGTGCCCAAGACCATGCACAACGAAGGCAACTACATCATCTCCCTGGGTAACCTGTGCCGCTGGCTGGCCCAGCAAGCCGAGAACCTGGGCGTGGAAATCTACCCGGGCTTCGCCGCTCAGGAAGCGCTGTTCGACGAGAACGGCGTGGTTCGCGGGATCATCACCGGCGACCTGGGTGTTGACCGTGAAGGCAATCCGAAAGAAGGCCTGTACACCCCTGGCATGGAACTGCGTGGCAAATACACGCTGTTCGCCGAAGGCTGCCGTGGCCACATCGGCAAGCAACTGATCAAGCGCTTCAACCTCGACAGCGAAGCCGATGCCCAGCATTACGGCATCGGCCTGAAAGAGATCTGGGAAATCGATCCAGCCAAGCATCAGCCGGGCCTGGTGGTTCACACCGCTGGCTGGCCGCTGGACATCATGGGCACCGAGAACACCGGCGGCTCGTTCCTTTATCACCTGGAAAACAACCAGGTGGTCGTCGGCCTGATCGTCGACCTCTCCTACAGCAACACTTACCTGTCGCCGTTCGACGAGTTCCAGCGCCTCAAGCATCACCCGGTGCTCAAGCAGTACCTGGAAGGCGGCAAGCGCATCAGCTACGGCGCGCGTGCTATCTGCAAAGGCGGCTTGAACTCGTTGCCGAAAATGGTCTTCAAGGGCGGCGCGCTGATCGGTTGCGACCTCGGCACCCTGAACTTCGCCAAGATCAAAGGCAGCCACACCGCGATGAAATCCGGCATGCTCGCCGCTGAATCCGTGGCCCAAGCGCTGTTCGCCGAGAAAGACGGCACCGAAGAGCTGACCACTTACGTCGACGCCTTCAAGAAGAGCTGGCTCTACGACGAACTGTTCGCCAGCCGTAACTTCGGCCCGGCGATCCACAAGTTCGGCGCGATCGTCGGCGGTGGTTTCAACTGGCTGGACCAGAACATCTTCGGCGGCAAACTGCCGTTCACCTTGCACGATACCAAGCCGGATTACGCTTGCCTCAAGCTCGCGGTCGACTGCAAGAAGATCGACTACCCGAAACCGGACGGCAAGATCAGCTTCGACAAACTCAGCTCGGTGTTCATCTCCGGTACCAACCACGAAGAAGAGCAGCCGTGCCACTTGAAACTGGCTGATGCGAGCATCCCGATCGGCAAAAACCTGCCGCTGTACGATGAACCCGCTCAACGTTATTGCCCGGCCGGCGTGTACGAAGTGATCACCAAGGAAGACGGCGAAAAGCGCTTCCAGATCAACGCCCAGAACTGCGTTCACTGCAAGACCTGCGACATCAAGGACCCTGCACAGAACATCACCTGGGTCACACCGGAAGGTGCTGGCGGCCCGACTTACCCGAATATGTAAGCCGAACGCCTGAACATCAAGGCTCCCGAATGGGGGCCTTTTTGTTGCCCGCTAATATTGTAGGAGCCGAGCTTGCTCGCGATAGCGGTGTGTCTGACAACAATGATGTCGGATGACAATCCGCTATCGCGAGCAAGCTCGGCTCCTACAGGCGGATCCATTGCCAACTCAGGCGGCGCGTTCTTCCCCAGGATTACGCTCGAAGTACCGCTTGTACTCGCGACTGAATTGCGACGTGCTTTGATACCCCACACGGTGCGCCACCTGCGCGACGCCCAGCCCCTCTGACATCAGCAACGCCTGCGCCTTGAGCAGCCGCAAACGCTTGAGATACTGCACCGGCGACAACAATGTGCTGCGCTTGAAATGCTCGTGGAACGTCGACGCACTCATGTTCGCGCAACTGGCCAGGGTCTCGACATTCAACGGTTCGGTGTAATGCGCATGCAGATGACTGAGTGATGCTGCAATCCGGGCGAATTGCCCCTGTTGCTCCACCAGCGCCCGCAACACGTCGGCCTGAGGTCCACGCAGCGCCACGAACAACAATTCACGCAATCGCGCCGGGCCCATGATCCGGCTCTCCAGCGGATCGTGCAGACAACGCAGCAGCCGCTCGACACATCCGCGCATTTCATCATCGAGCACCGCCGAAGTCATGGACTCTGGCGTTTGCGCCGCAATATGACGCCCCGGCGCCAACCCCATTGCCAGCACCAACTCGCCCAGCATCACCCTGTCGATCGCGACCGACACCCCCAGCATCGGCCCGCCGGGTGCCGCAAAGGTTTCACACTCGAACGGCACCGGCAGCGCCTGAATCAAGTAATGCCCGGCGCCATATTCAAGGGTGCGCGGCCCCAGATACGCCAGTTTGCTGCCCTGGGCGATGATCACCAGGCTCGGTTCATAGATCTGTGGCCCACGGGCGACATCGCAACTGGCGCGTAAAACCTGCACGCCCGGCAATGCAGTCGGCACGAAGCCATCACGGGTGGACAGTGGCTCGATGAGCGAAACCAGGGTGGCATTGGCATCGAGGTGACGGGTCAACTGCATGGAAGCTCTTCACAAAAAAGTCGCGAGAAAAGGGATGAAAGCATCATCGCAGGTCTGGTTACCAATGGGATCGGTCAAAGGCTGATGCCGGAGGAATAGGCATGACACCCGGAGGAATCGCCATGGCCGGTGATCGGCGTGGCGCCCAAAATGCGCCGCCTCACCTGTCACTGCTTTTGCGAGGTTCCTCATGTACACCGCCATCGGATACGCCGCCCAGTCGCCCTCCACTCCCCTCGCCCCGATGAAATTCGAACGCCGCAGCCCTCGCGCCGACGACGTTGCCATCGAGATTCTCTACTGTGGCGTCTGCCATTCCGACATCCACCAGGCGCGAAACGAGTGGGGCATTGCCGTGTACCCGCTAATGCCCGGCCACGAGATCGTAGGCAAAGTCACCGCCATCGGTGCGAACGTTACCCAACACCAAGTCGGCGATTTGGTCGGTGTCGGTTGCATGGTCGACTCCTGCCGCAGCTGCGAAGCCTGTCAGTCCAACCTTGAGCAATATTGCCTGGAAGGCCCGACGATGACCTACGCCACCCCGGACCGGGTCGATGGCAGCAACACCATGGGCGGCTACTCCGACAGCATCGTCGTCAGCGAACACTTTGTGGTGCGCATCCCGGAAAAACTTGCGCTGGCCAGCGCCGCGCCGATCCTGTGCGCCGGCATCACCACCTACTCGCCGCTCAAACACTACGGCGTGAAGCCTGGCGACAAAGTCGGGATTCTCGGCATGGGCGGCCTCGGCCACATGGGCATCAAGTTCGCCAAGGCGATGGGCGCCGAAGTCACGTTGTTCACCCGTTCGGCGAGCAAGGCTGAAGAAGCCCGGCGTCAGGGCGCGGACCATGTGATCGTGTCCACCGATGCCGAGCAGATGAAAACAGCGGCTGGCTATTTCGACTTCCTGCTGGACACCATTCCGGTGCAGCACGACCTCAATCCCTACCTCGACACCCTGCGCTTCGACGGCGTGCACATTCTGGTCGGCTTGATCGAACCGGTGGACCCGCCCGTGCACGCCGCCAAACTGGTGTTGGGCCGTCGCATGCTGGCTGGTTCGTTGATTGGCGGCATTGCCGAAACCCAGGAAGTGCTGGATTTCTGCGCCGAGCACAACATCACGTGCGACATCGAAATGCTCGACATTCGCCAGATCAACGAGGCCTACACCCGTATGATCGCCGGTGACGTCAAGTACCGTTTCGTGATCGACATGGCGACCCTCAAGGTTTAAACCTTCAGGCCAAGCTCCGCCGACAGCCGGGCCGTGACCCCTTTGATCAGGGGAATCAGCTCGGCCATTTTTTCCAGCGGCATGTACGGCACGGTGCTGGCGATGCTGATACCGGCGACGATGCGTTTGCTCGCATCGCGGATCGGTGCCGCCACGCAACGGATCGACGGTTCGTTGTCTTCCAGGTCAAAGGCGTAACCACCCGCCACGTACTCGACCATGCGCTGCTGAAACTGCTCCCAGGACTGCTCCGGGTGCAGCGGCCAGAACTGATTTTTCCCACCCGCCGGCAAGCTGACTTCGTACAGCCGCTGCCACTCTTGCTGCGTGTCATCGAGCATCAACGCCTTACCGATCCCGGTGCGCGCCAACGGCATGCGATGGCCGACCCGCGAACGCATTTCCGGGCCATTGCGTCCCGGATTCTTATGCAGGTACAGCACTTCGTCACCTTCACGAATCGCCAGGTGCACGGTGTCGCCAGTCAACGCCGACAGCTCATCCAGATACGGCCCGGCCAGCGTCACCAACGGCAACTCTTCGCGCGCCTGGAAACCCAGTTCGATCAACTTGGGCCCCAACAGGTAACCGACCTGCGGCACCACGCGCAGATAACGTTCGTCCACCAGGCAACTGGCCAGACGATGGGTGGTGCTGCGCGTCGTGCCGATCAGCCGGGCGATTTCCTTGAGATCGCGGGCGCCGCTGGCCACGGCCTGAACCACACCCAGACCACGAAGCAGTGTCTGGGTGCCGGTCGGTGCGGCGTCCTTGGCGATTTTTGGGGCGTCTTCCTGCATATCCAGCCTTTACCGTTGAGCGAGTGAACGGGCGGCATTATGGTCGCCCGATGCCTGCGACTACAACTTGATACGCTCGACTTTGCCGACCAGCAAGATGTAGGAAAGCGCGCCCATCAACGCCAGCACCGAGATGTAGGTAATCGCCGGGGCAAACGAATCACCGGTCGCCAGGAAGCCGATGACAATGGGCGTGGCAATCGCCGACAGGTTGCCGATGAAATTGAACACCCCGCCGGTCAGTCCCAGCAACCGTGCCGGGGCCAGGGTCGATACCAGCGACCAAGTGATCGAAGCCAGACCGTTGCCGAAAAAGGCCAACGCCAGGAATGCAATTACCAACGGCGTCGACTCGACGAAATTGGCGCCGATGATCGAGGTGGAAATCAGCAGCCCACCAATGATCGGCAGCTTGCGGGCGAAGCCTACGGTGTAACCACGACGAATCAGAAAATCCGAGAAAAACCCCGAACACAGCACGCCGACGAAGGCCGCGAGAAACGGCAGCGACGCCAGCAGGCCGGACTTGATGAAGTCCATGCCGCGATATTTCACCAGGTAGGTCGGGAACCACGTCAGAAAAAACCACAACGTCGAGTTGAGGCAGAACTGCCCGAGGTAGATGCCCCACAGCTTGCGCTTGGTCAGAACAATCCCGAGGTCCGTCCAGCTGAATTTCGCTTTGACTTTGGCTTGTTCAGCCTGGATATCCACCAACCCGCCGCCCTCGCGAATCAAGTCGATTTCAGCGTCGTTGGCGCCTTTGAAATCCCGGGGCTCGCGGTACACCGCATACCAGATCACCGCCCATAGAATCCCCACTGCGCCGGTGCTGACGAACACCATGTGCCAGCCGTAGGCGTGTTGCAGCCAGGCCAATACCGGCGTCAGGAACGCCAGGCCGACGAACTGCCCGGAGGTATAGAAACCGATGGCCGTGGCGCGTTCTCGCTCGGGAAACCAGGTGGTGACCACGCGGCTGTTGATCGGGTATGCCGGTGCTTCCAGGGCACCGACCGCCATGCGCAACACGAACAACGCGATGAAACTGGCGGCGAAACCGAGCATCACCGTAGCGATCGACCACAGCAGCAAGGCGACGCTGTAGAGGATGCGCGGCGGCACACGGTCCACCAGCCAGCCGCCGGGGATTTGCATCGCGGCATAGGTCCAGCCGAACGCCGAGAAGATCAACCCGACGTGGATCGGATCGATCCCCAATTCGCTGGTCAGCGCCGGGGCCGCGATGGACAGGTTGCTGCGGTCCAGGTAGTTGATCACCACGGTGATGAACAGCAGGACCATGATGAAAAATCGCTTGCGACTGGGCGTCACCAACGACGCTTGCCCAGTGAGGGTTTGCGGTTGCATGAGGAGTGCCTCTTCTTATGGTTATTGAGGTCAGTGGGCGCAACGCACCCCTGTAGGAGCAAGGCTTGCCCGCGATTGGGCCTTACACGGTCCAGCGGATGGTCAGCGGCGTCAGTACTGACGCCATCGCAGGCAAGCCGTGCTCCTACAGGGGCGGTGTGGTGTCAGGGATCAATCACCACTCGGCAAAACTGCCATCGGCATGGCGCCAGATCGGGTTGCGCCAGCGGTGGCCGACCGCTGCGCGTTCGATCACGTATTCCTCGTTGATCTCAATCCCCAGGCCCGGGCCATTAGGGATCTTCACGAAGCCTTTGTCGTAGTCGAACACCCGCGGATCTTTCACGTAGTCGAGCAGGTCATTGCTCTCGTTGTAGTGGATGCCCAGGCTCTGTTCCTGGATGAACGCGTTGTAGCAAACCGCGTCCAGTTGCAGGCACGCCGCCAGCGCAATCGGCCCCAACGGGCAATGCAGCGCCAGCGCCACGTCGTAGGCTTCGGCCATGTTGGCGATCTTGCGGGTCTCGGTGATGCCGCCGGCATGGGACGCATCCGGCTGGATGATGTCGACGTAACCTTCGCTCAGCACACGCTTGAAATCCCAGCGCGAGAACAGCCGCTCACCGAGGGCAATCGGGGTGCTGGTCAGCGGCGCCAGTTCCTTCAGCGCTTCATAGTTTTCGCTGAGCACCGGCTCTTCGATGAACATCAGTTTGTACGGATCAAGCTCCTTCATCAGCACCTTGGCCATGGGTTTGTGCACCCGGCCATGGAAGTCCACGCCGATGCCGACGTTCGGCCCGACCGCATCACGCACGGCCGCGACGTTGGCCAGGGCCAGGTCGACTTTCTCGAAGGAGTCGAGAAATTGCAGTTCTTCGGTGCCGTTCATTTTCACGGCGGTAAAGCCACGGGAAACCGCTTCTTTCGCCGCACGAGCGGTGTCCGCCGGACGGTCACCGCCGATCCATGAATACACACGAATCTTGTCGCGCACCTGACCGCCCAACAAATCACTGACCGACACGCCCAAGGCCTTGCCCTTGATGTCCCACAGCGCCTGATCGATACCGGCCAACGCGCTCATGTGGATCGCGCCGCCACGGTAGAAGCCGCCGCGATAGAGCACGGTCCAGATGTCCTCGATATTGCGTGGGTCTTTGCCGATCAGGTAGTCGGACAATTCTTCAACGGCCGCCGCAACGGTGTGGGCACGGCCTTCAACCACAGGCTCGCCCCAACCGGTCACGCCCTCGTCGGTTTCAACCTTGAGGAAGCACCAGCGCGGCGGAACGATGAAGGTGGTCAGTTTGGTGATTTTCATCTTGTGCTCTCTTTTTGTAGATGCAGCTCTTATTAGAGGCAGCGCTCACAGCGCCAAACAGTCTTAGCGAAGGGCTTTCCAGGCGGCCACGTAGGCCTTGGCGTTGACGGCCACGTCCTCTGGGGTCATTCCCGGTTTGAACAAGCCGGAACCGAGACCGAAACCTTTGACGCCCGCGTCGATAAACACCTGCATGTTGTCCGGCGTGATGCCGCCGACCGGCGCCAGAATGGTCCCGGCCGGCAATACGGCGAGCCAGGCTTTGACGACGGCCGGCCCCATCTGCTCGGCGGGAAACATCTTCAGCACGTCGGCGCCTTCGGCCAGTGCGGCGAACGCCTCGGTCGGTGTCGCCACACCCGGCGACAGAAACAACCCCGCCGCTTTCGCTGCGCGCAGCACTTTCGGATCGCTGTGCGGCATGACGATCACTTGGCCGCCAGCGGCTTTCACCAGCTCGACCTGCTCCGGTGTCAGCACCGTTCCCGCGCCGATCAGGCAATCGGCGGGCAAGGTACTGCGCAGGATGCGGATGCTTTCGTACGGTTCAGGGGAATTGAGCGGCACTTCGATGACGCGAAATCCGGCGGCGTACAGGACTTCGCCGATGGCCGCCGCTTCTTCCGGGCGCAGGCCGCGCAGGATCGCGATCAGGCCGTTTTGCGCCAAGGCGTGTTTGAGCATGTCAGACCTCCAGTCAGGTTTAACGGGATGGGTTGGAAGTGATCAGTGCGGCGGCGAGTGCCAGTTGCCACAACCCGCGTTCGGTGGCTTGTTCGGCCAGCGTCACCCGGGCAAATCCGCAGGCGTCGAGGGCCCGGCTGTAGCGGGCACAGAGTTGGGCATTACCGATGAGGACGATCGAAGGCAGGTGCACGCTGTTGCGTCGACGCCGCTGGGCCGTCGCCAGCGCCGCCAGCTCATGACCGATCAACAAGCCCGACAAATAATCCGCCTGGGCCGTGGCGCTCAGTTCGCCGGTCAGTCCGAGGCTGCGGGCACTGAACACCGTCGACAGCGGGCCGATCTCGCCGTCCGCCGACAACGCCACTTGCACCCCACGATCAAAAGCCTGGCCATCTAAGGACGCGCCTTGCTGCTGGGTGCGCCCCAGAATGCTGTGTTCGCTGAGCACGGCGAAGATTTCGCCGGTCATGAAGGTATCGAAATGCACGATGCAGCCATCGGCCACTTCCACCCATTTCGAATGACTGCCCGGCAGGCCGATCAACAGATCGTTGCCCGCCTCGCTCGACAGGGTTTGCAGAACACCCAGCACCTGGGTTTCTTCGCCGCGCATCACGTTCGGCAATCGCGACCGCTGAATCACACCCGGCACGATGTGCACATCGACACCGCGAAGACTGCGTACTGTTTGTAGGGAAGTTCCGAGAGTGGCGACGTTCGCCGGTGTATCGCGGTAAGCCGCTTCAAGCCAACCCTGGGCGCTGCCGACCATGCCACAGGCAATCACCGGCAAATCCGGCTGCGCATCGAGCCAGTCACCGCAGGCCTCATCGAAAGCCAGTTCAAAACCGTCAGCGCACACCTGACCGGCAATCACTCGCGGCGTGTTGGGCAACTGCATGATCCCCGACGACAGCGCACGCTGTTCGAGCACCTGGCCACTGTCGGCGAGTTTGTAAGCACGTAATGAGGTTGTCCCCCAATCGAGCGCGATCAATTGCGCCAGCATCGCTTCACCTGTTTTGTTTATTGGCAGTGAGTGAGCGGGACTATAAACCCGGAAGCGGGATAATCTCAATATATAAATATCACTCCCATATATTGGGATGCATGCAAAAAAAATCGCAGCTCATGGCTGCGACCTTTTAACCGACAAGGCTGACGATCAATGGCCCTCGGCAAACTCGCGCAATACCTTCCCATCCATCCGATACCGCACCCACTCCTCCTGCGGCTGCGCACCCAGCGATTTATAAAACTCGATCGCCGGTTTGTTCCAGTCCAGCACGCTCCACTCAAACCGTCCGCAATCATTGGCGCAGGCGATTTTCGCCAGGTGGCGCAGCAAGGTTTTGCCGGCGCCGCCGCCGCGCTGTTCGGGGGTGATGTAGAGGTCTTCGAGGTACAGGCAGTTGCTGCCAAGCCACGTGGAATAGCTGAAGAAGAACACCGCGAAGCCGATCGGCAGGCCGTCACGCAGGCAGATCAGGCCATGGGCGGTGGCGCCTTCGCTGAACAGGCTGCGTTCGATGTCCGCGACGCTGGCGATAACTTCGTGGCGGGCACGTTCGTAGTCGGCCAGTTCAGTGATGAACCCGAGGATTTGCGGAGCATCGCTGGGGGTCGCCGGGCGGATCTCGATCGTCATGGGACGTGCCTTCGTCAAAGGTTGAAAAACGCCATACTAAGTCGCCACGCGGCGCTCGTCACACTGGAAATTCAAAGCTGATCTGTAGAGCATGTGTAGCAGCTGGCGAAGCCTGCGTTCGGCTGCGCAGCAGTCGTAAAACCTGAGCACGCGGTTTTCCTGTAACACCCCATTGTCTGATCTCACGACTGCTGCGCAGCCGAACGCAGGCTTCGCCAGCGGCTACAACACTTACACTTCAAAGGACTGTTATGACAATTCATGCTTTCTCCCCTCTGCAAACCCTTGCCGCTCAATTGCTGCCCCATGCGCTGGAACCCTCAGAGGACGGCGCCCACGATCTGTCGCATTTGCAGCGGGTCTGGCACACCGTGCGCACACTTCACGCGCAAGAAGGGGGTGATCTTGAGGTGCTGCTGGCAGCGGTGCTTTTGCATGATTGCGTGGCGATCGAGAAGAACTCGCCATTGCGATCGCAAGCGTCGCGAATGGCTGCCGAGAAGGCGTGCGGCGTGTTGGCCGACCTGCATTGGCCAAACGAACGAATCCGCGCAGTTGCCCACGCCATCGAAGCGCACAGCTTCAGCGCCAACCTTCCCCCCACGTCACTCGAAGCGAAAATCATGCAGGACGCCGATCGCCTCGACTCCCTCGGCATGCTCGGTGTAGCGCGCACGTTCTACGTGGCCGGGCGCATGGGCAGCGCGTTGTATGACCCGTTCGACCCGGAGGCGAAGCACCGCGACTACGACGACACGCGTTTTTGCCTCGACCATTTCCAGACCAAGCTGCTGCACCTGGCGGACGGTTTCCAGACCCCGACCGGTCAAGGCCTGGCGCAGATCAGGCATGCACGATTGAAGGGTTTCATGGAGCAGTTCAAGGAAGAGATCGGCGCCTGCTGACGGCAATACTCCGGCCAGCACTAACCCTGAAATCGGTAACCAGGGACCTAACATCGACGCCATGCGTGATAGATAGAGGACGCTCACTTCTTTCGGGTCAAGGAACCGTTTCATGTCCAGCGCAACACCCCCAGTCTCCGGCCGGTTGTTCGGCTTGTTTTGCCTCGCCAGCTATTTGCTGTCGCTGTCCTATGGCTCGACCTTTTTGCTGTCGTTGCTGATCGGCTCACGCGGCGGCAATGAACACGATGCCGGCAGTGTGATTTCGGCCGCCATGCTCAGTACCTTCGCTGCGGTGATTGTCTCCGGGCACTTGTCCGATGCGCTCGGCGCTGCGCGTTCGATTGCCGTGTTTGGCGTGTTGCTGGCAGCGGCCAGCCTTGGTTTCGCCTTGACGCCTGGCTTCGGCAATCTGCTGTTGTTTTTCGGACTTCTGCTGGGACTGGGTTGGGGCGTGTTCTATACCCTCGGGCCGATCATTGTCGCCAGTCTGGTGACGCCGGCCCAACGCGCGAAATACTTTGCGCTGCTGTCGGGCAGCATGATGACCGGGATCGGCAGCGGGCCGTTGCTCGGCCGGGCGGCCAGCGCGCTCGGCTATCCGGTGACGGCAGCGTTTTACCTTGCTGCGCTGGCCAGCCTGATCGGTGTTTTGCTGTTCTGGCGACTGGATGCACAGCTGAAAAAATCGCCCGCGCCGTCTACTTCGGCCGCCAGGATTTCCTGGCGGGCGACGGCGCAGGTGCTGTCGTCCAAAGCGGTGTTCCCGATCATCATGGTCGGCCTCGGCGGGTGCGTGTTCGGCGGGCTGTCGAGCTTCCAGACCAGTTACGCCGCATCGCGTTCGCTGGACTACTCGCTGTTCTTTTTCGGCTTCATGGGCGCGGCGATCAGCAGCCGGATGCTGATTGCCGGGATCGTGGTCAAGCGCGATCCGTTGCGGGCCTCCTGCCTGTTGTCCGGCCTGATGATGGGGTCGATAGTGATGTTTGGTTTCGTCGTCGACAGCGGGTTCAGCTATGTGTTGGCGGCCGTGATGCTTGGGGTCGGATACGGGCTGACTTATTCGGTGATCAATGGCCTGGCGGCCAACGAAGCGCCGCATGGCACCACGTCGCAAGCCTTGTTGCTGTTCAGCCTCTGCTACTTCATCGGCGTGTTTGGCTTTCCGTTGCTGGCAGGGAA
Organism: Pseudomonas sp. B21-040; assembly: GCF_024748695.1. Taxonomy (NCBI): domain Bacteria; kingdom Pseudomonadati; phylum Pseudomonadota; class Gammaproteobacteria; order Pseudomonadales; family Pseudomonadaceae; genus Pseudomonas; species Pseudomonas sp. B21-040. Next base: position 4,915,782 of record NZ_CP087176.1, read on the forward strand.
AATCATCGTCGAGCAAGGCATGCCGGCGCTGCTGATGACCGTGCTGGCAGTGGCCTTCGTCAACTGGTCGATCACCGTGGGCCGGTTGATCTGGCGTCGGGTGGCAGCACCTAAAGTCGTGCAGCAGGCCTAGACCATTCGTCGTTCATGAGGCACCAATCCAGATTGGGGCGGACCAACATCAGGTAAGGACTCTATTAAATGGAGACGATGCCATGATCCTGTCCAGGTTGACCGCCCTCGCTCTCGCCACGCTGATGTCCTGCGCCACATTCGCCGCCACCTTCGCTGAAGGCACAGGCCCGACCAACCCGGTCGAGGGCCCGAAGGCACCCGCTATCCAGAGCGCCCCCGGCATGAACACCAATGGCACAGGTGTCGACAGCAGCCTGCCGCCCTCCACCGGGACGGACCCGAGGACTCAGGGCAATGACGCCGGCCGCCAGGGCGGGTTGAATTTGCCGGACACCAAGACACCCAGCGAAGGCGGTCTCGGTTCGAGTGATAGCTCCGGTAAAAAAGGTGGCCTCAGCCCATAACGATCAACATCCCTGAAGCCAGGAGAAATCCCATGCCTCGTGGAAGCAAAGACATACCCTGATCGAGGCGTTGCGCAATGCTGGGTAAGGTCAGAATAGCGGTTGAATCCACTGGCCCCTTCGCGGGCAAGCCCGCTCCCACAGGTTCGGTTGTGAACACAAGAATTGTGTTCGACGACGTTCATTGTGGGAGCGGGCTTGCCCGCGAAGGCGATAAATCAGACGCCAAACGTCTCGCGAATCAACGCATCCACTTCATCCGCCATCGGCGAAGTCGCCGGCCCCCACCGTGTCACCGCCAACGCCGCGGCCGCATTCGCCCGGCGTGCCGCCTCCAGCGCCGACAAGCCTTGCGCCAATCCGGCAACAAACACCCCGGCATGTGCATCACCGGCGCCGTTGCTGTCTACTGCCGCCACCTTGAAACCCGGCACATGCTGACGATCGCCACGCTGGCTGATCCAGCACCCTTGCGGGCCATCGCGAACCACCATCAGCACCTCGGCTGGCAGATGATCGACCAAGCGATCCAGCGCCTCGGCAATGTCCGGCGCGCCGGTAAAGCGCAGCGCTTCGACACTGTTGCTGGTCCAGATATCGATGCGCGCCAGCAAGGCTTGCATCAATGGCTCATCCGGCGAATCCACCAGCGGGCCCGGATCGAACATCACAGTGATCTCTTTCGGCAGTTCCAACACCCAATCCACCAGCGCCTGAGCCTTGCCAACCTGCAGCAGGCTGTAGCCACTGACGTAGACAAAGTCGCCCGCCTGCGCCGGCACACTTGCCAGGTCGCCAGCAGTCAACTCGCCTTCGGCACCGATGTAGGAAATGAAACTGCGCTCGGCCGACGCTTCCGTCACCGCGACGCACAATCCCGTGTCCCGTTCAGCGCGGTGGGCGATGCCGATCCGGATGCCTTCAGCGCTCATCGCCTCACGCGCCAGGTCGCCGAAACGACCAGTGCCGTGACGTCCGAGGTAAACCACGGCCAGGCCATTACGCTGCGCGGCAGCCATCACATTGAAGCCACCGCCGGCTTCGAAACTGGCGGACCGGGCCAATACATCGCCGCCCGCCTGCGGCAGTTTATCCACGGCCATGACCAGGTCGATGATGACCTGGCCGGTGTGCAGCAATCTAGGCATGAGCATTCTCGGTCATGGCGGCGCGGCGATCTTTTGCGCCGCCGAGTACCCAGTAGATCCCGCCGGCCACCAGGAAGGTTACGATCCAGCCCAGGCCGTTATGACCCAGCCACGAATCGGACAGGAAGCCGCGGAACCACACAGTTTGTTCGGTGGTGCCGATGGTGGTGAAACTGAAGCCCAGCACGATCGCCACCGCCCACGCCCCGAACGCGCGCCATTCGATACCGCCGCTGTACCAGTAAGCGCTGCTCGGGCTGACGTCGAGCAGATCTTTGGGGCTGTAGTAGTGACGGTGAATCAGGTCGACGACGAAGATCCCGACCCACGCGGTGATCGGTACCGCCAGCAAGGAAATGAAGGTAATGAACGGGCCGTAGAAGCTGTCTGCAATCAGCATGAAGTAGATCGAACCGGCGAAGATCGCGACGATATCGACCACCACGGCGTGCACGCGCTTGACCTTCAGACCGAGGGTCAACGTGGTCAGCCCGGCGGAGTACACCGACAGGTTGTTCGACAGCAGTAACCCGCCGAACGCCGTGATCAGGTACGGCACCGCCATCCAGGTCGGCAGCATGTCGCGGATCGCGACGATCGGGTCGGTGGCCGAGGCCAGGTCGTTGTTACCCACCGACAGCAGGCCGCCGAGGGTGATCAGCAACACCAGCGGAATCCCCGCGCCGAACGCTGCCGAGGCCACGAGGCGCACGGCTTTGACGCTGCGATGCTGGTAGCGCGACATGTCGGCACCGGCGTTGGCCCAACCGATCCCGGTGCCGGCGGCCATGGTGCCGACGCCGATGATCATCGCGCTCAACGGCGCCGGCGTGGCGTTGAACACCGCACTCCAGTCGATGGTGGCGCAGAGGAAACCGCCGACCAGAATGTTCAACGCGCCGAACACCTAAGTCGCCCACTTCTGGATCACCAGCAACGTCGCGTGGCCGAGGCCGGACACCGACAACGTCAGCAGCACGAAAATCGCGATAAACACCAACGTCAGGACCGGCGCGCTTTTGGCTTCTACCGGCGAGCCGAACAGGATCGAGCAGAGCGACAACAGCACGAACGCGGCGGTGGTGGTGTTGACGGTTTCCCAACCCAGACGCGACATCAGCGAGACCAGGGTCGGACCGATGTTGCCGCGCACACCGAAGATCGCGCGCGACAAGGTCAGGCTCGGTGCGCGACCACGACGGCCGGCGATGGAGATGATCCCGACGACGGCGAAGGAACCGGCGGCGCCAAGGATCGCGACGATGATCGCCTGCCAGATCGCCAGCCCCCGAAACGCCACCAGCGTGGCACCCAGCGGCAGGCCGAGGATGGAAATGTTCGCGGCGAACCAGACCCAGAACAGTTGCAGCGGATGACCGTTGCACTCCGCTTCCGGCACCGGTTCGATGCCGCGTGTTTCCAGTTGCCCGGCACTTTGCCCGGCGGTTGATGAACTCATGAAAATGCTCCTGTTGCCATTTTTGTGGTTGTGGGCAATGACGGAAGTTGCGGTGGAAAATTCAAATAGGTGGCGCGCCCATCGCGGGCAAGCCCGCTCCCACAGGGGATGCATCGTACTTGTGGGAGCGGGCTTGCCCGCGAAGGCGTCAGCGCGGTCAGCGCAAGGCCAACAGCCCCTGCACCAACGGTTCCAGCTCCAGATCGTTGACCGCTTTGACCGTGTCGATCATCGCCGCTGGCCAACTCCCGAGGCCCAGGCAGGCCCCGAGCATGGCGCCGAGAATCGCCGCGATGGTGTCGGTATCGCCGCCTAAACCGGCGGCCATGCACACGGCTTCGAAGGCGCTCATCTCGCCGATGGCCACTTGCTGAGCCAGGGCAAACGACACCACCACCGACTCCTGCGAGGCTACCGAAGTACCGATCACGTCATACAGCAGATCTGCCAGCAAAGCCTTGTCACTGTCGACACTGATGCTGCGCGCCCAACTGATGCGCGAAGCCATCCGCCCGCCCGCCACCCAGTGGCCATGACCTTCGGCTTTTTGAGCGATTTGCTGACCGAGGTTCAATGCCTCGCCCAGGTCCATGCCATTGATCCCGGCCGAAACCACCGCCGCCACCGCCGCTGCGCTGGAGATGCCCAGCGTGGTGTTGTGGGTGACCTGACAGGCCTGCACCACGGCGTCGATAAAGCGCTCAGGGTCGGCGACATCCGCCGCAATCCCGATCGGCGTAATACGCATCGCGGCGCCATTGGTGGTGCCATAGCGCCCCGCCTCTTCAGGCGAATGACCCGCCAGGATCATCTCGATCGCCCGCTTGGTCGAAGGCCCGAGCAAGTCTTGCGAGCCCTTGGCCTGCATCTCGGCTTCCCATTCGATCAGGCGTTGCGCAAGCATCGACGGCTCGATCCTGCCCTTCCCTTCAACCAACAACTGCCCGACCAGCATTGCCTGTTCAGTGTCGTCGGTGATCGAACCTTTGGGCATGTTGGCGGCGATGGGTTGATCGGGGCCGGCATCCTGCAAATCGGTGATTTCGCCGAAGCGGGCCTTGATCTCGGTACGGCTCAGCGATTGGGTCGGCATGCCCAGCGCGTCGCCCAGGGCCAGTCCGTAGAACGCGCCCAGGGCACGATTGAGCGCGGTCATGAAGAAGTTCCAAATTGCAGGTGCAGGCGAAAATGCACGGGGTCGAGCAGGCTTTCGACCTGTTCCATGAAGCGGTTTTGCCGGTCGTAGGTGGTGCGCAACGCTTTGAGGAACACCGTGCCGACCGGACGGCCCAGCAACTCGGCGTCTTCGGCATTCAAGGGTTCTGCGCCGATCCATTGATCGCCGCGCTCGCCGATGTAGCCGTAAGCGGCCAGAGTGATGGTCAGGGAGTTGTCGATCAGGCCAACACGCGGCAGGCTTTCCAGGCCTCCAGTGGCGGGCATCAATGAGCGTTCGAGGGAAACCAGCGTGCCGTCGTTGGAGCGGCGACGACGGTCGAGGGTGATGAACTGGTCGGTGCCAAAGCGTGGCAGCAGATCGGGACGGGTGACCGCCTCCAGCCGCAGCACTTCGGTGTTGATCAGCGCGCCGCTGTCGGCCAGTGCCTGCGCCCAGCCACTGCGCTGATCGAGCACCACACCGTCGAAGGTGACGATGGAACCGACCCCGCTTTGCGTCGCGATGTAGTTGCGCCGTTTCAACTCGGCCAGGGCTTCACGCAGCGTACCTCGGCTGACTTTGAATTCTTGAGCCAACTGATGCTCGCCCGGCAGCAGAAAGCCGTCCTCCATGAGGCCGCTTTCGATGCGCCGGATGAGTTCGTCGACCACCCGTTGTTTCTTGTCAAATCGTACCTGTCTAATCATGTACAAAGTGATAACCGAAACGGGCGACGGCGGGCAAGGGATATTTCAGGGAAGTGACGGGAGGCGCCGCACCTGATCGTTCCTACGCTCCGCGTGGGAATGCCTCAACGGACGCTCTGCGTCCGCTCTTGGGACGCGGAGCGTCCCTGGCTGCGTTCCCACGCAGAGCGTGGGAACGATCAGTCAGCAAGAATCTCAGCGTTGCTTGAGGCGGTCGATGACAACGGCCAGCAGCAAAATCGAACCGCGAATCACGTACTGGTAAAACGTGTCGATGTTCTTCAGGTTCATCGCATTCTCGATGATCGCCAAAATCAGCACCCCGGCAATCACGTGCCGGATCATGCCGATCCCGCCACTGAGCGACACGCCGCCCAACACACAGGCCGAAATCACCGTCAGCTCAAAACCCTGGCCAATCATCGGCTGGCCGGAGGTCATGCGCGAAGCCAGAATCACCCCGGCCAACGCCCCGATCACGCCATGCACGGCAAAGATAATGATCTTTGTCCGATCAACGTTGACCCCTGCCAGCAAGGCCGCTTCCTGGTTACCGCCGATGGCCATGGTGTTGCGCCCATAGGTGGTGTAGTTCAACAGCCAGCCGAAAAACAAAAAGCAGACAATGGTGATCAGGATCGGCACCGGCACGCCAAACAACTGGCCGTTACCGAAGACGAAGAACTGCTCTTGCGAAACGCCGACCGCTTTACCGTTGGCGAAGATGTACGCCAGACCGCGAACGATTTGCATGGTTGCCAGCGTGGTGATCAACGCGTTGACCCGCAACTTGGCGATCACGATCCCGTTGATCAACCCGACAATCAGCCCCATGAACAGCGCCGCCACCACACCGAGAAATACGCTGTTGGTGTCGCGCATCACCACTGCCGCCACCACGCCGGCGCAGGCAATCACCGAGCCCACCGACAAGTCGAAGTGCCCGGACGCCAGGCAATACAACATCGTGCACGCGGCAATCCCGGTGGTCGAAATCGCCAGGCCCAGGCCGCGCATGTTCAGCGGCGAGAGGAAGTTGTCGATCAGCAACGTACACAGGACGAAAATCCCGACCGCCGCCAGCAGCATCACCCAGTCATCGAGAAAGCGCCGCAGGTCGAGCGGTTTGCGCTGGGTCGGCAAAGTGTTGTTTTGGGTTGTCATCATAGTCACCTCTCAGTTCGCCACGCCGTCAGCGCGTTGGCGCGGCAAAGCCAGTTGCAGCAGATTGGATTCGTTGGCCTCGGCGCGAGACACCTCGCCGCGCATCGCGCCTTCGCAGAGCACCAGAATACGGTCGGAAATGCCCATCACTTCCATCAGGTCGCTGGACACCACAATCACCGCGATGCCGCTTTCGGCCAGGTTATGGATGATCTGGTAAATTTCGGCTTTAGCACCAATGTCGATACCGCGAGTCGGTTCATCCAGCAGCAGGACTTTCATCGGCATCGATAGCCAGCGACCCAGAATGGCCTTCTGCTGATTGCCGCCGGACAGGTACATGATTTTTTGCTGGGCGCTCGGCGTCTTCACCTTCAGCGCCTTGATCTGTTTGTCGGCGTTGCCCTTTTCCCACAGGCCACGCAACAGGCAGCCGAAGGTGGAGTGCGCACCGCGAGCGCTAATGTTGATGTTCTCGGCGACACTGGCGAGCGGCAGGATCCCCTCCTTCTTACGGTCCTCAGGGCACAGCAGCACACCGGCCGCGATGGCATCGCGGGGTGAACGCAGTTTCAATTCATGGCCCCGTAATTCCAGGCGCCCGGCGGTGTTGCGCTCCAGTCCGCTGAGCAAGCGGAACAACTCTGTGCGCCCCGCGCCGACCAGGCCGAACAACCCCAGGATCTCGCCTTTGTGCGCCTCGAAACTGACCGGTTCACGCAAGCCTGGCCCCAGCAGTCCTTCGACTTTAAGCGCCACTGCACCCCGTTTCCGGGGTCGGTAATCGTAGATGTCCTGAATATCGCGACCGACCATGCACGTGACCAATTGATCGTGGGTCAGCTCGCGCATGTCTTCGAACGTGCGTACGTAACGGCCGTCCTTGAACACCGTCACGGCGTTGCAGATGCGGAACACTTCTTCCATGCGATGGGAGACGTAGAGCACCACTTTGCCTTCATCGCGCAGGCGCCCGATGATCGCCATCAAACGGTCGATTTCTCGCGCCGACAGGCTGCTGGTGGGTTCGTCGAACGCGATCACATGAGCACCACGGGACAGTGCCTTGGCGATTTCCACCAATTGGCGCTGACCAAGGGACAGGCGCCCGACCTTCTCTTGCGGATCAATTTCATCGGCCAGCCCCTTAAGACAGGCCAGCGCTTGTTGGCGCAAGGCGCCGCGATTGATCAAGCCGAAACTGGCAGGCAGATGCCCCAGGAACAGGTTTTCCGCGACGGTCATTTCGGGCACCAGGTGCAGCTCCTGATGGATCACCGCGACGCGGCTGGCGATGCTGTCGGCGGTGGACTTGAAGACCATCGTCTGCTCGCCGATCTGCAGGGCGCCACTGCTTGGAGAGTAGGCGCCGCCGAGTATTTTCAGCAGCGTGGATTTGCCGGCACCGTTTTCGCCCATCAAGGCGTGAACCTGCCCCGGATGCGCGACGAAGCTGATGCCATCCAGCGCCTTCACGCCGGGAAAGGTCTTGCCGATCCCGTTGAAACGCAGGCTGCCGCCAACGCTGTGTTCGTGTGTCTGTAGTTGCGCGTGCATAAAACCACCTCTTCACACAGGTCAGGCAGCCCCGTCGCCAGGGCCGCCGTTGAACTCAACCAGCCGTTAATTCCAGAGGCCGATCTTTTCCAGTTCCTGCTTGAAGTTGTCGCGCGTGATCAGTGTCACGTCGTCCATGGCGGTGTACTTTGCCGGTTCGGTGCCGGTGGTGACCCACTCGTACATCATGCTGGCGGTGTTGTAGCCCTCGATGTGGGGGCTGGGCAGCATCGAGCCGAAGAAACCGCTGTCAGGTTTCTTCAGTTCACCGATGGCGTCGGTGCCGTTGATGCCGATTCCGATGACGTTGGCCGCGGCAAAACCGGCGCTTTCGGTGGCGCGCACGCCGCCGAGCACGGTGTTGTCGTTCATGCCGCCGATGATCAGGTTTTTCGCCGCACCCGGCAGTTTCACCAGTGCCGAGTTGGTGGCGTCCATGCTGCCCGGTACGTCGAGGGTTTTCAGCGCCGAGAACAGGATGTGGTCCTTGGGCATGCCGGCGTCTTCCAGCGCCTTGACCGAACCGTCGGTGCGTTTCTTGCCGGTGTCGAGTTCGTTGTAGGTGTTGATCACCGCATAGGTGTCTTTCCAGTCCCAGCCGCGTTTTTTCGCTTCGGTGGCCATGGCGTGGCCTTGTTTCTGACCGACTTCAAAGGCGGCCATGCCGAGGTACGGAACGTCCTCCATGAACTTGCCGCCAGCATCGACAAAGCGGTCATCGACGGCGATCACCTTCAAGCCGTTGAGCTTGGCCTTGGCCATGATCGCAGGGCCGAGGGACACGTCGGGCGGGCAAATCACGAAGCCCTTGGCACCGTTGGCGGCCAGGCTGTCGATGGCGGAGAGGGTTTTCTCGCCGTCCGGCACGGCGATTTTGATCAGGGTAAAGCCCTTCTCTTTGCCGGCTTTTTCAGCGAACGCCCATTCCGTCTGGAACCAGGGCTCTTCCGCTTGCTTGACCAGAAAACCGATTTTCACTTCCTCGGCCGCCAGCAACGTACTGCTCAGGCTGACCGCAGTAACCGCCAAAGCGGCACAGCACAGGGAACGGATCCCACGACGACGATTCATAAGCAGACTCCTTGTTATTTTTTTTGAGCGTTATTTGAAAGCCGGTGCAAACGGTGAAGCTAATAGTCATATCGTATGATGATTGGCTTTCAGGCGTAATTCCGCGCCTGAAAGCCGTTTTGTTCAGTCGTGGTACATCACCGAGCGACCACCATCGATGGTGATGCACGACGCATTGATGAACGGCGCTTCATCACTGGCCAGGAAAACGGCGGTCATGGCCACTTCAATCGGCTGACCGATGCGGCGTGGTGGATGCAAATCAAAGGCGCGCTGACGCTCGGCGTGCGGATCGGCAAAACCGTTCCAGTAATCAACGTTCAGTTGGGTTTCGATATAGCCCGGCGCGATGGCGTTGACGCGAATGCCCTTGGGCGCGTATTCGATGCCGAGTGCGCGTGTCAGGCCGAGCAAGCCGTGCTTGGCCACCGGGTACGGGAAGCAGCCCGGAATGATGTGGGTGGAATGGGTCGAGGCAATGTTGATGATGCTGCCGATGCCTTGCTCGATCATTTGCGGCAGCACAGCCTTGCAACCGTACCAGGCGCCGTCGAGGTCGATGGCGAAGCAGCGGCGCCAATCTTCTTCAGTCATTTGCAGTGGATCGCGGAACACGTTGACCCCGGCGCAGTTGACCAACACGTCGATTCGCCCGTGAAGGTCGATCGCCAGCCTGACCATGGCGTGCAGGTCTTGCTGGCTCGACACGTCGGCCTTGATCGCCACCACATCGGCGCCCTGCTCACGCCAATGCGCCGCGACTTTCTCGACTTTTTCGGCCTGGATGTCGCTGATGATCAGCTTGGCCTGCTGCGATGCGAACGTCGCGACGATGGCCTCGCCAATACCCTGGGCGGCACCGGTCAGCAGGACCACTTTGTTTTTAAGACGCTCGCCTTTGGGCGGTTCAGGCACCGGCGGCAAGGAAAGGGGTTCAGCCATGAATCAAGACTCCTTTTTCGGGCACGAAAAAAACCGGGCATCTGTCGATGTCCGGTCAAAAGGCTGTATGGAAAATCGCTGCATCACTTCACCTGTTTTGTTTTTTTAAGTGTGAGTGCGTGTAACTGATGGCCGACTATAAACCTGCCCGATAAAAAATCTCAATATATAATTTTGCATCCCATATTTTGGGATTTATCCAGCGAAGCGCGTACAAGGCTTTCCAGCCACGTCCACTCGAATGGACAACATCGCGCCGTCCAGCGGGTGGTTGAGCGGGCTCGCAGCGCTGGTGATGTACAGGGTTTTCAAGTCTTCGCCGCCAAACACGCAACTGGTGGGCCGGCTGACCGGCAGTTCGATGACTCGATCAATATGGCCGTCCGGCGTCAGTCGGATCAGGCAATTGCCGTCCCAGCGGGCGTTCCACACATAGCCTTCGGCATCCATGGCCGAGCCGTCGGGAACGCCCCGTTTGTCGGGACCGAACCAGACATAAGCGGTGTCCAGGTTGCCGTCGGCATGGATGAAATACCGGTACAACGTGGCGTCGAGGCTGTCGGCGAAGTACAGCGTCGTGGCGTCTTCGCTCCACAGCAGCGTGTTGGGAATCCCCAACCCCCGCAGCAGCGGCGTGACCCGGGCATCGCGGTCGATGCGAAACAGACCGCCGGAGCGACGCGTGACGGGCAAGTCTTCGCCGTTTTCACCGATGTTGTTTTGCATGGTGCCGAGCCAGAGCCGACCCTGCGCATCGCAACGGGCTTCGTTGGGGCGATTGCCGGGTTGCGGGTCGGCGACGCAGAACAAGGTCAGGCGCGGCTCAAGGCCTGGGGAGTCGAGGTCCAGCCGATAGACGCCACTGCTCAACGCGACTAACGCATCACCGCTTTCGCAGGGGATGAACGCGGAGATGTGTTCCGGCATTTCCCAGATCTGTACGTTGGCACCGATCAGCCGCAACGCCTGTTTGCCGGCGATGTCGACCCAGTACAAGGCTTGCGTGCGCACGTCCCAGAACGGGCCTTCGCCAAGCCGTGCACGGTGCTGGGTAACCGCATTCAACGCCATGAAACCTCCATTCTTATTGCTTTTATGTGATCAGCTGACCTTTTTGTCGGCCATGACTTGCGGGTAGTAACGCTTGATCGCCAGCTCCGCGTTGTCGATCAGGGTCATGCAGGCCCACACCCCGCGCGCAGCATCGCGGGCGGCGATGGCATCGGCCATGTCTTTGTGAATCGGCAACGTACGACGCAGCTCATCCGGATCAGCGGCGGAAACCTCGAAGGATACCGCCAGCAGCGCGCCGAGGGCCGGGACCATTTGCTCGATGAATTGATTGTGGCTGGCGGCGAGGATGCACTCGTGGAATATCCGGTCGGCGCGGTTGTAATCGACGCCGCTGTCCACCGCCCGCGCCAGCGCGTTATAGGCCAACAGCACGGCTTGCACCTGTTCGACAGTGGCCCGCTCGCAGGCCCAGCGTACGGCCATGGGTTCGATGGTGCGGCGCAGGTCGAGCAAGTCGTCGACGAAGTTTTCCGGCAAACCGCTGCGTGACAGCCAGCCGACGACTTGCGGATCGAAGAGATTCCAGCGACGCACCGGCAACACTCGCGTGCCGACCTTCGGCCCGACTTCGAGCAGGCCTTTGGCGACCAGGGTTTTGATGGCTTCGCGGATGACCGTGCGGCTGACACCTAATTGCTCGCCCAGATCGGCTTCTACCTTGAGGGTTTCGCCGGGCTTCACCTGGCCTGCGGCAATCCAGCAACCGAGCCAATCGACGGTCGACGCATGAAAACTGCTGGACATGGATACCTCAGAACCGGGCGCGATGGAGCCCCACGCTAATCATCATACGATTAGGTGTCAATTTGATTTTTGGATGAACACTGGGAGCGTCAAGGCTCCAGGCCGATGGGAAAGAACTCCCCGCCACTCCACACACCCAACCAGCGCTGCCCGTCGATCTCACGGCTCACTGCCAGCTCCACCAATTGGTAGAACACATTGCGGTGAATCAAGGCTTCGAGGTTAGTACGCACATGAACGTAAGGCGCAGGCTCTTGCGTGACCGGGTCGATCACCACGCGGATCGGATGTTCGGCACCCGCCTGCGCAGTTTCGTCGACGTTGGTGGTGAAGTTCAGGATCTGAGCCTCGCCCTCGCCTTCCACATCAACGGCAACTGCCACAAACGGTGCATCATCGACCTTGATCCCGACCTTCTCGACCGGTGTGATCAGGAAATAGTCGTCGCCATCGCGGCGAATGATGGTGGAGAACAGTTTGACCATCGGCTTGCGCCCGATTGGCGTGCCCAGGTAATACCAGGTGCCATCGCGGGCGATGCGCATGTCGATGTCGCCACAGAAATCGGGGTTCCACAGATGGACCGGCGGCAAGCCTTTGGTTTTGGGGATTTGCCCCAACAAGTCGTTGGCTTTTTGCGGGCCACTCATGGCGTTCTCCCTGGATTACTGGTTACTGATCCCGATCAGGCTGCGCGCATATTGCTCCAGCGGCGGGCCAATCAGGTCTTCTGGCTTGTTGTCGTGGAACGTCAGTAAACCGCCACGACTCTTGATGCGTGCAGTATCAATCAAATACTGGGTGCTGGTCTCGATCAACATGATCTGAATCACGCCGCTGTCGATGCCGAGACGGTCCACATACTCCTGATCGATCCACTCATCGGTGTTGCCAATACGGTCGTCCGCCTTGGCGAACCGGGTGTAAAGCAAGTAATGCGCACCGGCGGCACGGGCGTCCGCCATAGCCTGGTCGAGGCCTTCGGGAGTTTGGGCGCGGCGCACCATCGGGAAGTATTCGATAAAGCCGTTGAAAGCTTCTTCAGCCACCGCGTTTGGTCGCGGATAAACGATACCTGGTGGCGCGAAAGGACCTTGGGCGATGTAAATGAACGAGTCCGGCTGAATGCGCAGATTGTTCACCCGACGGCTGTCGCTGTGATCCAGCAGTCCCACGTCACTCATCTGGTAGTGAGTCTCTTCAGCCATGTCGCTGACTTTCATGCAGCCACCAAGCGCCAAAACGGCCAGCAGCAAAACCAGGCTACGCATCCTACCCTCCAGAGGCCGGTGACGGAAAACCGGCGAATGGCCATGGGATGCAGCTTCCGCGCCAGCTCGGGAGAAGCACGCCCCTGTAGCAGCTGGCGAAGCCTGCGTTCGACTGCGCAGCGGTCGCAAGATCAGGCGATACGGTGCTCCAGATATATTTTGATTACAGGATTTACGGCTGCTTCGCAGCCGGACGCAGCCTTCGGCAGCTGCTACAGGGGAGCCTGCTCAGCCGCCGATGATCTTCATGATGGTTGCACCACCGGAGAACGCCACTTCCTGCTTGTCGCCCAAGGCTTTCACCAGCAGGCGCTGCAAGGCGGGCAGCGCTTGATGACGCGGTTTGTCCAGCAAGTCGCCGACATAATGGCGATTGCTCGACGACAGGCAGCCATGCAGCCAGCCCGTGGACGAAAGACGCAAGCGTGAGCAGGTGCGGCAGAACGGCACACTCTCGTTGGCGATGACGCCGAAATGGCCCAGGCCGGAAATCTCGTAACGCACCGCCGTGGCATCGACCGGCGCATCGGCTTGCAGATACTCATAACGCTCGCCGATCAGGCTCAGCAACTGCTGAAGGCTGACGAACTGCTGCAGGAACGCATTGGAGTCGGTCGCCAGATGGCCCATGCGCATCAGCTCGATGAAACGCAATTCATAGCCGCGCTCCAGGCAGTAATCGAGCAGCGGCATCACCTGATCAAGATTCTGGCCACGCAGCGGCACCATATTGACCTTGATCTTCAGGCCAGCGGCCTTGGCTTGATCCATGCCATCGAGCACGGTCGCCAGATCGCCGCCACGGGCGATGCTGCGAAAGGCGCCGGCGTCCAGGGTGTCGAGGGAAACGTTGATACGACGAATGCCGGCATCCACCAGCAACGGCAGCTTTTTCGCCAGGAGCTGACCATTGGTGGTCAGGCTGATGTCTTCCAGGCCCATCTTGCCGACGGCCGTCATGAAGGCTTCGAGTTTGGGGCTGACCAGCGGCTCGCCGCCGGTGATGCGCAAGCGTTCGATGCCCGCTGCTTCGATCAGATAAGCTACGCCGCGTGCCATGGCCTCGGCCGACAACTCATCCTGCGCAGCCACCAGCCGCTTGCCGTTAGGCACGCAATAGGTACAAGCGTAGTTGCAGGCGGAGGTCAGACTGATCCGCAAATTGCGAAAACGCCTGCCTTGACGGTCAACGATCATGGATCACTCCGGCGAAAGTAATAGAACGCTTAAAACTTGACTCACAAATCAAGTTTTAGCAAGTCCCATGCCTGAGTATATTCCTGCGGTACTGCGCCATATAGCTAAATCATGGCGCAATCAGGCGGCTGAATGGTTCAACTGCTCGGGGTGTCGGTATCGCGCTTGCGCTTGTTGCCCATACGCACGCCGATGTCCATCAGGAACTGGAAGAAACCTTCCTGATCTTCCAGCACATTGCTCCAGAACGGCGAGTGATACAGCGCCACGGCGCCATGCACCAACGCCCAGGAAGCGCAGTAGTGAAAGTAAGGCGGCACGTCTTCGAGCTTGCCTTCGCTGATCCGGCCTTTGATCAGCAGGGTCAGGCGCTCGAAGTTAGAGGCGCGGATCTTGTGCAGTTCCTCGACCATCTCCGGCACTTGATTGCCCTTGACCACCTTCTCTTCCAGCCGGTCGAACAACCGATAGCGTTGCGGGTCGCGCATGCGGAATTCGAAGTAAGCCCGGGACAGCGCTTCTTTGTCCTTGTCGACATCGGCCGAATGCAACAGCTCGTTCAAATCACGCTCGTAATCGAGCATCAGGCGCAGATAAATCTCGGCCTTGGACTTGAAGTGCTTGTAGATCGTGCCTTTGCCGATACCGACGGCATCAGCAATCATCTCGACGGTGACACTGTCTTCACCTTGATCGAGGAACAGCTTGAGCGCGGTATCGAGAATTTCTTGCTCGCGGCGACGAAACTCACGGACCTTACGAGGTTCTTTATGCATAAGAAAAGGTCTGTTGGGGTCAAAATTCGAAGCCGCGTATTATGCCTAACTTACGCAAAAATGCACGGATCATCCGACCATATCTGTGTTTCTTGATGATTTCCCGCAGAGTCGCCAGTGGATGAGAACGCTTCCGAAGCGGGCGTATTCCAAAATTGTTTAAAAACCTTGGCCGGGAAACTGGACGAGGCGCAATAGTGATCAATACTTGAAATGTCGGCGGGACATCTCCCCCAAGTGTTGCGCCGATATTGGTACCAACGGACCGCGTGCCATTGTTTTACTCCTAATGGTCTTAACCCGGATTCACCCCCCAGAACCCGGGTTTTTTTTGCCTGCGATTTAACCTTTCACATGCGCCAGCGGGAACAGCCGCTTGAAGTTCGCCGTGGTCTGCTCGGCAAATCGCTCGTAAGGCTCGCCTCGCAACATTGCCAGAAACTCCGCGACTTCACGCACGTACTGCGGCAGGTTCGGCTTGCCGCGATACGGGATCGGCGCGAGGTACGGCGAATCGGTTTCCACAAGCAACCGGTCGGCAGGCACCTTGCTGGCCACATCGCGCAGCGCATCGGCATTGCGGAAAGTGACAATACCGGACAGGGAAATGTAATAGCCCATATCCAGAGCCGCCTTGGCCATGTCCCAATCCTCGGTAAAGCAATGCAACACGCCAGCCTGAGGCAACGCCGCTTCACGTAACAGGTTCAAGGTATCGGCGCGAGCGCCCCGGGTGTGGATGATGACCGGCTTGCCAGTCTGTTGGGCCGCTTGCAGGTGCAGGCGAAACGACTCCTGCTGTAACTCGGCCGCTTCCGGTTCGTAGTGATAATCCAGACCGGTTTCACCGATCGCGACGACGCGCGGGTGATTGAGTTCGCGCAACAACCAATCCAGCGCCGGCGCTGCGCCCGGTTGCACATCCAGCGGATGCACGCCGACCGAGCAATCGACGTCGTCATAACGTTCGGCCAGGGCTTTGACCTCGGCGGCGTTGTCGACGCTGACGCCGATGCACAGAAAATGCCCTACCCCGCGCTGACGGGCTGCATCGAGCGCAGCATCCAGAGAGCCGTCGTGGGCGGCGAGGTCGAGACGATCAAGGTGACAATGGGAATCTACGAGCATAAAAGGGCTGCAACTTACATCGTATGAGTGGGACGGTCGGACTTGAGGGCTCCGGCCAGATGGGTTTCGATTCGACTGCGCGCAGTGTTGTCGCCGTCGTTGAACTGCACGCCGACCCCGGCGGCCCGGTTGCCCTGAGCGCCTTTGGGGGTGACCCAGGTCACTTTGCCAGCGACGGGAATCTTCTCGGCTTCGTCCATCAAGTTCAGCAGCATGAAGACCTCATCGCCCAACCTGTAGCTTTTGTTGGTCGGGATAAACAGGCCACCGTTCTTGATGAATGGCATATAGGCCGCGTAAAGCACCGACTTGTCCTTGATGGTCAGGGACAAAATGCCGTTACGCGGCCCAGGGTTGACGAGTTCATTCATGCTGGCCTCCACTGCTGATGAGCAGAGTCTAGGCCCGGACGATCACTTCTGGGTAGGCAGGGATGCCCATTGCACCAGGAGCGCTTCCAGCAACAACACCCGGTTCAGGTTGGCCTTGCTCATCACCTTCTGGCGCTGGGCGAGGATCCAGTCCTGAATACCGAGGACTTTGTCCTGACTGGTTTTCTGCGCCAGGTACTGAACCACCTTGCGCATGTCCGCCAGACCCAGGCCTTCTTCATCCTGGGTTAATTGATAACGCAGAATCAGGCTCGACCAGTCACAAAACCAGTCGAACAACAGCAATAACGGGATCGCATTCCAGCCTTCGGCCAATTGCGTCGGCGACTGTTGCTGCTTAAGCAACTTCTTCACCCCATCGACCACCAGCGCCCGCTGCTCGCGCACGCCTTGCGCTTGCAAGGTAACCGCCGCCAGTGGCGAACCCGCAGCCAGGGTCAGCAGTTCGATACGCTCCTCTTGCGAGCAATCCGGCAAGGCTTGCGCCAGCCAGGTCAAGCTCATCGCTTCGCTCGGCAAGGGGCAGGCTTGCTGCACGCAGCGGCTCTTGATGGTCGGCAGCAGGCGACTGGTCTGGTGACTGACCAACAGCAAAACGGTATCGCCCGACGGCTCTTCAAGGCTTTTGAGCAAGGCGTTGGCGGCGTTGACGTTCATCGACTCGACCGGCTCGATCAACACGACTTTGCGCCCGCCCATCTGCGAGGTCTGCACCACAAAGCTGACCAGTTCGCGCACCTGATCGACCTTGATCGCCTTGTCGGCCTCTTCCGGTTCCAGGATGTAATTGTCGGGATGGCTGCCAGCCTTCAGCAGCAGGCAGGACTTGCATTCGCCGCAAGCGTCCTGCGCGGTGGGCCGCTGACACAGCAGGCTGGCCATCAAGCGTTCGGCCAGCGCGCGCTTGCCGATCCCGGCCGGGCCATGCAGCAGATAGGCGTGAGCGTGTTGCTTACGACCGGCCAACTGCTGCCAGAGACCGTCCTGCCACGGATAGGCCTCAGCCACGGGTCAACTCCAGCAGGCGCGGCAACAAGGCGTCCAGGGACTGTTGAACCTGTGCCAGTGGCTGGGCGGCATCAACCAGGACATACCGCGCAGGATCCGCTTTCGCGCGCTTGAGGAACGCACTGCGCACCGCATCAAAAAAGGTTCGGCCTTCGAGTTCGAATCGATCCAGTCGACCGCGAGCGCTGGCGCGGGCCAGACCGACTTCTACCGGCAAGTCGAAGATCAGCGTCAGGTCCGGGCGCAGATCGCCCTGGACGAACGTTTCCAGGGTTGCGATGCGTTCCATCGACAAACCGCGACCGCCACCTTGGTAGGCGTAGGTTGAATCCGTAAAGCGATCGCATAACACCACCGCACCACGCGCCAGCGCCGGGCGAATCACCTCGGCCAAGTGTTGGGCGCGCGCGGCGAACACCAGCAGCAATTCGGTGTCGGGGTTCATGACTTCATCAACCGGCGCCAGCAGCACTTCGCGAATTCGCTCGGCCAACGGCGTGCCGCCCGGTTCGCGGGTCAGCACCACCTCGATACCGGCAGCGCGAAGACGCTCGGCCAGGTATTCGCGATTGGTGCTTTTGCCGGCGCCTTCCGGGCCTTCCAGGGTAATAAACAAGCCAGTCACAGGCAGTCCTTAGTCAGAATTATTGCGGGCTTTGCGGCGCGACTGCATCCGGCGCGGGCTCAGGTGCGGGAGCCGGCTCGGATTCAGGTGCAGGCGTCGGTGCAGGTGCAGTTTCTTGCGGTGCTACCGGGGGCATTGCCTCGGGATCGGGATCAGGCGAAGCCGCCGGAATCGGCGCCTCGGTATCCGACGTTTCGGCACTCGTCGCCTCAGGCGCAGGGATCGGCGCCGGGCTGGAGCGGTAATCGGCACGACGCTTGAGCTGGAACTCGCGCACCGCGTTGTTATGGGCGTCCAGGTCATCGGAGAACACATGGCTGCCATCGCCGCGCGCGACGAAGTACAGGCTGTTGCCTGCCACCGGGTTCAACGCGGCATGGATCGCTTCGCGGCCAACCATGGCAATCGGCGTCGGCGGCAACCCGGAGATCACATAAGTGTTGTACGGGGTCGCTTCCCTGAGATGGGCGCGGGTCAATTTGCCGCTGTAGCGATCACCCAGGCCGTAGATCACCGTCGGGTCGGTCTGCAGCAACATGCCGATCGCCATGCGGCGAACGAAAACACCGGCAATCT
Source organism: Pseudomonas sp. B21-040 (assembly GCF_024748695.1). Lineage (NCBI taxonomy): Bacteria > Pseudomonadati > Pseudomonadota > Gammaproteobacteria > Pseudomonadales > Pseudomonadaceae > Pseudomonas > Pseudomonas sp. B21-040. Next base: position 4,934,319 of record NZ_CP087176.1, read on the forward strand.
GCCCGCGCTCCTGCGGCACGCCGGTTTCCTTTTCCACCAGCGAAGCCATGATCAGCGCTTGATAGGGTTCGGTGTATGGCACGTCGGCGGCGCGTTGATCCCACTCTTTGGCAAGAACTTCGTCGAGGCGGTCATAGGCTTTTTTCAGCAGATCGACGTCGGTCATGCCACGCACAAACCGATAGGTATCCGGGAAGAATCGACCTTCCGGGAAAATCCCGCGGTGACCGAGTTTCTCCATCACCTGGGTGTCGCTCAACCCGTCCAGGGTCTGTTCCAGTTTTTCGTCTTTGGCCAGGGCTGCGCGCACCTGACGAAAATTCCAGCCTTCGACCAGGGTCAGGCTGTACTGAACCATTTCCCCACGCTTCCACAGGTCGATCAACCCCTCGACCGTCATGCCCGGCGTCATGCGGTATTCGCCGCTGTGCAATGGCTGTTTGGGGAGATTGAAGCGCCAGTAAACACGCAGCCAGAACGCGTCCTTGATGACGCCGTCGGCTTCGAGTCGATAGAAGGTGCGGGTGGGTGTCGTGCCTTTGGGCACTTCCAGCAATTTTTCCTGGGTGATGTTTAGCGGTTGTTCCAGCGCCGAATGAATTTTCCAGGCAGAAGCGCCCAGACACAGCCCCGCCAGTACCAATCCGGTTTCCAGCAGCAGCAAGAATTTACGTCTCACGTATCAAGCATCCAGTAGCGCGCGGGCAATGGTTTGGAGTTTACGGGTGAGCGGCCCAACCGGCCAGCTCAGCGCAGCATAGGCGCGCACCGGCCAAACGCCATACACGCTGTTGCAGACAAAGACTTCATCGGCCCATTGCAGCTGTTCCAGCGTGATGTCAGTAATTTGTGTAGGAATTCCCGACGACTCGGCTTGAGACAATAATTCCGCACGCATCACGCCAGCCACGCCACAGCGTTTCAAATCGGCCGTGATCAACACGCCATCCCGCACCAGGAACAGATTGCTGAACACTCCTTCAATGACACGCCCGGCCTGATCGAGCATCAAGCCTTCGGCATGTTCGGTGTCTTGCCATTCGGCACGGGCAATCACTTGCTCAAGACGGTTCAGGTGTTTGAGCCCGGCGAGCAGCGGTTGCCTGGACAGTCGTGTGGTGCAGGGGAACAGGCGAACGCCCTGCTCTGCATGAACAGCCGGATAAGCAGCAGGAGGATTGCCTTGCATAATACGTCGGGCCTGGGCCGAAGGATCGGGGGCGTAACCACGCAGGCTGTCGCCGCGCGTGAGGATGAGCTTGAGCACGCCCTCACCCAATGTGGCGGCGTAGGCCAACAGTTCGTTGCGGATCAGTTCGTGATTGGCGGTGATAGCCAGCCGCGTGCAACCTTGCGCCAAACGCGCCAGATGCCGGTCCAGCAACAGCGGTTGCCCACCATGCACGGCAATGGTCTCAAACAGACCATCGCCGTAAGCCAGGCCGCGATCCTTCAGCGGCAGAGCGTCAGCCGGCTGACCGTCGACCCAGCTCTCCATCAGTCAGCGAACCGACGGAACACCAAAGAGCCATTGGTCCCGCCAAACCCGAAGGAGTTCGACAGCACCACATCGATGTCCATGTTGCGCGCAGTGTGCGGCACGAAATCGAGGTCACAGCCTTCGTCCGGCTCATCGAGGTTGATGGTGGGCGGCGCTACCTGGCTGTTGATCGCCAGCACGCTGAAGATCGCTTCGACTGCACCCGCCGCACCCAACAGGTGACCGGTCATGGATTTGGTCGAACTGACTGCCAGCTTGTAGGCGTGATCGCCAAACACCGACTTGATTGCACAGGCTTCAGCCAGGTCACCGGCCGACGTCGAGGTACCGTGGGCATTGATGTACTGAACCTGATCGGCATTGACCTTGGCATCGCGCAGGGCATTGGTGATGCAACGTGCGGCACCCGCACCGTCCGCCGGTGGCGAGGTCATGTGGTAAGCATCGCCACTGGTGCCAAAGCCGATCAACTCGGCATAGATGGTCGCGCCACGCGCCTTGGCGTGTTCCAGCTCTTCGAGCACCAGAGCACCGGCACCGTCGGACAACACGAAGCCATCACGGCCTTTGTCCCAAGGACGGCTGGCACGGGTCGGTTCGTCGTTGCGGGTCGACAGCGCACGGGAGGCACCAAAGCCGCCCATGCCCAAACCGCATGCCGCCATTTCGGCGCCGCCGGCAATCATCACGTCAGCTTCGTCATACATGATGTTGCGAGCAGCCATGCCGATGCAGTGCGTACCGGTGGTACACGCTGTGGCGATGGCGTAGTTAGGCCCCTGTACACCCAGGTGGATGGACAGAAAACCGGAAATCATATTGATGATCGAGCCAGGCACGAAAAACGGAGAAATCCTTCGTGGGCCAGAGTCATGCAGAGTGCGGCTGGTTTCTTCGATGTTGGTCAGACCGCCAATACCCGAACCCATGGCCACGCCGATGCGCTCGCGATTGGCATCGGTGACTTCAAGACCTGCGTTACGCACAGCCTGAAAACCTGCGGCCAGACCGTATTGAATAAACAGGTCGAGCTTGCGAGCTTCCTTGACCGACAGGTATTCCTCGACATTGAAGCCCTTTACCGAGCCGCCAAAACGGGTGGAATAGGCAGAAAGGTCGGTGTGTTCGATCAGACCAATGCCACTGCGGCCAGCCAGAATGCCCTGCCAACTGCTCGGCACATCCGTGCCCAGTGGCGACAACATACCCATACCGGTGACTACGACGCGTCTACGCGACACAGCACTCTCCTTTTTTCAAATGACGACTTTGCATCAGGCCTAAAGAAAAAACCGCACGCCGTGATGGCAGTGCGGTTTTTCCATGACAGCAAGCAACGATTACAAGCTATTAAGCCTGGTGGTTAGTAACGTAATCGATTGCGGCTTGTACAGTAGTGATCTTCTCAGCTTCTTCGTCAGGGATTTCGGTCTCGAATTCCTCTTCCAGAGCCATCACCAGCTCAACGGTGTCAAGGGAGTCGGCACCCAGGTCTTCAACGAAGGAAGCAGTGTTAACCACTTCTTCTTCTTTAACGCCCAGTTGCTCAGCAACGATTTTCTTGACGCGCTCTTCGATGGTGCTCATACCTTGTTTTCACTCCTAATGGACAAATTCAGGCAGCTGGCCAGTGGGTAAGTGTATAGAAAGACTTTTCAGCTTTTCAACTGAAAGCTTCACTCCTCAAACCCGACAGCCCTCTGCCTATAAATAGATTGCAGCTTTATAACGGATTTTAGACAGCTCGTATGACATTTTTTTGAAGCGATCCGTCACATTTAACTCATGTACATCCCGCCGTTCACCGGGATTGTAGCCCCAGTAACGTAAGCCGCACCGTCGGATGCAAGAAAAGCGACCACAGACGCGATCTCTTGTGCTTGCCCCAGACGGCCCAGCGGAATTTGCGTCTGCAAGGCTTCACGCTGTGCCTCGGGCAGTTCGCGGGTCATGTCGGTATCGATGAACCCTGGGGCCACCGAGTTTACCGTAATCGACCGCGAACCGACTTCACGTGCCAGTGCACGACTGAAACCTTCCAGACCGGCCTTGGCGGCTGCGTAGTTTACTTGGCCAGCGTTGCCCATGGCACCCACTACCGAGCCAATACTGATAATTCGTCCCCAACGGGCTTTGGTCATACCGCGCAAAACGCCCTTGGACAGGCGGAACAGACTGTTCAGGTTGGTATCGACGACATCATGCCACTCGTCGTCTTTCATGCGCATCATCAGGTTATCGCGGGTGATACCGGCATTGTTGACCAGGATCGCCGGCGCACCGAACTGTGCCGTGATCTCTGCCAGCACCGCGGCAACGGATTCGTCGCTGGTGACATTGAGTTCCAGACCGGTGCCTTGAACGCCGTTTTCCTTCAGGTTGGCGGCAATACGCTCGGCACCCGAGGCAGAGGTCGCAGTGCCGATAACGATGGCACCCTGACGACCCAGTTCCAGGGCGATAGCCTGGCCGATACCGCGGCTCGCACCGGTGACCAGTGCAACTTTACCTTGCAGACTCATGCAAGTTTCTCCTGATTCAGGCCTGCGCTGCACGGGCGGCAGCGAAAGCGTCTGGGGTATTGAGGTTGGATGTCGATACGCCTTCGGCGCAGCGTTTGTTCAGGCCGGCCAGCACTTTGCCAGGTCCGCATTCGACCAGATTGGTCGCGCCCTTGGCTGCCAGCGCCTGGACCGATTCGACCCAGCGTACAGGCTTGTAGAGCTGCTCAAGCAGATCGCGCTTGAGGGTTTCCAGATCGGCCGGCACATCGGCACTGACGTTCTGGACCACAGGAATCTGCGGCACCTGCCAGTCGATCGCGGCGATCGACGCAGCGAAACGCTCGGCGGCCGGGCGCATCAGTTCGCAGTGGGACGGCACACTGACCGGCAACGGCATGGCGCGCTTGGCACCACGAGCCTTGCAGCCTTCAATGGCACGCTCGACCGCGGCCTTGGCACCGGCGATAACCACTTGGCCCGGGGAGTTGAAATTCACCGCACTGACCACTTCGCCTTGCGCCGCTTCGGCACAGGCTGCCAGCACGTCAGCATCGTCCAGACCGAGGATAGCGGCCATGCCGCCCTGCCCGGCCGGAACGGCTTCTTGCATCAGCTTACCCCGGGTTTCAACCAGCTTCACCGCGTCGCCCAGACTCAAGCTGCCCGCAGCGACCAGGGCGCTGTATTCGCCCAGGCTGTGACCGGCAACATAACCCGGACGCGCGCCACCTTCAGCCAGCCACAGACGCCACAAGGCGATCGAGGCGGTCAGAATGGCCGGTTGGGTTTTATCGGTTTGATTGAGTTGCTCTTCCGGCCCTTGCTGGGTCAGCGCCCACAGGTCGTAACCCAGGGCATCGGAAGCTTCTTTGAATGTTTCGAGGACAACCGGATGTTGCGCGCCCAACTCGGCCAGCATGCCGAGGGACTGCGAACCCTGTCCTGGAAAGACGAATGCGAGGGAAGCAGACATGTAACAAGCCCCTAATGATCTTGTCGTCGGAGAATTGACGTCCCGCTATGGGGGACGCAAGAAACTGACAGTTGGATGGCCAAATGAACTGAGCGGTCACATTTAAGCATTGTCCGACGAAAACACCTAAAGCAACAAATCCTCCAGCCGACCGTGAATACGCTCCGGCAGGTTTTCCTGAATCTCGATCAGTGCTCGGGAAATGGCGCTCTGGAACCCCTGAACCCCGGCCGATCCGTGACTTTTCACGACAATTCCTTGCAACCCGAGAAAGCTTGCACCGTTGTGCCGGGCGGGCGCCAGATCGGCTTGCAGGCGCTTCATCAACGGCAGCGCCAGGGCGCCGACCAATTTCGAGGCGAGGTTTTGCCTGAACAGCGCTTCAATGCGCCCGGCAATCATGGTCGCCAGACCTTCGCTGGATTTAAGCAGGATATTGCCGACAAAACCGTCACACACCACCACATCGGCCTCGCCACGGTACAAGCCGTCACCTTCGACAAAACCGATGTAATTGATGCCACGGGCCGCCTGCAACAAAGTGGCGGCCAGCTTGACCTGCTGATTGCCCTTGATGTCTTCGGTGCCGATGTTCAGCAGCGCCACACGCGGCCGGACAATACCGAGCGTTTCGGCCGCCACCGACCCCATGACCGCGAACTGCAGCAAGTGCTCGGCGCTGCAATCGACGTTGGCGCCCAGATCGAGTAACTGGCAATAACCCTTCTGAGTCGGAATCGCCGCCACCATCGCCGGACGATCAATACCCGGCAAGGTTTTGAGCACAAACCGCGACAACGCCATCAGCGCACCGGTATTGCCAGCGCTGACACAGGCCTGAACCTTGCCATCGCGCAATAACTCGAGCGCCACGCGCATCGACGAGTCGGGCTTGCCGCGCAGGGCCTGCGCAGGCTTCTCGTCCATGGTGATGACTTCAGACGCAGGCACAATCGACAGGCGCGAGCGATCCACAGCCGACTGGCCAGAGAGCAATTCTTCAAGAAGAGAGGGTTGACCGACGAGGGTCAGGTGCAGCGAGGGTGTTGCAGACAGGCAAGCAAGGCTGGCCTGAACAATGCTGCGGGGACCGAAGTCCCCGCCCATTGCGTCAATCGCGATGACTTGAGCAGACAAGGATTACTCGTCAGCGCCCTTGTCGATCACTTTACGACCACGGTATACGCCTTCTGGCGATACGTGGTGACGCAGGTGAACTTCACCGGTGGTTTTTTCTACAGACAGGGTGCTAGCCTCGAGAGCGTCGTGCGAACGGCGCATGTCACGGGCAGAGCGGGATTTTTTGTTCTGCTGAACAGCCATAATTGATTAACTCCTAAACGTTTGGGTCACGCTTTAACTGCGCCAATACACTGAACGGGTTGGACCGCGTTACCTCGTCCTCGCTCGGTTCGGGCTCATCGAGACCCGCCGGCTGCTGGCATTCTTCCGGATGATGAGCAGGCACAATGGGCAAGGCGAGCAGAAGCTCCTCCTCGATCAGTGACTGCAGATCCAAAGGATCTTCGCCCAGTTCCAGCACGTCATAACCTTTCGGCAACGACTGGGTATTCGCACCCTCCTTCACCACAGCATAACTGCATTCGCTATGGATCGGCAGGGTGACCAGCTCAAGACAACGCTGGCAAACCATTTTGACTTCGGTGTCGATAAAGCTGTGGATGACCACAGATTTACGTTCATCTCGTTCAAAAACGAATTTAGCCTGCACCGTACCGACAGTATCGGAAAGCGGGTCGCAGAGTCTCTCCAAATCGGCCAGCAGCAGTTCACCTTGAAGGGTGGTGCCACGGTCAGCCAATTTGCGCGGGTCAACGTGAGGTGGAATCGGGTCATTCAACATAGGCGCAGCATTATAGGGATGCCCCCGGCCATGTCAAAGGAAATTCAGCCCTGTCCGTCACTTGCAAGCCTCCGCTAGAATCCGGACCTGACTTTTGGAGTTGCGCATGCTGCCTTTACTACTCGCTTCAAGCTCGGTGTATCGCCGGGAATTACTGGCCCGCCTGCAGCTGCCATTCACCTGCAGCTCGCCGGATATCGACGAAAACCATCGTCCGGGCGAGCCCGCCATTGAACTGGTCAAGCGCCTCGCCAAAGAAAAAGCCCTGGCACTGATGGGCAGCCATACCGCTCACCTAATCATCGGCTCCGACCAGGTCGCGGTACTCGGCGAGCGGATTATCGGCAAACCCCACACCTTCGAAAAGGCCCGCGAGCAATTGCTGGCCGCCAGCGGTGCCAGCGTGACCTTCCTGACCGGCCTGGCGCTGCTCAACAGCCAGACAGGCGAATGCCAGGTTGATTGCGTGCCGTTCACCGTGCACATGCGCACGCTGGATCAGGCGCGCATCGAACGCTACCTGCGCGCCGAGCAGCCCTACGACTGCGCTGGCAGCTTCAAGGCGGAAGGCTTGGGGGTGAGTCTGTTTCAAAGCACAGAAGGCCCTGACGCTACCAGCCTGATCGGCCTGCCACTGATCCGCCTGATCGATATGTTGCTGGCCGAAGGCGTGCAAATACCCTGACCACCACAATCGTGTAGCGGCTGGCGAAGCCTGCGTTCGAGTGCGCAGCGCTCGCCAAACCATATGCCGCGACCTGCCAGGCAAACCGCGAAATCCGGATTTGCGAGCGCTACGCACTCGAACGCAGGCTTCGCCAGCTGCTACAGAGACCGCACAGGTATTAAAAAACCGGCCACCTGGGCCGGTTTTTAATGCCAAAGGAGATCAGCGCATTGATGGACCGTGAAACCCCATCCACATCGCCAATTGCTCCGCAACGCTGGCACCGAGCCTCTTCGAGAAGCGATCGAACGGCGATTCCTGAACAGTGAAGTCCACCAGTTCTTTCTCGCCAATCACATCACGCGCCACAGAACTGGCATTACCCAGGCCATCGATCAACCCCAGCGGCAACGCCTGCTCACCATTCCAGACCAGCCCGGAGAACAACTCCGGATGCTCTTTGTCCTTGAGACGATCGCCACGCCCCTTCTTCACGCTGTTGATGAACTGCTGGTGCGTGGTGTCCAGCACACCCTGCCAGAACTGAGTTTCCTCAGGCTTCTGCGGCTGGAACGGATCGAGGAACGACTTGTGCTCACCCGAGGTATAGGTGCGACGTTCGACACCCAGCTTCTCCATGGTACCGACAAAACCATAGCCGGCCGCCGTCACACCAATGGAACCCACCAGGCTCGCCTTGTCGGCGTAGATCTGATCCGCCGCACTGGCGATGTAGTAAGCACCGGAAGCCCCCAGATCCGAAATCACCGCATACACCTTGGTATCCGGATGCAGGCCACGCAGGCGGACGATTTCGTCATACACATAACCCGACTGCACCGGACTGCCGCCCGGGCTGTTGATGCGCAGCACGATACCTTTGACTTTCTCGTCCTCAAAGGCAGCACGCAGGCTGCCGACGATATTGTCAGCACTGGCCGGCTCCTTGTCGGCGATCATGCCCGTCACATCGATCAATGCCGTGTAGTTGGTGCTGCGGGTCGCACTCTTTTCCATGTCCATCAGCGGCGTAAACAGGATCAGCGCGACAAACAGGTACACGAAGGTCAGCAGCTTGAAGAATATCCCCCAGCGGCGAGACCTGCGTTGTTCCTGCACACCCGCCAGCAGAGTCTTTTCCAGCAGCTTCCAGCTTTTCTCGTCACCGCTCTGCGCACTCGACTTGTCAGGCGCCTTCCATTCGTCGGTCATGACATCTACCCCAGCAAAAACCTGTTAAGCCCGCTGATTCAGCCAGGCATGCAATTCTGAAAAACGATCAATGGCCAGCGCCGGCCCGAACACTTTCAGCGCCTCGATCGATTGCGCGCCATAGCTGACTGCAACCGAATCCATGCCGGCGTTGCGCGCCATCTGCAAGTCGAAGGACGAATCGCCGACCATCAACGCTTGCTCAGGGCGAACCTCGCAGTGGGCGAGAATCTGCTCAAGCATCAGCGGATGAGGCTTGCTCGCGGTTTCGTCGGCGGCACGGGTAATGTCGAAATAGTCCTCCCACCCGTGAGACTTCAGCACCCGATCCAGCCCGCGACGCGCCTTGCCGGTCGCCACAGCCAAATGATACCCCTCGGCACGGAACGCCTCCATCGACTCGACGACCCCCTCGAACAACGGCGAAGGCACCGCCTCCGAAGCGATGTAGTGATCGGCATAGTGCTGACGAAACGCTACCAGTTCGGCGTCGCCAATC